>JAODBP010000082.1 GCA_025464025.1 Actinomycetes bacterium | reverse complement strand
TCGACGTCGTTCAGGAAGATCTGGCCCAGGCCGGCCCGGCGCTTGGGGTGGGCGCCCACGAAGTCCGAGAGCCAGCGGTTGTGGGCGTGGAGCCCGGCGAGCCGCTTGGGGAAGTCGTCGTCGTTCTTGGGGGCGGGGGCGACGACCTGGCCGGTCGGGAAGAACGGCGGGACCGTGTTCGGGAAGACGACCTCGGCGACGATGCCGTCGGCGTCCTGCTCGCTGATGCGGCGCTCGTCGTCCCAGTTGCGGGTGCGGCCGTCGTCCTGGAGGTCGCGGAAGGGGTTCTTGTAGCCGCCTCGCCAGGCGTCGAACTCGTCCTTCCACTCGTCCGCCAGGTACTCGCGGTAGGTGGCGTGGTTGGCCCCGGCGTGGCAGTCGGAGCTGATGATCGTGTACCGGCCTGAAGGTCCAGTCTGGGATCCAGTCATCGCACCAGTATCAGGACTCAGTCATGATTCGGTCAACCCGACATCGGTCACACCTACGCTCCGCCGGATGAGCGCCAGCGAACCGACAGGGCAGCCTGTGATCGACCAGAACCTCACGTGGTCGGTGGTGGAGGAGCGCCTCGCCGCCGAGACCGATCCGACGCTGCGCCGCAACCTCGAGCTGCTCCTCCTGCACATGAAGGCCGAGGCCGCCGGCGACCTCGACACGCTCATGGCCACCGTCGCCGAGGACGCCCACTACGACGCCTACGGCGCCCCGCCCGAGACCAACCCGCGGGGCAAGGCGGCGGTGCGGAAGTTCTACGAGGACTTCATCGCCTCGGGCGCCACCCGCCTCCAGTTCGCCATCGACCGCCTCGTGGTCGACAAGCACTGCATCCTCACCGAGGGCGTGATGCGCATGGCGTACCCCGGCTCGACGCTGGCCGCCCGCGGCATCGCCGTCGACGACGAGGCCGCGTTCTACCTGTACGAGGCCCGCATGGCCACGCTCTGGCCCATCGACGCCGAGGGCCTCTTCACCGGCGAGGACACCTACACCGGCGGCAACGGCTTCGAGGGCATCGCGTCCCGGAAGCTCGGCCCCGGCGACATCGTCGAACTGGCGGCGTAGTGGCCTACGACCCTCGTCTGCGCCCGGCGCAGGCGACCCCGGCCTTCGACGCGTTCGAGGTCCACCAGGGGCCCGTGCTCGACGGGCTCCAGGCCGCCTACCTGCACGAGGGCGTGGGTGGCTCGCCGATCGTCCTCATCCACGGCTACCCCGAGACCAAGCGGATCTGGTGGCGGAACGTGCAGCCCCTCGCCGACGCCGGCTTCGAGGTCATCGTCCCCGACCTCCGCGGCTACGGCGACAGCGACCTCTCGCCCGACGACGCCTACGACCTCGTCCGCTACAGCCGCGACATCCACGCCCTCGTGCACGACCACCTCGGCCACGAGCGGGTGACCGTCGTGGCCGGCGACCTCGGCGGGCCGGTCGCCGTCGACCTGGCCCAGCGGTTCGAGGGCTTCGTCGACCGGCTGTGCTTCTTCAACACGGTGCCGCCGCCCACCGAGGGCCTCGACCTCTCGACCTTCAGCGCCCTCGCCGGCGGCCCGATGGGCACGGGCGACTACCAGGACCTCCAGGGCCGCCGGCCCGACGAGCTGGCCGCCATGCTCCCGACCGACGCCGCCCGCCGGCAGTGGATCGCCGCCATGTACACGAGCCGGCTCTGGGCCTCGCCGGGGACGTTCACGGCCGAGCAGGTCGACTTCATGACCGAGCCGTTCGCCGCCGAGGATCGCATCCGGGCGTCGTGGGCGCCCTACCAGCTCGCCCACGGTCGGCCCATGCCCGAGATGCCGATGACGTTCGGCCCGGTCCAGGTCCCCACGCTCGTGCTCTACGGCCCCGACGACCACGTGGTCGGCGACGACTTCGTCCACGCCTGCGAGATCGCGTTCGCCGATCGGATCGGCCCGCTGGTCGTCCCCGGCGCCGGCCACTTCCTCCAGTGGGAGCGGGCCGACATCCTCAACGCCCTCCTGATCGCCACCTTCGGCGGGCGGTGACGCGCCCCACCTGAACGGGCCATCGACGGGAGGCCCGCCCGTCCGTACCGTCGACCGGGATGTTCCGCCGGGGGGTGTTCGTCGCGTTCCTGCTCCTGCCCGTGCTCCTCGCCGGGTGCGGGGACGGCGCGTCCCGGCCTGATGACGTCATCTCGGCCGGGCAGCTCGACATCAAGCTGCCGCCGGGCTGGAAGGTCACCACCCACGGGGTGAGCCGGCCGGCCACGCCGGCGGGTGACGTCGCCACCGCCACGCCGACGGGCGCCGCCACGGCCACCGACGACACCGTGCCGCTCGCCGAGGAGGACCCGCAGACGGCGTTCTTCAAGTCGGGCGGCGACTTCATGCAGTGCCTGAAGGACCGGGGCACCAGCTTCCGCGGCGTGCCCGACCAGGCGAACCCCGACTCGCCGACGAACGACCCGGCCTACCTCGACGACCTCTCGACGTGCGCGGCCAAGACCAACATCGTCCAGTCCATGCAGGACGCCCAGAAGGCGCAGGACTCGATGTCGCCGGCCGAGGTCAAGAAGCAGAACAAGGCCTACCTGCGCTGGAGGGACTGCATGATCGGGCGCGGGTGGGACATCCCCAAGCCGAAGCCGGACTCGAAGGGGCGCTTGTTCTCCTTCGGCGGCGCGGCCAGCGGCAGCGGCCCACAGATCGTGGCGCCCGACGGCAAGGACATCCTCACCAGCGGCGACCTCCAGGAGTGCGCGTCCGAGGCCCAGCCCAAGTGAGGTCGCGCCTGACGACGATCGCGGCCGCTCTGGCCGCCAGCGTGGCCGTGCTCGGCGGCGTCGCCGCCGTGGCCCACGGCGGCGAGGGGGGCGGCACGTCCCACGACCTCGTGATCACGGCCGAGGTCCAGCGCCGCACCCTCACCGACGACGTGACCTTGAAGGGCACGGTCGGACGGGTCGAGCAGCGCAAGGTCGACGCCGCCGGCCCAGGTGTGGTCAGCAAGGTCACGGTCGCCGACGGCGCCAGCGTGCAGGCCGGCCAGTCGCTGTTGTCGCTCGACGGGCGCGACGCGGTGGCCGTGCCGGGCGACGTGCCGTTCTTCCGCAGCCTCGACGTCGGGTCGCGGGGCCAGGACGTGAAGCAGCTCGAGACCGTGCTGGCCGCCGCCGGGTGGTCGCCCGGTCCGGTCGACGGGCTCTACACCGAGCAGACCCGCTTCGCCCTGGCCCAGTGGCAGGCGGCCCACGGCTACCCCGGGGCCACGCCCGAGCACCCCGAGACGGTCACGGTCTCGCTGGGGCAGGGCACCGGTTACAAGGTCGGCGCCGAGAGCTCGACCGGCATCACCATCGGGGCCGGCGCCAAGGCGACCGGCGCGGTCTACCGCGGCGGCCGGGCCACGGTCTCGCTGGCGCCGGCGACGGGGAAGCCGACGATCCGGCTGGTGTCCACGTCGAACCCGCTGCTCACCATCCGGGCGGTCAACACCGTCACGGCCGAAGGTGGCATGGCGACCTTCGAGATCTCGGCCGACGACGTGCCGAGCGGGAACATGGACGTGACGCTCCAGGCCGGCGGCACCGCCGGGCCCGACGACGTCATCCTCCCTGTCGGCAAGGTGCTCTTCCCGGCCGGTGCCTGGTCGATCACGGTCAACGTGCCGACCCGGCAGGACGACGTGGTGGAGGACGACGAGACGTTCACCCTCAGCGTGCCGGCGACCTCGGGCTACCGCTCGAGCGGCGACGTGGCGTCGACGCGGATCATCTCCGACGACCTGCCCGAGCTGACGGTGTCGGGCGGCGGTCGGGTCGCCGAGGGGGCGCCGGCGTCGGTGGTCATCCAGGCCGACCAGGCCCCCGTGCGCGACACGCAGGTGACGCTGAACCTCGGCGGCGACGCCACGGCCGGGCGTGACTACCGCACCATCTCGCCCGTCATCACCCTCCCGGCCGGGATCCGGGCCACCGCGGTCGACCTCCAGACCCTCACCGACGACGTGCTCGAGCCCGACGAGCGGATCGTCGTGAGCCTGGGCCAGGGCACCGGCTACCGCGTCGGCCGCACCGGCGCCGCCGTCGTCACCATCGCCAAGCGGACCGGGCCGGTCGGCCTGCCCATCGTCACCGTGCGACCGACGGCGACCCGGGTGGCCGAGGGCCAGCCCGTGCCGTTCGCCGTCACGCTCGACCACAGCCTCACCGAGGACCTGCCGCTCCGCCTCGTCTACGGCGGCACCGCCCTGCTCGGCGGCGACTACGCCCCGGCCACCGGCCGCATCGTCGTGCCCGCCGGGCAGACGTCGGTCACCGTGCAGGTGCCGACGGTGCAGGACGCCGTGGTCGAGCCCGACCGCACCCTCAGCGTGACGCTCGCCCCCAGCGACGACTACCTCGTCGGTGGCGCGACCGGCGGCGTGGCGACCATCGAGTCCGACGACCTGCCCGAGCTGCGGCTCGTCGGCGGCGGCGGCACGGTCGCCGAGGGCGGCCGGACGGTCCTCACCGTGGTGGCCGACCAGGCGCCCGCCGAGGACACATCGGTGAGCTACCAGGTCGTGGGCAGCGCCACGCCGGGGCAGGACTTCGGCGCCCTCACCGGCACCGCCGTCCTCCACGCCGGGCAGACCACCCTCACCATCCCGCTCCTCACGCTGGCCGACGACGTCACGTTCGAGCCGACCGACATGGTCGCCGGCCACTGGCCCATCCGGGTCGGCGAGGTCCTGGTCAAGGAGGGTGCCGCCGTCCAGGCCGGCGTCCCGCTCCTCTCGCTGACCGACGCCGGCCTGACCGTCACGCTGAAGGCGTCGGCGGCCGACCGCACCAAGCTGAAGGTCGGCCAGCAGGTGAAGGTGAAGCTCGAGGGCTCGACCGACGAGGTCGACGGCGCCATCTCCGAGCTCGACGACACGGCGACCACGGACGAGCAGACGAAGGCCCAGTCCTACGAGGGCAAGGTGACCATCGCCGACTTCGCCGCCGCCGACGGGGCGTCGGTGAGCATCGACGTGCTGCTCGACGAGCGAGCCGATGCCCTCGCCGTGCCGATCGCCGCGGTCAAGCAGGACGGCAGCGGCCAGGACGTGGTCCGGGTGCTCGACGTGGCCACCGGCAAGGTCCGGGAGGTCCGGGTCCAGACCGGCATCGCCGAGGGCTCGTACCTCGAGGTCAAGGCGGGCCTGAAGCCGGGCGACGTGGTGATCGTCGAGGTCGACAAGCAATCGTGACGAACCCCACCGCGCTGATCGAGCTGGAGCGCGTCTCCCGGGTCTACGGCAGCGAGGAGGTGCCGGTCCACGCCCTGCGCGAGGTGTCGCTCCAGGTGCACGCCGGCGACCTGCTCTCGATCATCGGCCCGTCGGGTTCGGGCAAGTCGACGATGCTCGGCCTCCTCGGCTGCCTCGACCTGCCCACGTCCGGCATCGTGCGGGTGGCCGGCCAGGACGTCGCCGTGCTCGACGACGCCGCCCGCTCGGCCCTGCGGGGCGACTCGATCGGCTTCGTCTTCCAGCAGTTCCACCTCATCCCGCACCTCACCGCGCTGGGCAACGTGGAGACGGCGCTGCTGTACCGCGACATCAAGTCGGCCGAGCGCAAGGACCGGGCCCGGGCCGCCCTCGAGCGGGTCGGGCTGGGCGGGCGAACCGGGCACCGGCCGGTGCAGCTGTCGGGTGGCGAGCAGCAGCGGGTGGCCATCGCTCGGGCCATCGTGACCGAGCCGCTGATGGTGCTGGCCGACGAGCCGACCGGCGCCCTCGACACGGCCAACGCCGCCAACGTGCTGGAGATCTTCGAGTCGCTCCAGTCGCCGGAGCGGGCCGTGGTGATGGTGACCCACGACCTCGAGGTGGCCGAGCGGGCCAACCGCAAGGTGTCGATGCGCGACGGCGGCATCGTCAGCGACGACCGCAAGGTCCCGACGCACGTGGGCAGCATCTCCGTCCTCGCCCGGGACGTGCCGGCGCAGTGATCGCGCGGGATCTGCTCGGGGTGGCGTGGGCCGGGCTCACGGCCAAGGTGACGCGGACGGTGCTGATCATGCTGGGCCCGATCGTCGGCGTGGCCGCCATGGTCGGTGCCGTCGGCCTGACCGAGAGCGCCAAGGGCGACCTCAAGGCCGAGCTGTCGAAGTTGGGGACCAACCTCATCGTGGCGTCGGCCGGCGGCAGCTTCGGCCAGCAGAACCCGACCTTCCCGGAGGATGCCGTCCGCCGGGCCAAGGCCGTGCCGACGGTGCGGTCGGCGGCAGCCACGGCCGAGCTGTCCGGCGTGGTCGCCCTGCCGAGCGTCGGGTCCGCTGATCACTACGCCGCCTTCCCCGTCCCGGTGCAGGCCGCCGACCTGGCGCTGCCCGACGTCCTCGAGGTGCCGCTGCAGAGCGGCCGGTGGCTCAACTCGGCCGACGTGCGGGGCCACGTCCGGTCGGTCGTGCTCGGCACCGGGCTGGCCAAGGAGTACGGCTACCTCCCCGGGGAGATCCGCACCATCCGGCTCGGCGACGTCGACTACGGCGTGGTCGGCGTGCTCGACCAGGTGAAGCTCGAGCCCAAGCTCGACAACGCCGTGTTCATGACCCAGTGGGCGGCGGAGCACGACTTCGGGACGGACGGGAAGCCGACGAAGCTCTACGTCCGGTCGGACCCCCGGCGCACGCAGGAGACGGCGGACGCCCTGCCGACCGCCATCAGCCTGGGCGGGCCCGACGAGGTGGCGACCGAGGTGCCGACCGACGCCTTGAAGGCCTCGGCCCAGGCCGACAAGACCCTCCAGCAGACCGCTCTCTTCGCCGGGCTCCTCGCCCTGGCCGTGGGTGGGCTCGGCATCGCCAACGTCATGTCGATCTCGGTGATCCAGCGATCGTCGGAGATCGGCATCCGGCGGGCCCTCGGCCACCGTCGCTCGCTGGTGGCCGGGCAGTTCCTGCTCGAGGCCCTCTTCGTCGGCGTGCTGGGCGGGCTGGCCGGCGCCGCCCTCGGGGTCGGGTTGGTGTACGGCATCTCGCAGCTCGCCGGGTGGGTCGTCGTCGTGGCCTACGCCAAGGTCCCGATCTGGGTCGGGCTGGCCGTGGGCGTGTCGGTGGCAGCCGGCCTCTACCCGTCGGTCAAGGCCGCCCGGCTGGAGCCGCTCGAGACCCTGCGGCTCGGCTGATGGGGTCCGCGATCCTTCGACAAGGAACAATAGAGACGTGACGGTTGATCTCGGGCTGAGCCCCGACCAGCAGTCGGTCGAGGAGCTGTTCTCGACCTTCTTCGCCAAGGAGGCGCCCCCGTCGGTGGCGCGCGCCGCCGAGCCGCTCGGCTTCGACCAGGCCCTGTGGGACCGGCTGGCCGAGACCGGTGCCCCGGGCATGGGCGTCGAGGGCGCCACCATGGGCGACCTCGTCGTGGCGGCCGAGCAGCTGGGCCGGGCCATCGCCCCGGTGCCGCTGGTCGAGCACCTCGCCGCCTCGCGGGCTCACCCCGCGGCCGATGTGGTCGACGGTTCCACCATCGCCACGATCTCGCTGCGCCCGGCCGTCGACGGCACGTGGCGGCTGGTGCCGGCCGGTGCCGTGGCCAGCGTCGTCATCGGCGTCGAGGGCGACGAGCTGGTGGCCGTGCGCTCCGAGGCGCCGATGGCCGGCCCCCGCAACCACGCCGCCGCCCCGCTGGCCGATCGCTCGACGGTGGGCGACCGCACCATCCTCGGTCCGGCATCGCAGTTCGCCACCGTGCTGGCCGAGTGGCAGGTGCTCACCGCCGGTGCCCTCGTCGGCATCGCGTCCACCGCCCTCGAGCTGGGCGTCGAGTACGCCAAGAGCCGCATCCAGTTCGGCGTCCCGATCGGCACGTTCCAGGGCGTGCAGCACGCCCTGGCCGAGCTGCCCGGCCTGATCGACGGCGCCCGCCTGCTCACCCACAAGGCGGCGTGGGCCGAGGGCCCCGGCTCGCTCGACACCGGCGACAACGCGGTCGAGGACCAGGTGGCCCTGGCATCGATGGCGTTCCTCTTCGCCTCCGACGTGGCCGTGCTGGCCACCGACCGGAGCCTGCACGTCCACGGGGGCTACGGCTTCTCCGAGGAGTACGACATCCAGCTCTTCTACCGGCGGGCCCGAGGCTGGTCGCTGGTGCTCGACGACCCCGCCGCCGAGTCGCGCCGCCTGGCCGACCTCCTCTTCGGGAGCATCTGATGGACTTCTCCCTGCCGCCCGAGGTCGAGGCCTACCGCCAGCAGATCCGCGAGATCGTGGCTCGTACCGTCACGCCCGAGCGCATCGAGCGGTGCCACACGTCGGGCACGTTCGACATCCCCGAGCTCAACGCCGCCCTCGCCGCCGAGGGCCTCGTCGAGCGGGCCGTTCCCGGCATGGGCACGGGCGACCCGATCGAGCTGTGGGTGCTGTTCAACGAGCTCGAGAAGGCCCAGGTGCCGTTCGACGCCCTGGCCGTGTCGGTGATGATCGCCGGCGTCGTCAACCGGGTCGGCACCGACGAGCAGAAGGCCCGCATCATCCCCTCGATCATCGAGGCCCGCTCCCACGTCTGCATGGGCTACAGCGAGCCCGACTACGGCAGCGACGTGGCCTCGATCAGCACCAAGGCCGTGCGCGACGGCGACGAGTGGGTGATCAACGGGGCGAAGATGTGGACGACCATGGCCCACGTCGCCGACTGGCTGATCCTGCTCACCCGGACCGACCCCGACGTTCCGAAGCACAAGGGCCTGACGATGTTCATCCTCCCGATGGACACGCCCGGCATCAGCGTCGAGGCGGTGCCGACGATGGCCACCGAGCGCACCAACGCCACGTTCTACGACGACGTGCGGGTCGGCGACGAGGCCGTGCTGGGCGACGTGAACGAGGGCTGGTCGGTCATGACCGTGGCCCTCTCGCTCGAGCGCGGCGTGATGGGTGGCACCAACCCCGGCGTCCCGCTGCTGCGCCACTTCCGCGACTGGGCCGAGACCTCGGGCGCCATCGCTGATCCCCAGGTGCGCGAGCGCATGGCCCGGGTGGCCATCGACAACGAGGTGGCCAAGCTCCTCACCCAGCGCTCGGCCTGGATCGCCGCCTCGGGAGGCACGCCCGGCCTCGAGGGCTCGATGACGAAGATCTTCGCCACCGAGGCGTACCAGAAGGCCTCGAAGTGGTTCATGCAGGCGGCCGGCCCGGCCGGCATCCTCCAGTTCCACGAGGACGGCGCCGCCGCCGACGGCTGGATCGAGTACGACGCCCGCCACTCGCCGGTGACGACCATCTACGGCGGCACCTCGGAGATCAACCGCAACAACGTGGCCGAGCGCCACCTCGGCCTCCCCAAGGCCCGCCGCTAGCCCTCGACCGCCGAACTGGCGATGGATCGTGCACACATCTGTGCACGGATCGTCGCCAGTTCAGCCGACGATGCCGGCCGTCCGCAACGCGGCGATGCGGTCGGCGTCGAAGCCGAGCTCGGACAGGACCTCGTCGGTGTGCTGGCCGAGGGTCGGCGGCGGGTCCCAGCGGGCGCCGCGCTCGCCGTCGCGGGTGAAGGGGAGGCCGACGGCCTGGAGATCGGGCTGGGTCGGCGTCGGGAGCGGCCGGACCAGGTCGAGCGCCTCGAGCTGCGGGTCGGTGGCCAGCTCCCCGACGGTGCGGACCCGGGTGCACGGCACCGAGCCCTTGAGCAGCTCCTCCCACTCGCGGGCCGTCTTCGTGGCCATGCGCACGACGATGCGGTCGCGCAGGGCCTGGCGGTGGCGCACCCGGTCCCGGTTGGTGCGGAAGCGATCGTCGTCGAGCAGCTCGGGGAGCCCGATGCCGGTGGCGAAGGCCCGGAAGAGGTTGTCGTTGGCCGCGGTGACCATGAGGTCGCCGTCGGCCGTCGGGAACGTCTCGTACGGCGCGATGAACCCGGCCGCGGTACCGCCGCGGTTCGGATCCGTGCCGGAGCCGAGGTAGCCACCGAGGTGGTACGAGAGCCAGTAGCCCGCCGTCTCCAGCAGCGACGTGTCGACCCGCCCGCCCACGCCGGTCCGCTCCCGCTCCATCAGCGCGGCCTGGATCCCGATGACCCCCCACATCGCCGCGCCGAGGTCGAGGGCGGCGATCCCGAGCCGGGCCGGCGGACCGTCGGGCCAGCCGGTGATGTGCATGATCCCGGTGAACGCCTGGATGATCGGGTCGTAGCCGGGTGAGTCCCGCTCCGGTCCCTCCTGGCCGTACGCCGAGATCGAGCACCAGACGAGTCGGGGGTTGTCGACCCGGAGCTGCTCGAAACCGAGCCCGCGCTTGTCGAGCGACCCGGGCTTGAACGACTCCACCAGGACGTCGCACCGGGCGGCGAGCGCCCGCACGATCGCCGCCCCCTCGGGCTGCGAGAGGTCGACGGCGATCGACTGCTTGTTCCGGTTGGCGCTCAGGAACGTGGCGCTCTCCTCGCCCCACGTCGGCGGGGCCCAGTGCCGGGTGTCGTCGCCGGCCCCGGGCTGCTCGACCTTGACCACCTCGGCCCCGAGGTCGCCCAGCGTCATGGTGCAGAACGGCCCGGCCAGGTTGCGGGTCAGGTCGAGGACGCGGATGCCGCCGAGCACGGGAGCCATGGCGCCCGTGTCTAGCGGTTCGTCGCGGTGACCACGTGGGCCGTCATCGGGACCGACACCCGGCCCTCGCCCAGCCGTGCCCGCATCGCCGCGGCCACGGCGTCGACCGTGGCCGCGAGTTCCGCCCGCTGCTCGATCGCCGGCCGCAGCGGGGTGCCGGTGCAGAACCCGACGGCGAGGTCGTCGGCCGTCGCCGTCCCCTCGAGCGTCACCGTGTCGACCTCGAGCACCTCGAGCCCGCCGGCGGTCAGGTCGGCCACCACCACGTCGAGGTCGTGGTAGCCGTGCGGCACGGCGGCGACGAAGCCCGGGGCGCCGTCGGGCAGGGCCTCGTCGAGGGCGGCGACGAGGGCGGATGCGAACCCGTGCTCGTCGAGCGCGCCCCACGTGCTGAGCAGCACCCGACCGCCCGGCCGCAGCACCCGTCCCGCCTCGCGGGCGGCCTGTGGCTTGTCGGGGAAGAACATGACGCCGAACTGGCAGGCCACGACGTCGAAGCGCCCCGCTTCGAACGGGAGCGACGAGGCATCGGCGGTCTCCCACGTCGCCATCGGGGCCAGCGCTGAGCCGACCTCCACCATCCCCGGGTTGAGGTCGGTCGCCACGACCACGACGTCTGGCCGAGACGTCAGCTCCCGGGTGAGGGCACCCGTGCCGGCGGCCAGCTCGAGCACGGCGCCGGGGCCCAGCGCCTCGACCCGGCGCGCCAGGTCGAGGGCGAACGGCCGGAACAGGGCGGGCACGAGCAGCCGCTCGTACACGTCGGACATCGATCCGATCCATCGGCGTTCGTCATCGGTCGCCACGGCGACGACCGTAGGGCACCGATGGTCCTCGCCAGCGAGAGCGCCTGCAGGAGCGTCGAGGTCGTCCGCCGTATGAGGGGATGCGACAAGCTGGCGACCTGGACCAGCCTGGGGGAGGCGCGGTGCGCTACGACATCTTCGATCCGGACGTGGTCGACGCCCACGAGCCGCTGCTCGACCGGTTGCGGCACGAGGAGCCGGTGTCCGAGATCCAGCCGGGCATGTTCTACGTGGCCCGGCACGAGGACATCCTCGAGGTCTGTCGGCACCCCGAGATCTACCGGCAGGGCAAGTTCCGCCCGGCCGACGAGGACACCCGCACGCCCGACCAACTCAACCTCGGCGAGACCGACCCGCCGGTGCACACCCGCGGTCGCAAGGCGCTGGCCAGCGCCCTCAGCCCGCCGGCCACCCGGCCGTACGGGCCGTTCGTGCGCCAGGTGTGCGCCGACCTCGTCGACCGGTTCGCCGGCCGGGCGTCGGCCGACCTGATCGCCGAGCTCGGCGCGCCGCTGCCGGCCCTCGTGATCGGCCACGTCGCCGGCATCCCCGAGGCCGACCGTCCCGCGTTGCGTGGCTACTCCGACGACTACATGGCGATGGACACCGACCCGTCGGCCGTCGACCGGGTGGTGGCCTTCGACGACCGGCTGCGCGACATCATCCGTGACCGCCAGGCCTCGACCGAGCGGCCGCCCGACCTCATGACCGCGCTGGTCGAGGCGGTCGACGACGAGGGCGAGCACCTCTCGGACGAGCGGATCCTCACCCACCTGTCGAAGGACGTGATCGTCGGCGGGATCGAGACGACGACGCACCTCGTCGGCAACCTCTTCTACGACCTGCTGCGCACGCCCGGCGCCTACGAGCGGGTCCGCGACGACCGGTCGCTGGTGGCCCAGGCCGTCGAGGAGGCGCTGCGCATCCGCCCGCCGGTCCAGGTGCTGTTCCGCCAACCGGCCGAGGACGTCGAGCTCGGCGGGGTGGCCATCGCGGCCGGGTCGATCGTCGCCCTCGGCTACGCGTCGGCCAACCACGACGAGGCCGTGTTCGGGTGCCCGAAGGACTTCGACCTCGATCGGGGCGAGGTGGTGCGCCAGCACCTCGGCTTCGGTTGGGGCACGCACCTGTGCGTCGGCGCCCCGCTCGCCCGCCTCGAGCTGGTCAGCGCGCTCGACGCCGTGCTCGACCGGATCCCGGTGATGCGACTGGCCGACGGCTTCGGCTACGAGCGGGTCCGGTTCTTCATGATGCAGGGACCGGTCCGCCTCGACGTCGAGATGTCCTAGGGTCGAATTCATGGCCGGAGAGCTGAAGCTGGGGATGACGTTCGGGTACTGGGGCAAGGGCCCGAACCCGAACATGGTGGAGCAGGCGCAGGCGGCCGAGGCGGTCGGGTTCGACTCGATCTGGACCGCCGAGTCGTGGGGCAACGACGCCTTCTCGTTCGCCACCTGGATGGCGGCCCACACCAAGAAGGTGCGCATCGGCACGGGCATCGTGCAGATGGCGGCCCGGACGCCGGTGGCCACGGCCATGGCGGCGGCCACCATCGACCACCTCTCCGGTGGTCGCTTCATCCTCGGGCTCGGCGTGTCGGGCCCGCAGGTGGTGGAGGGCTGGTACGGCCAGCCGTCGGCCCGCCCGCTCGCCCGCACCCGTGAGTACGTGGAGATCATCCGCCGGGCGCTGGCCCGCGACGAGGGCCCGCTCGACTTCCAGGGCGAGTTCTACCAGCACCCCTACTCGGGCCCCGGCTCGGTCGGGCTGGGCAAGCCGCTCAAGATGATGATCCACCCGCTCCGCAAGGAGATCCCGATCTTCATGGGGGCCGAGGGCCCGAAGAACGTGACCCAGACGGCCGAGATCGCCGACGGCTGGCTGCCGCTCTACTACTCGCCGTTCCGCCAGGACGTCTACGCCGACCAGCTGGCCAACGCCAAGCCCGGCTTCGAGATCACCGCCCTGGTGAACTTCACCGTCACCGACGACGTGGCCTCGGCCCTGCTCCCGGTGAAGGGTGGGCTCGCCTTCTACATCGGCGGCATGGGGGCCAAGGGCCAGAACTACCACACCAAGCTGATGCAGCGGATGGGCTTCGAGGAGGAGGCCCTGAAGATCCAGGACCTGTTCTTCCAGGGCAAGCGCGACGAGGCGATCCTGGCCGTGCCCGACG
>JAODBP010000078.1 GCA_025464025.1 Actinomycetes bacterium | reverse complement strand
AGGGCCCGCTGATCGGCGCCGTCACCCGCCGCATGGAGATCCAGGCGCCCGGCATCATCGGCCGCAAGCCGGTGCACGAGCCGCTCCAGACCGGCATCAAGGCCATCGACGCCATGACGCCGATCGGTCGGGGCCAGCGCGAGCTGATCATCGGCGACCGCAAGACCGGCAAGACCTCGGTCGCCATCGACACGATCCTGAACCAGCGCGGCCTGGGCGTGAAGTGCGTCTACGTCGCCATCGGCCAGAAGGCCTCGACGGTCGCCCAGACGGTGGCCACGCTCGAGGCCCGTGGCGCCATGGACTACACCGTCGTGGTGGTGGCCCCGGCCTCCGACCCGGCCCCGTTCAAGTACCTCGCCCCGTACTCCGGCTGCGCCATGGGCCAGCACTGGATGGACAACGGCGAGCACGCCCTGGCCGTCTACGACGACCTGTCGAAGCAGGCCGAGGCCTACCGCCAGGTGTCGCTGCTGCTGCGCCGCCCGCCGGGTCGCGAGGCGTACCCGGGCGACGTCTTCTACCTCCACAGCCGCCTGCTGGAGCGCGCCGCCAAGCTGAGCGACGAGCTCGGTGCCGGTTCGCTCACCGCCCTGCCGATCATCGAGACCAAGGCCGGCGACATCTCGGCCTACATCCCGACGAACGTGATCTCGATCACCGATGGCCAGGTCTTCCTCGAGGACGACCTCTTCAAGTCGGGCATCCGCCCGGCGATCAACGTCGGCCAGTCCGTGTCCCGGGTGGGCAGCGCCGCTCAGATCAAGGCCATGAAGACCGCCGTGGGCACGCTCAAGGGCGACCTGGCCCAGTTCCGCGAGCTCGAGGCCTTCGCCTCGCTGGGCTCCGAGCTCGACGCCGTCTCGCAGGCCCAGCTCGACCGGGGCGCCCGCCTCACCGAGCTGCTGAAGCAGGGCCTCAACTCGCCGATGGTCGTCGAGGAGCAGGTCGTCTCGCTCTACGCCGGCACCCGCGGCCACCTCGATGCCGTGCCCGTCTCCGACGTGAAGCGCTTCGAGGGTGAGCTGCTCGACTGGTTCCGCACCCGCCACAGCGACATCCTCGAGGGCATCCGCTCCGGCGGGAACATCCCCGACGAGGCGTCGTTCGAGGCCGGCATCAAGGCCTTTGCCGAGCAGTTCCAGGTCACGGAGGCGGTGAGCTAGTGGCGGGAGGCAAGGAGCGCGTCCTCCGTCGGCGGATCAAGTCCGTCCAGTCGACGAAGAAGATCACCAAGGCGATGGAGCTCATCAGCGCGAGCCGCATCGTCAAGGCCCAGCAGCGCGTCGCTGCCGCCCGCCCGTACAGCGAGCAGATCACCGCGGTGATCGGCAACCTGGCGGCGGCCGGCGCCGGCCTGTCGTCCCCGCTGCTCCAGCAGCGCGAGGACGCGCGCACGGTGGCCTACGTGGTGATCACGAGCGACCGTGGCCTTGCCGGCGCCTACAACGGCAGCGTCATCCGCGCCACCGAGCGGGCCGTCAAGGCGGCCAAGGCCGAGGGCAAGGACACCCGCCTCGTCGTGGTGGGCAAGAAGGCGGAGACGTACTTCCGCTTCCGCAACGAGGCCATGGACGCCTCGTGGCAGGGCATGTCCGACACGCCGAGCTACGAGAACGCCCGCACCGTCGCCACGTTCGTCACCGAGAGGTTCGAGTCCGGCGAGTACGACCGGGTGGAGCTCATCTACACGCAGTTCCTCTCCGTCGGCACCCAGCGGGTCGTCGAGCGTCGCTTCATGCCGCTCGACTCGTCGAGCCTGGAGACGGCCGCGGCCGGACCGTCGGCCGACTACGAGTTCGAGCCCGACCCCGGGCTCATCCTCGAGCGCCTGCTGCCCCGGTACGCCGAGGCCCGCCTGTTCGCCGCCATGCTCGACGCCTCGGCCTCCGAGCACGCGTCGCGCCAGCGAGCCATGAAGTCCGCCACCGACAACGCGGAGGAGCTCATCACCAAGCTCAGCCGCGTGATGAACCGGGCCCGGCAGGACTCCATCACCACCGAGATCATGGAGATCATCAGCGGCGCCGAGTCGCTCGCCCAGGGCGAAGGCAGCCCGAACGATCTCCTCCTGGACAAGGTCGGTGGCCGCGACCTGTTCAGCCACATGCACGCCCCGCACGCAAACACGCACCCCGCAGGAGCATCGTCATGACCATGACCGAGTCCAGCGCCGCAACCGGCGGCAAGGAGCTGAAGGACGGTCGCGTCGTCGCCATCGCCGGCCCCGTCGTCGACGTCGAGTTCCCGCCCGACTCGTTGCCGGAGATCAACCAGGCCATCGAGATGACGATCACCGTCGAGGGCACCGACATCGCCGTCATGGCCGAGGTCGCCCAGCAGATCGGTGACAACCGCGTCCGGGCCATCTGCCTCAAGCCGACCGACGGCCTGACCCGCGGCACCGTGGTGCGCAACCTCGGCCACGGCATCCAGGTGCCGGTGGGCGACGTCGTCCTCGGCCACGTGTTCAACGTGTCGGGCCAGCCCCTCGACGTCGAGTCGATCGGGGAGGTCAAGGAGCGGTGGGACATCCACCGCCCGGCCCCCGACTTCGACACGCTCGAGCCGAGCGCCAACATGTTCGAGACCGGCATCAAGGTCATCGACCTCCTGACCCCGTACGTGCAGGGCGGCAAGATCGGCCTGTTCGGCGGCGCCGGCGTGGGCAAGACCGTGCTCATCACGGAGATGATCCGCCGCGTGGCCCAGAACCACGGCGGCGTGTCGGTGTTCGCCGGCGTGGGCGAGCGCACCCGTGAGGGCACCGACCTCTTCCTCGAGATGGGCGAGTCCGGCGTGCTCGAGAAGGCCGCCCTCGTCTTCGGCCAGATGGACGAGCCGCCCGGCGTGCGCCTGCGGGTCGCCCTGGCCGCTCTCACCATGGCCGAGTACTTCCGCGACGTGCAGCAGCAGGACGTGCTGCTCTTCGTCGACAACATCTTCCGGTTCGTGCAGGCCGGCTCCGAGGTCTCGACCCTGCTGGGCCGCATGCCGTCGGCCGTGGGCTACCAGCCCACCCTGGCCGACGAGATGGGCACCCTCCAGGAGCGCATCACCTCGACCCGGGGCCGCTCGATCACGTCGCTGCAGGCCGTGTACGTGCCGGCCGACGACTACACCGACCCGGCGCCGTTCACGTCGTTCACCCACTTCGACGGCACCACCGAGCTGTCGCGTGACATCGCCGCCCTCGGCATCTACCCGGCCGTCGACCCGCTGGCGTCGACCTCGACGATCCTCCAGCCCGAGGTCGTCGGCCAGCGCCACTACGACGTGGCCCGCCGGGTCCAGCAGGTGCTCCAGCGGTACAAGGAGCTCCAGGACATCATCGCCATCCTCGGCCTCGACGAGCTGTCGGAGGAGGACCGGGTGACGGTGAACCGGGCCCGCAAGGTGCAGCGCTTCCTGTCGCAGCCCATGTACGTGGCCGAGGTCTTCACCGGCCTCCCCGGCGTCACCACGCCGGTCGAGGAGACGGTCGAGTCGTTCGAGCAGCTGGTCAACGGCGACCTCGACGACCTGCCCGAGCAGGCCTTCCTGAACGTGGGTGGCGCCGACGCCGCCCGCGCCAAGGCCAAGGAGCTGCAGGGCTGATGGCCCTCGCGGTCGAGGTCGTCTCTCCCGAGCGGATCCTGTGGTCTGGCGAGGCCGACATGGTCGTGGCCCGCACGACCGATGGTGACATCGCGTTCCTGACCGGGCACGCCCCGTTCATCGGTGCCCTCGGCATCGGCGCGGTCGTCGTCGAGGAGTCGAACAAGCAGCAGACGAAGATCGCCGTCCACGGCGGCTTCGTCGAGGTCTCGCAGAACCGGGTCACGATCCTGTCCGACGTGGCCGAGCTGGTGGGCGACATCGACGTGGCCCGGGCCCGCGCCGCCAAGGAGGCGGCGGACGCCGCCTTCCGCGCCGAGCCGACCCCGGAGAACGAGGCCGCCCTCCGGCGCGCCACCCTCCGCCTCGACCTCGCCGCCTAGCGACCAACCCGTGTCCCGACAGCGCGTCGGTGTCGTGCTGCTGCTCCCGCCCCCCGTGGGGGCGGAGGTGGACGTGCTTCGCCGGGCGCTCGGGGCCGACGACGTCGACCGGCTGGCCTCGCACCTCACGCTCGTCCCGCCGGTCAACGTGCGGGACGACGACATGGACTCGGCGCTCGACCTGCTGCGTGACGCGGCGGAACGAACGAGCCCGTTCCTCTTGAAGCTGGGCCCGCCGCGCACGTTCCTCCCGACCAACCCGGTGCTGTTCCTGGAGGTCGGGGGCGACGTCGCGCCCGTCGACAAGGTGCGGGACAAGGTGTTCCGGCCGCCGCTCGAGCGGAACCTCACCTGGCCGTTCCACCCCCACGTCACGCTGCTCGACAACGGCGACGAGGCCAAGATCCGCGCCGCCGTCGATGCCCTGGCCGACGTGCGGTTCGAGTGCGTGATCGACCGGCTCCACCTGCTCCGGGAGTCGAACGACGAGGGCGTCCGCTCGTGGCACTCGATCGCCGAGGCCCGGTTCGGCGGGCCGTCGATCGTCGGGCGGGGCGGGCTCGAGCTCGAGCTCGACGTGACCGACCGGCTGTCGCTGGACGCGGCGACGTGGTCGGACCGGGCCTGGGCGGCCCACGACGACCGCCACGACGGCGGGCCCTGGCCCAAGGTGCCGCTCGCCGTCACGGCTCGGCGCGACGGTCGGATCGTCGGCACCGTCGACGGCGACACCCGCCCCAACGGGGAGGCCTACCTGGCCCACGTCATCGTCTCGCCCGACGTGCGGGGCGAGGGCGTGGGCGCCCACCTGGTGGCCGCCTTCTCGTCGGCGGCCGCCGAGCGGGGCGCCACGTTCGTCACCCTGCGCACCGAGAAGGACGGGCCGGCCGTCCCGTTCTACGACCGGCTCGGCTTCGAGCATTGGTACGACCTGCCCCGTTGGCGCAACGATCGCGACTACGTCCAGCTCCGGAGGTTCCTGTGAGAGCACTCGTCACCGGTGCGTCGAGCGGCATCGGCGAGGCGTTCGCCCGTCGCCTGGTGGCCGACGGCACGTCCGTCGTCGCCGTGGCCCGCCGGGAGGACCGCCTCCGTGCCCTGCCGGGCGACATCGAGGTGCTCGTCGCCGACCTCGCCACCGACGCCGGCGTGACCCTCGTCGAGCAGCGGTTGGCGGTCGGCGACATCGACCTCCTCGTCAACAACGCCGGCTTCGGCACGACAGGAGCGTTGGTCGACATCGACCCGGCCCGGGTGATCGAGGAGATCGCCGTCGACGTGACGGCGCTCGCCCGGCTGACCCGTGCCGCACTCCCGGTGTTCCTGGCGCGGCGCAGCGGCGCCATCCTCAACGTGTCGTCGGTGGTCGGCTTCGCACCGACGCCGAAGATGGCGACCTACGCCGGCGCCAAGGCGTTCGTCACGGCCTTCACCGAGTCGCTCGCCGAGGAGGTGCGGGGCAGTGGTGTGAAGGTCGCCGTCCTGTGCCCGGGGCTCACCCGCACCGAGTTCCAGGACGTGGCCAACGAGACGGCGGCGGCCAACCTCCCGGCCTTCGCGTGGCAGTCGGCCGAGGACGTCGTCGCGGAGGCTCTGGCCGGATTGGCGGCCGGCAAGGTCGTCATCGTGCCCGGCCTCCACAACAAGGTCGCCGTGGCCGCGCTCGGCGTCACGCCCCACGGGCTCCTCCGCCGTGGCGCCGCCATCGTCCAGCGCCGCCGAGGGGCCTAGCTCCTTCTTGGGCTACTTCTTGGCCGCCTCGAGGATCTTGGCCGTGGTGTGCCAGAAGCGCGTGGTGGCCGGCCCGGTGTCAGGCCACTTCTCCTGACCCCACTTGCCCCCGACGACGTGGGCGACGACGAACGTCTCGCCGCTGGTGGCACCGACGAGCTCGAGCGTCCCCTTCGGCGACGTCGAGGGCACGTCGAGCTTCGGGACCT
>JAODBP010000060.1 GCA_025464025.1 Actinomycetes bacterium | reverse complement strand
CGGAGGGTGACCGGCACGCCGGTGGACTGCAGGGACGTGAGCAGCTGGGCGACGGTCGCGGTGGGCACGGCCTGCTTCAGGGCGGCGAAGGCGCCGGCCACGACCGGCGTCGCCATCGACGTGCCGCTCTTCGTGCCGTAGGTGCTCCCCGGGATCGAGGAGTAGACGCCGTCGCCGGGCGCCGAGAGGCTCCACGCCGCCGAGAACGCGGCGGTGTTGCTGTAGGAGGCCAGGTGGTCGGTGCTGTCCCGCGTCGCCGAGACGCTGATGGCGTTCGAGATGCAGGCCGGACCGGTCAGCGCGCTGCCCGACCCGTTGTTGCCGGCCGCCACGACCGGGGCGACCCCGTTGAGGCGCAGCGCACCGAAGGCCGAGACGTAGAAGTTGTTGCTCCCGAACCCGTCGCAGGCGCCGGTGACCAGGTCGCCGCCGAGGCTCAGGTTGACGGCCGCCACGTGGAGGCTGAGGGCCCGCTGGTTGACCCAGTCGAGCCCGGCGAGGATGTCGTCGTCGCGCGCCGTGGCCCCACCGCCCGAGGTCCCGGAGAACACCTGCACGGCGATCAGCGACGCCCCGGGCGCCACGCCCTGGGACGGCGCGCTCGGGTCGCCGGTGGGCCGCTTGCCCAGGGCGATGCCGGCCACGTGGGTGCCGTGCTGGCAGGACGAGCCGGCGACGGCCACCGAGAACGTGCACGGCTGGCCGCTGCCCGCCGCCGACGAGCTGGTGACGTTGCCCGGGCAGGTGGCGTTGTGGGAGAAGCACGCCTCGGCCACGGTCCGGCCGGCGAGGAAGGGGTGATCGGTCTGGACCCCGGTGTCGAGCACGGCGACGGCCTGGCCGGCGCCGTCGAAGCCGGCCGCGGTGACCTGGTCGGCCTTCACGTTGGGCACGGCCTGGTCGAGGGCGATGGTGTGGGTGCGGGCCGGGGCCACGTCGAGCACCGACGCCGAGCGCTCCAGCACGGCCAGGCCGTCGTGGTCGACCTCGACGGCGGCCCAGGGGAACGTGTCGTAGGCGTCGACCGCCTCGGGCAGGGCGTCGGCGTCGTCCATCTCCCCGAGCACGCGCTCGAGCGAGCCCGAGCCTTGCGGCCCGGCCAGGTGGACGAGCACCGTCGTCGTCGACTCGTCGGCCCCGGCCCCGTGCGCCCACCCGGTGACGGCCATGGCCACGGCCAGGACGGGCAGGAGGAGGCGGCGCATGCGGGCGCCATGGTGACGGATCACGCACCGTCTACGACATCGCCCCGGGGGACATTTCGGACCGATTCACCTCAACGGCCCGTTCGGGTCAGTCGTAGCTGGCCTCGACGTGCCATCGGCCCCCCTCGCGCACCAGCAGATGGGCCTCCCCGTTGACGGTGACGACCTGGATGCGGGCCCGGCGCCGGTGGGCCGCCCGGTCCCACCACCGCTCGTCGCACGGCCACGGACCGCACCACGCCGCCACGGACAGCGGTGCCCGGCCGGCGATCGCCACCGCCGCCGGCTCGGCCGTGACCAGCCCCCGACCGGTCACCCCGACGGGGGTGCCCCCGGCGTCGAGGACCTCAGCCGCCGGGGGGTCGGCGTGGACCAGGGCCGGCGACGGGGCCGGCAACCGGCCCGGCCACGGGCGGTCGGCCTCGGGCGCCCGCTGGGGCACGCCCAGCCGGACGGCGTGGGCCGGCACCAGCACCACCCCCTCCCCCGGCCCGCGCCCGCCCCGCTGCTCGGGCACGGCCACGGCGTCAGCGCCGAGCAGCCCCTGGAGCCGGGCCACGCCGCGGGCCGCTCGCTCGTCGGCCTCCCGCACCCCGCCCCAGAACCCGAGCTGGCGCCCGTCGTCGGGCACCACCTGGTCGGGCACCAGCCGGAGCAGGGCGATGCCCCCGGTCGGCCGCTCACCCCAGGACGACCGGTTGAGCCAGCCGTCGAGCTGCCAGCGCACCCGGTCGGCCAACGCCGCCGGCCCCAGGCCCCCCTCGTGGCGCCACAGGCGTGACAGCGCCTCCCCGTGCTCGGTCTCGACCTCGATGGCGACCCGGGTGCACACCAGGCCCCGGGTCGCGAGCCGGTCGCCGAGCTCGCCGGCCAACGTGCGGGCGAGGAAGGCCGCCGTCTCGACCTGCTCGGCCGGGGGGTCGAGCTCCGCGGCCACGGTGAGGTCGGGGTCGAGGCGGCGGGGCCGGGGCGGGCGCTCGTCGAGCCCCCGGGCCAGGCGGGAGGCGACCCGCCCGACCGGACCGAAGCGCCCGACCAGGTCGGCCAGGGGAAGGGCGGCCACGTCGCCCAGGGTGTGCAGGCCGAGGCGCTTGAACAGCCCGACCAGCTCGAGCACCGGCGCGTCGGGGAGCACCCGGTCGAGGGCATCGACCGGGAGGGGGGCCAGGTACGCCGCGCTGCCGCCGACAGGCAGGACCGACCGACCCCCGGTGCGGGCCGCGAGGGTGGCCGCCACCAGCCCGTCGGCGATGCCGGTGCCGACATCACCCACCACACCCGACCCCGCACCCGCCCTCCCCCCGAGGGCAGCGACGGCCGCGGCCCCGGCCCGGTCGGCCACGGCCTGGTCGCCCCCGAAGTAGCGCGACGGGCCCCGGGACGGCACGGCCAGCGTGCCCGGCCGCACCACCTCGACCCGGGGGGCCATGGCCTCGATGGCCGCGGCCACTGGTTCGAAGGCGCGGGCGTCGCGCTCAGGGTCGGCGGCCAGCACCAGCACGTCGGGGCAACGGCTCTGGGCCTCCCGCCGGCGCAGGCCCCGCCGCACGCCCTCGGCCCGGGCCGCGGCCGAGCAGGCCACCACCCGGTTGGCGTGCAGCACCACGGCCGGCTCGTCGGGCCCGACCCCGGCCGCCACCACCGGCCAATCGGCGCACCACACCACGAGGGTCCGCGTCACCTCCTCGCTCACGGGTGCACCGCCACCCTGCTTCTCTGGGGCTGCGCCCCAGACCCATCCTCGGGCAGGGCTCCCGGGGCCCACCCGCTCGCGCTCCCGACGTCGCTCGCTTCGCTCACTCGGCCGTCGCGGTCGGGGAGCCAGAGGGTGGCGCGGCGCTCGCGGGCAGCCGCGCCCCGACCGCCGGCCACCACCTCGGCCCGGCGGGCCTCCAACCGGCCGGCACCGCCGCCGACCGGACCCGTCCACGACGAGGCGCCGACGGTGAGGCGGACGTCGGGGCCGGGCCACGACGAACGGGGCAGCGTGACGAGCACGGCGTCGCGCTCGCGGCAGCGGGCGGTGAGCCGCCGCACCTCACCGGGTGCGACCCGGCCGGCCGCCACCAGCACCAGCTCGACGCTGTCGACCAGGGCCGCCACCACCGTGGCCCACGACTCCCGGGGCGGCTCGGGCACCACCAGCAGGCGCTCGGGGGCCACGCCCAGCTCGCCCGCGGCCCGCAGCCCGAGCGACGGCGCCCCCACCACCGCCGTCCACGAACCGGCGGCCGAGGCGGCCACGGCCAGGGCGAGGGCGAGGGTGGTGGCCCCCGGCCCGCCGTCGACGGCCACCGTGCTCCCCCGGCGCAGGCCGTCGGGGAGCAGGGGCAGGAGCGCCTCGAGCACCGGCAGCGACCGGTCGCGGGCGAGGACCAGCGGGGTGGTGCGCTGCCGGGCCCGGGCCAGCGCCTCCCGGGCCTCGAGGGCGACCTCCTCGACCGCCTCCGCCAGCGCCATCGGCCCAGCCTAGACGAACAGGTGTTCGCTCTTGTCAGGTTCCTGCCACGGGGCCGCCAAGGGCTGAGCTCTGGACGGTTCTTGGTGACATGCCCCGACAACCGTCCACATCTCAGCGATTCGGCCCGGCAAACGGACGCCCGCGGGCGCCCAGCAGGCTAGGCGGGGGTCGGTGCCCCGCCCATGAGCTCCTCGTCGGTGGGCGGGAGGACCCCGGGGCGGTAGTGGACGAACAGCTCGTGGACCACGTCGGCCAGGCCCTCGCTCGTCCCGCCCTTGGCCAGGTCGACCGTGATGACGTTGCCGTAGACGTGGATGCCGTCGATGCCCCCGTGGGCGAAGAGCTGGCGGGCCAGCTCGTCGACCGGGCGATCGCCCACGGCGTCCTCGGCGCCCTTGTAGCGCTCGTGACCCATGCCGGTCAGGTTGCGGTTGGTCTCGAAGCGGACGACGCCAGGCGTCGAGGTCGGCTTCTCGATGACGGTGATCGGCTGGCCCATGGCGTCGGGCAGCGTACCGGGCATCCGGCATGCCGACCGAACCTCCTCGGTACGCTCCGCCCGTGAGCGAGACGACACGGCCCGACCCGCAGCCCGTGCCGTGGCGGACGATCCTCGCCAGCGTCGGCGCCGTCCTCGTGGCCCTGCTCGCCGTGCTCCTGCTGAAGGAGCTGAGCCGGATCATCGCCTGGCTCGTCGTGGCCGGCTTCTTCGCCCTCGTCCTCGCCCCCGCCGTCGACTGGTGCCAGCAGCACCTCCGCCTGCGCCGCGGCCTGGCCACCAGCGTGGTGTTCTTCACCGGGCTGCTCGTGCTCGTCGGCATGCTGACCGCCTTCATCGTGCCGGTGGCCGACCAGGTCACGAAGTTCTCCGACCAGCTCCCCCACTACGTCGAGGACGCCCGCAACGGGAAGGGCGCGGTCGGCGACCTCATCAAGCGCTACGACCTCGACAAGAAGGTCAAGGAGAACCAGGACAAGCTCCAGAAGGCCGTCACCGGCGCCGGCGCCCCGGCGCTGAAGGCGGTGCGAGGCGTGTTCAACACCCTCCTCGCCTTCCTCACCATCCTCGTCCTCACGTTCCTGATGCTGCTCCGAGGTCCGAGCCTCACCGCCGGCGCCCTCGTCCTCTTTCCCGAGCGACAGCGGAAGAAGGTGGCACTCATCGCCGCCGACGCCGCCAAGGCAGTGAGCGGCTACATGCTCGGCAACTTCCTCATCAGCCTCATCGCCGGGGCCGGCACCTACGTGATGCTGAAGATCCTCGGCGTGCCCTACCCCGAGGTCATCGCCCTGTTCGTGGCGTTCGCCGACCTCATCCCGCTGGTCGGCGCCACCCTCGGCGCCGTGCCCACCGTCGGCCTCGCGTTCCTGCACTCGACCACCGCCGGCATCGCTGCCCTCATCTTCTACGTCGTGTACCAGCAGTTCGAGAACCACGTCCTCCAGCCGACGGTGATGTCTCGCACCGTCGACGTGAACCCGCTGACCGTCCTCGTCAGCGTGCTGGTGGGCGTCGAGCTGTTCGGGTTCCTCGGCGCCCTCCTGGCCATCCCGGCGGCCGGGATCATCCAGGTCGTGGTGCGCAACCTGTTCGACCCCGAGACCGGCCGGCTCAAGAAGGAGCTCACCGTCGGCGAGTCCGAGGTGCCCATCGACGAGCTCGGCGCGACCTAGCGGATGCTCGACTGGGGTCGGCGGTTCCTGGTCTGCCCGCCGACGCACTTCGGCGTGCTCTACGAGATCAACCCGTGGATGCACCGGGAGGTCAGCGTCGACGTCGAGAGGGCAACGGCGCAGTGGGAGGCCCTCGTCGCGAACCTGGAGGCCGCAGGCGCGGAGGTGGTGACGATCGAGCAGCAGCCGAACGTCCCCGATCTCGTGTCCACGGCCAACGCCGGCTTGCTGAGCGGGCGCCGGTTCATCCCGAGCCACTTCCGCCACCCGGAGCGCCAGCCCGAGACCGAG
>JAODBP010000114.1 GCA_025464025.1 Actinomycetes bacterium | reverse complement strand
CGCCGGCCAGCCGCCGTACGGCACGGTGAGGATCTCGTAGAAGTGGCCCTCGGGGCCGACCCAGTAGACGCCGCGCCCGCCGTCGTTGTGGTTGATCTCGCCCTCCCGCGCCAGCGACGGGCCGGGGTAGTGGGGCAACCCCCGCTCGGCGACGCGCCCGAAGATGGCGTCGAAGTCGTCCTCGCCCACGAGGAAGGCGTAGTGCTGCGGCGTTACCTCGCGGCCGTCGGCGGCGAAGTCGAGGCTCACCCCGTTGTCCATCTCGACGACGAGGAAGGGTCCGTAGGAGACCGGCTCCGGGCGGCCGAACACCTCGGCGAAGAAGCGCGCCGACAGCTCCCGGTCGTCGGCGTGCACGATCGTGTGGTTGAGCTGGACCGTCACGCCGACGAGCGTACGGACGGTCGGCGCCCGATCTACCTCGCGAGGAGGAAGAACTGGATCGTGCCGGCGATGAACAGCGCGGCCAGCAGCACGGCGAGCACGAGCGTGGTGCCGGGCCTCACTGGCCCCCCAACCTGAGCGTCACGGGCGAGGTCGCTCCCATCGGGCGATCGTCGCCCTTCTCGAGTTGGATCTCGTCGCCGGCGCCGATGTTGAGCTCCTGGGCGGCCGACTGCCGCTCGAGGCAGATCGAGACCAGGCCGTACGAGTCGGTCACCAGGCCGAGGCCACCCCGGGCGATGGTGCCGTACGTCGACGCCTTGCGGGCGTTGCGGACCGTGCCGTGGAAGTGCACGAGCACGGCCTCGCCGAGGTCGGCGATCTCGTCGGGGTCGACGTTGAGCTGGGCGTTGCCGTAGCGGTCGACCCAGAGGACCTCGGCCACCAGCTTGTCGCCCTCGCGCCGGGTGATCGGCAGCACGCCGGGCATGAGCGTGTGGGTGTCGACCTCCGGGCCCAGCTCCTCGATCGGCACGCCGGCGGCGAGGTGGGCGGCGGCCGGGCCGAAGATGTCGCGCCCGGCGAAGGTCGGGCCGGGCGCCGGCAGCTGGTACACGAGGTTGGTGAGGGCGAAGGCCCGGTCGGCGCCGCCGGCCATGGCGATGGCCGAGGCCATCAGCCCGTTGTCGGGGCCGACGAAGATCCCGTCGCCCCCGGCCACCTCGATGGCCACCGCTTTGCGGTCGGTGCCGACGCCGGGGTCGACGACAGCGAGCACGATCCCCCGGGCCACGTACTGGACGGCACGGGCCAGGGCCAGCGAGCCGGACCGCACGTCGAACGGCGGGATGCTGTGGGTCAGGTCGATCACCGCGGCGTCGGGGGCGATCTCCCGGATCACCGACTTCACCACGCCGACGAACTCGTCGTCGTGCCCGAAGTCGGAGAGGAACGAGATGGTGTCGTGCCGGGCCATGCCCGGCCGACCGTACCGGG
The DNA here is from genome assembly GCA_025464025.1 of Actinomycetes bacterium. The sequence goes on along the minus strand of JAODBP010000114.1, from coordinate 14,671 downwards.
GTCAGCCCGCTTCGGTGAAGCCCTGGGCGAGGTAGCGGTCGACGTCGTCCTCGGCCAGGCGGTAGGACTTGCCGACGCGGACGGCGCGCAGGTCGCCGGCCTTGATCAGCCGGTACACCGTCATCGTCGAGACCCGCATGATGTCCGCCACCTCGGCGACGGTCAGGAACCGGGCGCGCTGCTGGACCATGACACCCCTCCTCCGCTCGGCCCGAACGGTAGGGCCCTGGTGCTGGTGGGGCAAGAGGGTGCTGGTGGGGCAAGAGGGGCGTGTGGGGCTTACGCCCCCAGCTCCTTCGACCGCGCCGCGGCAGCCTGGACCGCTTCGAGGATCGCCGACCGGACCCCATGCGCCTCGAGCTCACGCAGCCCGGCCGCCGTCGTGCCGCCGGGCGAGGTGACCGCGGCCCGCAGCACCTCGGGCGTGTCGCCGGTCTCGGCCAGCAGGCGGGCGCTGCCCAGCAAGGTCTGGATCGCCAACTTCGAGCTGACGTCGCGGGGCAGGCCGGCCAGGACGCCGGCGTCGATGAGTGCCTCGGCCACGAGGAACACGTAGGCCGGGCCCGAGCCCGACAGCCCGGTGACGGCGTCGAGCAGCTTCTCGGGCACCCGCACCACCTCGCCCACGGCGCCGAGGATCCCCTCGGCCCAGGCCAGGTCGTCGTCGCCCGCCTCGGTGCCCCCGGCGATCGCCGCCGCGCCGGCGCCGACGAGCGCCGGGGTGTTCGGCATGGCCCGCACGACCGGGATGCCGGGCGCGGCGTCCTCGAGCGTGGCGATGGTGACGCCAGCGGCGATCGAGAGCAGCCGCCCGACCTCGAGGGTGCGGCACGCGGCCGGCACGTCGGCCGGCTTCACGGCCACCACGGCACCGGCTGCGGCCACCGGGTCGGCCGAGACGGTCAGGCCGGGGAACCGGGCCGACAGCTCGTCGCGCCGGGCCGCGACCGGTTCGACCACGGCGAGGTCGGCCACGTCGGCCCAGTTCCCGGCCACGAGCCCGCCGAGCAGCGCCTCACCCATCTTCCCGCCGCCGACGATCACCAGCTCCATGGAGCGGAACGCTACGGGAGACAACCCCTCGGGTTGCGCGGCGTGCCGCCGTAGCGGGTCTCGAAGTGCAGGTGCGAGCCGGTCGAGTGGCCGGTGCTGCCGACCTTGCCTATGAGCTGGCCCTGCGACACGTGCTGGCCGTCCTGGGCGATGCGCCGGCTCTGGTGGCCGTAGAGCGTGGTCATGCCGCCGCCGTGGTCGATGATGATCACGTTGCCGTAGCCGCTCTGCTGGCCGGAGAAGATCACGGTGCCGGCCTTGGCCGCCCAGATGGCCGTGCCCGTCGGGGCGCCGATGTCGATGCCCGCGTGCAAGCGGCCCCAGCGCCGGCCGTACTCGGAGGTGACACGACCGCGGGCCGGCCAGATGCAGCCACCGGCGTTGCGGGCCGTCGTCCCCGCACCGCCCGCCGTCGAGCGCGAGCGGGAGTTGATGATCCGCGTCAGCTCGCTCTCCGACTTGGCCTGGGCGTCGATCTCGGACAGCACCTCCTTCTGGTGCGCCGTGACGGCGGCGACCAGGCGGCGGTGCTGAGCCTGGGCCCGCTCGAGCGACGCCAGCGCCGCCTCGGTCTGGGCTCGGCGTGCCTGGGCCTTGGCCTGGGCCGCCTTCGCCGCGGCCAGCTGGACGGCGTAGTCCTCCTTGGCCGCCTGGAGCTCGTCGATGAGGTCGGTGTCGTTGCTGGAGACCGAGTCGAGCAGCGCCTGCTTGCGGGCGGCGGCGGCCAGGTCCTTGGTGTCGCCGAGGCCGTTGGGGTCGACCCGGCCTGGCGACATGTAGGTCTGCACGGCCCGCTCGACCACGAGGTGGCTGAGCTTGTCGATCGACGCCCGGGTCTCCTTGAGCGACCGGTCGGCCTCGGTCAACTCGGCCGTGGCGGCCTTCACCGCCTGGCGGGCCGCGTCGACCTTCGCCGCCTGCGAGAGCACCTGGTCGTTCAGGGTCCGGGCCGCCCCGAGCAGGTCCTTCTCCGAGGCCCTCAGGGTGTTGAGCTGGGCTGCGAGCTTCGCCTTCCGGGCCCGAGCGGCGTCACGCGCGGCTCGGGGGTCGGACGACCGGGCCGCCCCGGCGGGGGCGACCATCGTCGCCAGGAGCGCGACGACGAGCAACGAGAAGAGGGTCCGTGTTCGCGTCATGTGGGTCATCTGGTCCGGAACCGGACCGGCTGAACCGTAACAGGACGGTCATGGAAGGGACCATCGCACGGGCTGCAACCACCCGCCACGCCCGCCCCGGCGCGACGCAGCGGACCGACCCGCACTTCCCCGAACGGGCCGATCCGCTACCCCGCTCACTCAAACATGAAATGACATGACAAGCAATGGCAGGTCACTGACGACCTGACGCGCCTACTTGAACCGGCTGGCGAACCCGATTCGGAGGGCGGGGCGGAAGAAGGCCTCGACGTACTGGTACATCGAGCCGAGGACGCGGTCGACGGTCGCCTCGTCGACCAGGGCCAGCGGCACCTGGCCCACGAGGAACACCGCGTCCTCCTCGCCGATGGCGAACCACAGCATCCGGGTCTGGCGGTTGCGCCGGAGCAGGTGCTCGTAGAACTGCGCCTCGTTCTCCTCCGGCGCCGGCATCACGTACGTCTCGGCGTGCAGCGCCCGCTGCTGGAGCGTGAGCCACACCGTCGTGAAGTCCTTCTCCTCGCCGGTCATGCGCACGTACCAGCGGCGCTCGCCCGGCTCGCCCCGATCGATGGCAGCCACCACGTCGTGCTCGGCCTGGAAGTTCCGCAGCCACCCGTCGATGGACGCTTCGAGCCGGTCGAGCTCCTCCGGCGGTGCGGGAGGGACGCCGTCGAGCATCAGGCGCAGTCGACGAGCTGGCGCGAGACGAGGTCGCTGTAGAGCCGGCGCAGCCGCGCTGCCGCCGTCGACCACGTGTAGCGCCCGGCCCGCTCGGCGGCGGCCGCGCCCATGGCGGCGGCCAGCCCCTCGTCGGAGAGCACCTTGTCGACGGCAGCGGCGTACGACACCGGGTCGCGGCCTTCGACCAGCAGCCCGGTGCGGCCGTCGTCGACGATCGTGCGCAGCCCGCCCACGCCGGCGGCCACGACCGGCCGGCCGCACGCCGCCGCCTCGAGGGCGACGAGGCCGAACGACTCCGACCGGCTGGGCACCAGGACGAGGTCGGCGGCCCGGTACCAGGTGGACAGCAGGTGGTGGGGCTGGGGCTCGACCCACCGGATGCGATCGGCCACGCCCAGCTCGTGGGCCAGGTCGAGGACCTTGGCCAGCTCACCCGGGCCGTCGGCGCCGCTCGGCCCGCCCACGACCACCAGCTCGGCGGCCGGGTCGTCGAGCTCGGCCAGCGTGCCCACCGCGACGTCGAGCCCCTTGAGCGGCTGGATGCGGCCCACGAACAGCAGCACCGGGTGCTGGGTGGCGCCCCGACCGCCGGCGAAGCTGATGCGGCCGCCATCGGTCCAGCCCAGCGCGGCCCGGGCGCCGTCGCGGTCGCCGGGCGAGAAGAAGGCGTGGTCGACGCCGGGCGGCACGATCTCGATGCGCTCGGGCCGGGCGTCGTAGTGGTGGACGAGGTCGTCGGCCTCCTCGTCGCAGTTGGCGAGGATGGCGTCGGAGCAGCGGATCACGTCGGCCTCGGCCCGCACCCGCTCGGCGCTCTCGGCCACGTCGGCATCGACCTTCACCCGAGCCAGGGTGTGGAACGTGGACACCAGCGGCAGCTCGAGCTGGTGCTTGGCCACGTGGCCGGCCACGCCGGAGAGCCAGTAGTTGGCGTGGATGGCGTCGACGTCACCGGACGCCCGGATGTGGTCGATGACCCCCTGGGTGAAGGCGGGCACGATCTCGGGCAGCGCCTCCTTGGCCAGCTCGGCCCGGGGTCCGGCCTCGATGTGGACCACCCGCACGCCCGGCTCGACGTTGACCTCGGGGGCCAGGTCGTCGGACCAGGCCCGGGTGTAGACGTCGCACGCCACGCCGGCCTGGGCCAGGGCCGAGACGAGCTCCCGCACGTAGACGTTCATGCCACCGCTGTCGCCCATCCCTGGCTGCACCAGGGGCGACGTGTGCAAGGAGAGGACGGCAAGGCGGCGCACCGTTGCTAGACGCTACCCAGCGACCGGGGCTTCTCCCCCGGCCTGCCCGTTCTCGTGCACGAACGAGCGGTAGACCTTGAGCAGCGTCTGCTTCTGGTCCTCGGTCAGGAACGGGTCGAGCAGCACGGCCATGGGCACGTCGTCGGCGCCCTCCCGCTCCTCGAGGATCCCGGCCCGCACGTAGAGCGTCTCGGCCGAGATGCGCAGGGCCCGGGCGATCTGCTGGAGGATCTCGGCCGACGGCTTGCGCAGGCCCCGCTCGATCTGGCTCAGGTACGGGTTGGAGATCCCGGCCACCTCGGAGAGCTTGCGCAGCGACATCCGGCCCAGCTGGCGCTGCTCCCGGATGAACTGCCCGAGGTCCTCCAACCGATCGCCCAGGTCGTCGGCCTTCACTGGCGCGCTGCTGGACGCCGCGGACTGAACGACCTTCGCGAACAGCCAGCTGCGCCAGTGAAGGGCTCGGCGCAGAGCGCCTCGCCAAAACCTGTGCTCATGGTTCGCTCGCTCACGTGGCCTTGCTCACTGGAGCAGCGTCTCGACCGAGGCTTCGCCCGTGCGATAGCGGCGGGTGATCTCGGCCTGGAGGACGTCGATGCGCTCGTGGAGCAGGCGGCGCCGACCGGACACGTCGTGCTCGTAGGCCGAGATGCCCTCGACCAGGCGGGCCAGGTCCTCGTCGCTGGCCTCCATCAGCCGGGCCAGGTTGCCCGGTCCGGCGATGGCGTCGAGCTCGTCGGTGTCGACTTCGGTGGTGTCGGGCGCCATGAGCTGGGGCAGGCGGCCGTTGCCCGGCGGGCGCTGGCGATCGGCCAGCGTGGCGGCCAGGTTCCGGACGAGGTCGTCGGGGGACGGGGGCTCGCCGCCCTCGGCCCGGCGGCGACGCTCGGCGGCCACGATGTCGAGGCGACCCTGGGCCATGCGCCGCTGGTACGACAGGCCGACCTCCAGGGCCTGGCACTCGGTGCGCTTGGCCCGGAGGTCGTCCATCTCCAGAGCGGTGACGTCGCCGACGTAGTCGTCGGCGAGCACCCGGTCGAGCTGCGCCGGATCCATCACGGGCAGCGTACCGGTGCCACCAGGTCAGACCAGCGTGAAGCCGCGGACCTTCTGGAACCGCTCGGCCACGTCGGGCCAGTTCACGATGTTCCAGATGGCGGCGACGTAGTCGGCCTTCACGTTCTTGTACTGGAGGTAGAAGGCGTGCTCCCAGGCATCGATCACGAGGATCGGGCCGGAGCCGTTGCCGACGTTGCCCTGGTGGTCGTACACCTGCTCGACGATGAGCCGCTGGCCGATCGGCTCCCAGGCCAGGGCCCCCCAGCCCGAGCCCTGGATCGACGTGGTCACCGCGGTGAGCTGGGCCTTGAGCGCCTCGAAGTCGCCGAAGAACTCGTCGATGGCGGCCTGGAGCTCACCCTCGGGCTTGCCCCCGCCGTCGGGGCTGAGGTTCTTCCAGAACAGCGAGTGCATGACGTGGCCCGACACGTTGAAGGCCAGCGACTTCTGGAGGCCGACGATGGCGTCGAAGTCGTCGGAGGTGCGGGCCGCCTCGAGCTTCTCGAGGGTGTCGTTGGCGCCCTTGACGTAGGCGGCGTGGTGCTTGTCGTGGTGGAGCTCGAGCACCTCGGCCGAGTAGTGGGGCTCGAGGGCACCGACGTCGTAGGGCAGGTCGGGGAGGCTGTACGCGGCCATGGGATCTTCCTCCTGGAAACGGGGGGTCGCCTGGCCCGGTACCCGTTCCGGACGCCCGGCACGCCCGCTGCTACGTTCCGCCCTGCGGTGGTTCCGACCCAGGGAGGCAATGTGGAGATCTTCAACGAAGGCGGGATCGAGGCGCTGGCCCGTTACGGGCACATCCTCGCCGGCATCACGTGGATCGGCTTGCTCTACTACTTCAACTTCGTGCAGACGCCGGCGTTCGCCGCGTTCGAGGCTGGCCCCCGCAACGAGGCCTTCGCCAAGCTCGTGCCCCGCGCCATGTGGTGGTTCCGCTGGGCCGCCATGGCGACGCTCGCCTTCGGCATCCTGCTGTTCGGCCTGTACTCCGGCGGCGACGACAAGCCCTACGACGGCATGAAGAACGTGCAGGTGATGGCGATCCTCGCCGGCATCTACTTCGCCCTCATCATGTTCAGCAACGTCTGGTTCGTGATCTGGCCGGCCCAGCGCCGCGCCATCGCCAACGCCCAGAACGTCATCGCCGGGGGCGAGGCCGACGCCGGGCTCCCGCCCGTCATGCGCAAGGCCGCCACCTGCTCGCGGACCAACACGTTCCTGTCGATCCCGATGCTGTTCTTCATGGTCATTGCCGCCCACTTCGCGGCGTCGGCGAACTACGACAGCAGCGATGGCGGCAAGCGGGTCATCTGGTACCTGGTCATCCTCGTGGTCGGCGTGATCGCCGAGGCCATCGCCCTCAAGGCCCCGGCCGTCGGCAGCGGGCTCAGCAAGCACCTCGACAACCACCGGAACACCATCATCGGTGGGTTCGTCCTGGTCGTCGCGCTCTACCTCGTGTTCGAGGGCGTCTTCGGATGAGGCTCGCTCCCCCCCGCCTCGCCCTCGCCGCCCTGCTGCTCGTCCCCGTGCTGGGGGCGTGCGGTGGCAGCAACGGTGCCAGCACTCCCGCCGTCGCCGGGCACGTCAGCGTCCTGGACAACAAGTTCGAGCCCAAGACCATCGACGTCGCCCCCGGCGACACCGTCACGTGGGACTTCAAGGGAGTCACCCAGCACAACGTGAAGGGCAAGGGCTTCGACAGCGGCAACAAGAAGGAAGGGTCCTACGAGTACAAGTTCAACTCGAGCGGGACCTACAGCTACATCTGCACGATCCACCCCGGCATGGTCGGGAAGGTGAAGGTCGGCTAGCGACCGCTAGCGAACGACCCCGGCCGCGGCCCACGCCGCCACCGGGCCGAGGACGATGAGGGTGTCGAGCCGGCGCACGAAGCGCGCCGGCCGACCCCCGTCCCCGATCAGCACGCTCGCCGCCGGCGGCCCGAACGGCGCCAGCACGGCGGTGGCCACGGCGAGGGCGACGACCCCGTGGCCCTCGAGCGGCGGCGGCGCCACGACCCAGGCACCGAACCCGCACACGGCGACGGCCACGATCCCGGCCGCCGGGCCCTCCCACGGGTTGCCCGCACCGGTGCCGACGAGGAAGTCGCCGGCGTCGTAGGCGGCCACGAGCACGAGCAGCACGACGGCGGCGGCCGGGGCCAGCTCGGCGACGAGCACCGGCGCGGCGGCGGCCAGCCCGACCGGCACGGCAGCCACGAGCACGAGAGCGACGTCGCCCACGGCGCCGCCGACCGGGCCGCTCCAGATCCGGTGCACGAGCACCACGAGGACCGAAGCCGCCGCGGCCCCGGCGAGCGTGTCGGTCCCGACCACCGCAGCCAGCGGGAGGGCGGCGGCGGCCAGCACCGCGGGCAGGCGGAGCGGGTCGTCGAGCACACCTGCTTCCCCCTTGCCCTGGAGGCGCACGACCTGGTCAGCGGCGAAGCCGGCCGCCACGGCCAGCACGACGGCCAGCAGCGCCTGGTCGACGAGGGCGGCGCCGACCGACACCACGAACCAGAGCACGCCGAGGCGGACCTTGGGCCCGTCGACGTCCGGTTCGATGGCGAGAGGGAGGCGGCTAGCCACCGGAGACGGGCGGGAGGACGGCGACCTCGTCGTCGGGCCCGACCGCGTCACTGCGGTCGGCCGGATCGCCGTTGACCCACACCCGCGAGCGCGCCAGCACGGCGGCGAAGCCCTCGCCGAAGCGCAGCATCGCCTCGTCGAGCACGGCCCCCACCGTCGGCGCGTCGATGGTCGCCCGGTCGGTGCCGGCGGCCTCCCGGGCCGACGCGAACAACCGGAGGGACGCCATGGTCAGCCGTCGACCTCGGCCCACCCGTTCTTGATGACCGTGGCACCGGCCGACGTGGCCTCGAACGCGTAGCAGTGCCGGCCGTCGCGCTCGCCGGCGTCGTAGATCGTGGTCTCCACGTCGTTGCCGGGGAGGACGTTGGCGGCGAAGCGCACGGCGAGGCGGCGGAGGCGGGCCGGGTCACCGCCGGCCACCGTCTTGATGACGGCCTGGCTGGTGAAGGCCATGGTGCAGAGGCCGTGGAGGATCTTCCCGGGCAGGCCGACCGAGCGGGCGATCTCGTCGTCGACGTGGATCGGGTTCATGTCACCCGACGCGTCCCGGTAGCGGAACGTCTGGTCGTCGTCGACGTGGATGCTCACCGTGCCGACCGGCGTGGTGCCCCGCAGCTCCTCGGGGAAGTCGTGGTTCGGCTTGTCCGGGCCGGCCGACTCCGCGTCGGTCAGGCCGCGCAGGAAGATCGTGAAGTACTGCTGGGCCACCACCTCGCCGTCGTCGTCGGTGGAGTCGACCCGCGTGGTGATCCGGGTGCCGGTGCTGCCGGCCCGGGAGGCCAGGAACGTGGCCCTGGAGTGCAGGGTCATCCCGGGCACGAGCGGCCTGTGCAGGTGGATGTCCTGCTCGCCGTGCACGAGGCTGAGGAGGTTCTCGGGCGGGATGACCTCGGCCCCGACCTCCCCCACGTTCTCGAAGGCGGGGACGACGGCGAACACCGGCGGGACGTACTTCCCGGAGGTGTAGGCCTCGTTGTCGTCGTTGGTGGCGGCGGCGTAGGCAATGGCGCGAGCGGCGTCGATCGTCGCCACCTTCTCCGGGTACTCGGTCCCGAGCTTGTCCAGGGGAAGCGGCATGCCGCGAACGTAGCGGGAGGCCCGGGATCACCGACACCTGAGCGTTTCCGCGGAAACAACCGCGTCGGAGGTGTCGCACGGTCCGGGTACCGTGCCCGGCCGTGACCCGACTGCTCCTCATCCGCCACGGCGAGTCGGAGTGGAACGCCAGCGGCCGGTGGCAGGGCTGGGCCGACCCCGAGCTGACCGAGCTGGGGATGCGCCAGGCCAAGGTCGCCGCCACCGCGGTGGGGGCGGTCGACGCCATCGTGGCGTCCGACCTGCGGCGGGCCGCCACCACGGCCGAGATCATCGCCGCCGAGATCGGCATCGGGCCCGTGGTCGTCGACTCGGCCCTGCGCGAGCGCGACGCCGGCGAGTGGGAAGGCCGCACCCGCACGGAGATCGAGGCCGAGTGGCCCGGCTTCCTCACCTCGGGCGAGCGCCCGGCCGGCTACGAGGACGACGAGTCGGTGCTGGCCCGGGTGCTCCCCGCCCTCCTCACGCTGGAGGCGGCCGGTGAGGCGGTGCTGGTCGTCACCCACGGCGGCGTGATCGGCGCCATCGACCGCGAGCTCGGCCAGACCCACAACCGCACGCCCAACCTCGGCGGCCGCGTCGTCGAGGTCGTCGACGGGCGCCTGAAGGGCGGCGAGACGATCCTCCTGGTCGATCCGCACGACGTGCGGGTCACGGCGCCACCGGAGGTCTGATGGAGGTCACCGTCCTCCGCTCGGCCAAGCGCCGCAAGACGGTCTCGGCCCGGATGGTGGGCGAGGTGCTCGAGGTGCGCCTGCCGGGGTGGATGGGCGCGGCCGACGAGGCCAAGTGGGTCGAGGAGATGCGGCGACGGTTCGAGCGGAAGCGGTCGTCCGACGCCATCGACGTCGACGCCCGGGCCCGCGAGCTGGCCAAGCGCTACGACCTGCCGCTTCCCGTCAGCGTGCGCTGGGTCGACAACCAGACCACCCGATGGGGCTCGTGCACGCCGGCCGACGGCACGATCCGGATCAGCTCGGCGCTGGCCGCCTGGCCGAAGTGGGTGCTCGACTTCGTGCTCGTCCACGAGCTGGCCCACCTGGTCGAGACCTCGCACGGGCCGGCGTTCCGGGCCCTCGAGGCCCGCTACCCCAAGGCCGAGCGGGCCACCGGCTTCCTCATCGCCAAGGGGCTGCACCCGGAGGAGTGACGGGCATGCTGGGTGCATGACCGTGACTGCGACCTGGAACGGCAAGGTGATCGCCACGAGCGACCGCACCGTGGTGGTGGAGGGCAACCACTACTTCCCGACGGCCGACGTCGAGGCCGAGGTGCTCCAGCCCAGCGACACCCACACCGTGTGCCCGTGGAAGGGCACGGCCAGCTACTACGACGTGGTGGTCGACGGCGAGCGCAACGGTGACGCCGCCTGGTACTACCCGACCCCCAAGGCCGAGGCCGCCGAGATCCTCGACCACATCGCCTTCTGGAAGGGCGTCGAGGTGACATCCGCCTGAACGCCGCCTGACGGGGGGAGACTTCCGTCATGCGTCCGAGCGGCCGGGCCCTCGCCGTCATCGACCTCGTCATCGTCGAGGCGCTGGCGATCGGGCTCACGATCTTCCTCACCGATGCCAGCTCGTCGGAGCGCTGGGTCGTGTGGGCTGCGCTCGTGCTCCTGCCGTTCGCCACCTTCGGCGTCCTGCGGGCCCGGCGCAGCTAGGTCCGCCGGAACCGGTCGAGGTCGCGCCGCTCCCGCTTGGTCGGGCGGCCGGCGCCGCGCTCTCGCTCGAAGACCGGTGCCTCCCGCTCGAACGCCGGCACCGGCGGGCTGTGGTCGACGAAGCACGTCGCCGCGATGGCCGCGCCGACCCGCTTGTCGATGACCTGCGCCACCTCCAGGATCCGCTCGCGCCCGACGAACGCCTCGACCCGGTCACCGACCTTCACGGGGGTCGCCGCCTTCGCCGACGCACCGTTGACCTTCACGTGGCCGCCCCGGCACCCGGCCGTCGCCGACGAGCGCGTCTTGTACAGCCGCACCGCCCACAGCCAGACGTCCACCCGTGTCGCGTCGATGCGCCATCGTGCCAGCATGGGTGCATGGCCGATCGCGACTACTCCCTCTTCGGTGATGCCCACGTCGAGCAGTACCTGGCGACGAACGGGGAGGTGGGCCACCTGTGGAACGGCGTCCCGTGCCTCGTGCTCTGGACCACCGGCCGCAAGACCGGCGAGACCCGGGTCCACCCGCTCATCTACGGCGCCCACGGCGACGACGTGGTGATCGTGGCGTCGAAGGGCGGCGCCCCCGAGCACCCGACCTGGTACCTGAACCTGGCGGCGAACCCCGCGGTCGAGGTCCAGGTCGGCGCCGACCGCTACCCGGGCACGGCCCGGACGGTCGAGGGTGAGGAGCGGTCGGAGCTGTGGCAGCTCATGACCGGCATCTGGCCCGACTACGACGACTACCAGGCCAAGACCGACCGCGAGATCCCGGTCGTGGTCATCGAACGGGCCTGACCGTGACGGTGGTGCGGGCGGCGACGGAGGACGACCTGCCCGCCATCACCGAGCTCTACAACGCGCTCATCCCCACGACCACCACGGCGTGGACCGAGTCGCTCCAGACGTTGGAGGAGCGGGTCGCCTGGTTCGCCGAGCGGCAGCGGGTCGGCGACGCCGTGCTCGTCGCCGAGGCCGACGGCGAGGTCGTGGGCTTCACCGCCTACGGCGAGTTCCGCGACAACGTCCTCTGGCCCGGCTACCGCTTCACCGCCGAGCTGACCATCCACGTCGACGGCGCCCACCAGGGCCGAGGAGTCGGTCGGCTGCTCATGGGCACGCTGCTCGACGCCGCCCGGGCCGCCGAGCTCCACGTGCTCGTGGCCGCGGTCGACAGCGAGAACCAGGGGTCGATCGACTTCCACCTGGCCCTCGGCTTCGTCGAGGTCGGCCGGCTGCCCGAGACGGGCCGGAAGTTCGACCGCTGGCTCGACCTCGTCCTCCTCCAACGGCTCGTGGACTAGACCTCGGCGAGCTCCCGTGACGAGAGCATCGGCTGGGACGGGGGCACGGGCACGGCGCCGTGGGTCCGGGCCGCGGCCTCGACCACGAACTGGCTGACGAGGCGGCGGAGCTCTTCCGCCATGAGGGCGAGGCCGTCGGCGGCGACGAGGGTGTTGCTCGCGCCCGAGGCGGTGTCCTCGGAGGCCTGGGCCACGCCGGCGACGTTGCGGGCGATCTCGTTGGCGCCGTCGGCGGCCTGGCTGACGTTGCGGCCGATCTCGTTGGTGGTGACGGTCTGCTCCTCGACCGCGGACGCGATGGAGGTCTGGATCTCGTTGATCCGGTCGATCACGGCGGCGATCTCGCCGATGGCCTCGGTGGCGTCGCGGGCGTCGCCCTGGATGGCGGTGACCTTGCCGGAGATGGTGTCGGTGGCCTGGGCCGTCTGCTTGGCCAGCTCCTTGACCTCGTTGGCCACCACGGCGAAGCCCTTGCCGGCCTCGCCGGCCCGGGCGGCCTCGATGGTGGCGTTGAGGGCCAGGAGGTTGGTCTGCTCGGCGATCGAGGTGATGACCTTGATGACCTCGCCGATCTCGACCGACGACTCGCCGAGCTTGGTGACGGTGGCGGTGGCCGAGCGGGCCACGTTCACGGCGTCGCCGGCGACCCGCGCGGCTTCGGTGGTCGAGCCGGAGATCTCGCGGATGGACGCGCTCATCTCCTCGGTGCCCGCGGCCACGGTGCTGACGTTGGCCGAGACCTCCTCGGCGGCAGCCGCCACGGTCCCGGACTGGCTCGACGTCTCCTCGGCCGCGGCGCCCAGCTCCTTGGACACGGCGGAGAGCTCCTCGGAGGAGCCGGCCAACGAGGTGGCGTTCTCGCCGATGGACCGGATCACGGCGGCGGTGCGATCGAGGGTCCGGTTCAGTGCGTGGCTCGCCTGGCCGACCTCGTCCTTCGACGTCACGTCGAGGCGGGTCGTGAGGTCACCCTCGGCCACCCGGTTCAGCACCTCGACCGTCTTGCGCAGGGGCTTGGCGATCATCGACGCCAGAGCCAGGCCCAGAGCGATGGCCGCGGCGAGTGAGATGGCGATGAGCACGAGGGTGGTGGTCCGAGCCGTCGAGGCCTTGGAGGACGCGCTCGCGGCCAGGTGCTTGGCGTCGGAGGACTCTGCCTTGGTGAGCGACTTCATGGAGGTGGTGATGCCGTTGACGAGCGGCGGCGCGTCGTCGTTGGCGATGCGGCGCAGCTCGCCGAGGTCCCCGGCGTCGCTGGCCGGGAGCCACACGTCCTGGAGCAGCTTGTTGTACGCGCCCCAGTTGCGCTCGAGGCTGGCGACCGCCTCGGTCTTGCCGGTCATGTCGCCCTGCTTGTACACCACGAACGTCTTGTCGAAGTCGGCGCTCGCCTTGGCGATGGCAGCGGCATGACCGGCCTTGTCGGCCGGGTCGACGGCGAGGGTGTGGTCGAGCGAGTTGGCTCGCACCTGGCCGACGTCGAAGGTCATGGCGCTCAGCAGGTCGATGCTGACGGCACCGTCGGTGTACATCGTGTCCGCGTCGCCCGCGATGGTGGACATCTTCGCCACGCCGAGGAGGCCGACGACGAGGGTGATGGCGGCGACAGCAAGGAAGCCGGCGAGGATCTTCGTCCTCACGCTCTTGACGTTGCCGAACAGGGTCTTCATGGTCGCCTCCCTCCGCGGAGGGGACCGGGTGCCCCTCGCGTCTTCGGGGCCTCATCGGGCGATAGAGGGCCTGTCTGAGCTTTGGTCCCCGATGGGGAGAGACGTCGGCTTCTCACGAAGCGGGTTCGTGCCAGCTAGATGGAGATCCCATCCACGTTCGTCAGGGTGGCTGCGGGGTATCGCCCCGTCAAAGACAAGGACGCGACCAGGGGGCGACGGCGGCGTGCCTCATGTCGGTGCGGCGTCGCCCATGGTTGCGTCCTTGCATTTCACCCTTGGCGCGAACGCCCGATGTCCATGGCGCAACGTCGCACTGACGAACGTCCTCGGGATCAACAGCTACAGGGCGGTGAAGGCGTCGAGGTCGCGGATGGCGGCGCACGAGCGGCGGGCCATGGCCAGGAACATGCCGTCGGCCCGGGCGCTGCGCTCGGCGGTGGCGAACACGGCCCCGAGCACGGTGATCATCGGCCCCTGGAACATCCCGACCCGGTAGTCGTCCACGCACGTGGCCAGGTCGTAGCCCTCGATGGCGAGGGCCCGGTGGTAGGCCGCCACCACCTCGTCCTCGTGGGCCCGGCGGTCGGTCGTCCGCAGGCTGGTGCCGAGGAAGTAGCCGAGGTCGCGCCCGGGCAGGCCGACGGTCAGCGTCTGCCAGTCGACCACGTGCACCTCGTCGCCGAACATGAGGTTGTCGAGCCGGTAGTCGCCGTGGAGCAGGGCGAAGCGCTCGGGCCGGGCGAGGAGGAACGCCGGCATGGCCTCGGCCGACTCGTGCAGCGTCGTGACGTCCTCGCCCTCGAGCTGCTCGGCGTAGCGCTCGACGAACTGGACCACGCCCTGGCGCATCACATCACCGACGAAGTCGGCAGCGCTGGCGTCGAAGGACATCGTGCCGAGCGTCGTCAGCGTCGGGTCGCACCAGCGGGGAGCGTGGAGCCCGGCCAGGTTCTCGACGGCGGCCACGGCCTGGGCCACGGTGCAGCCGTCGGCCTGCACGCCGGGCACGGCCGGGGCCAGGTCGTCGAGCAGGAGGGTGAAGGTGCGGCCGTCGTCGGCCACGGCGCCGTACCAGCAGCGCGGCGTGCGCACCCGGACCGTCGAGGCCAGCTCGGTGTAGAAGCGGACCTCGGCCCGGTAGCCGTCGGCCACCCG
>JAODBP010000023.1 GCA_025464025.1 Actinomycetes bacterium | reverse complement strand
TCGTGTCCTCCATCGAGCGCATCGGCAACGCCGCCGTCGACATCGCCCGGATCGTCGTGCACCGCCTCGGCATCCCGCGCGAGCTCGTCGCCGACCTGTCCGACGCCGAGGAGGTCGCCCACCGGGTGATCCTCCGCGAAGGCTCGCACTTCGCCCACCGCCCGCTGGCCGACTTCGAGCTGCCCGTCGCCGTGGGCATGCGCGTGGTAGCCATCCACCGGGGCCGGGAGTGGATCACCGACGTGAAGGGCGACGAGATCCTGCGCCCCGGCGACGTGCTGTTCCTGCACGGCTCGCCGTCGGGCATCCCGCGCCTGCGCCAGCTCGCCGGCGCCGACCTCTGGACGCCACCCGAGCTGCCCGAGCAGGTCATCACCACCGACCTCGACCGGGCCGTCGACGTGCTGGTCGAGATGAAGAACATCTCCACCACCTGCGTGGGCCTGGCCTGGTCGGCCCTCGTGCTGCGCGACCAGGGCCTGGCCGCCGAGGTCAACCACCTCGAGGACCGGCTGGACGAGATGAAGGAGCGCCTGGAGACCTGGGTGCTGCGGGCCTCGGCCGACTCGGTCGACCCGTCGCCGCTCCGGGGCCTGCTCCACCTGGCCGACGCCGCCGAGGACCTCGGGGACGCGGCCCAGCAGATGGTGTGGCTCATCGAGAAGCAGGAGGACGTGCACCCGATCCTGTCGATCGCCC
The DNA here is from genome assembly GCA_025464025.1 of Actinomycetes bacterium. Next base: position 32,584 of record JAODBP010000023.1, on the reverse strand, counting down.
TGGGCGACGCCGACGAGGTCGTGGTGCGCCTGCCGGTCGGCGAGGGCTCCCGCGTCGACGGTGCGTCGCTGGCCGAGCTCCACCTCGACATCGATCCCGGGTTCCACATCCTCGCCGTGCACCGGGGCGGGCGCTACGTCTACCGGCCTCGGGGCACCCACCGGCTGCTGGCCGGCGACGAGCTCATCGCCAGCGGGCCCTCGGAGGGCGAGGCGATCCTCGCCGAGATGTGTGGCTGGGTGCTGGTCGAGGACGACGAGACCGGCGAGGACCGGCTCGAGCCGGTCGCCAGCGCCCGTTCGTGACGAGCGTCCTGGTCGTCTGCACCGCGAACCAGTGCCGGTCGCCGATGGCGGAGGCCCTGCTCCGGCGCCGGCTGCCCTCGCTCGACGTGTCGTCGGCCGGTTCGCTGCCCGGCGGCCGACCGGCCAGCCCCGGCGGCGTCCGGGCCATGGCGACCCGGGGGCTGGTGCTCGACGACCACGTCAGCCGCACGCTCGACCCGGAGATGATCGCCGAGGCCGACCTCGTCCTCTGCATGGCGCGGCAGCACCTGCGCGAGGTCGTGGTGGCGCGGCCGGCCTCCATGGGCAAGACGTTCACGCTCCGCGAACTGGTGCGCCGGGGCGAGGCCGCCGGGTCGGCGTCGTCGTTCGACGAGTGGCTGGCGCTCGTGGGCGCCGGCCGCCGGGCCGCCGACCTGCTGGGCGATGATCCCAACGACGACATCGCCGACCCGATCGGCGGGCCCGACAGCGGGTACGAGCGGACGGCGGCGCAGCTCCAGGACCTGATCGAGCGGCTGGGCCGCCTGCTCGACCCCCTCGTCTAGCTCTTGGGCCGCCGGGTCGTCGGGGCGGCCGGGGGCTCACCGGACCGCACGACCTCGGCCAGGCTGGCCAGCGTGTTGGACAGCCCGTCGGGGCTCGACGGCAGGTAGATCTTGGTGGCCTCGCCGGCGGCCATCACCTGGAGGGTCTCGAAGTACTTGACGGCCAGGACGTCGGGTGTCGGGTCGCCGTCGTGGAGGGCCTGGTAGACGAAGCGGATGGCGTCGGCCTCGCCCTGGGCCACGGTCTCCTGGCGGTAGCGCTCGGCGTCGGCCACGGTGCGGGTGGCCTCGGCCTGGCCCTGGGCGGCGAGCACGGCCGCCTCCTTCTCGCCCTCGGCCCGGGTGATGGCGGCCTCGCGGTCGCCCTGGGCTTCGGTGACGAGGGCTCGCCGGGTGCGCTCCGACTGCATCTGGTGGTGCATGGCGGTCACGACGTCGGCCGGCGGGTCGATGCGCTGGATCTCGACGCGCACGACGCGGGCGCCCCACTTGTCGGTGGCGTCGTCGAGGATCTCGCGGAGCCGGGTGTTGATCGTGAGGCTCGAGGTGAGGGCCTCGTCGAGCTGGAGGTCGCCGATCAGGTTCCGCAGGTTCGTCTGGGCCAGCTTCGTGACCGCGCCGAGGAAGTCGGACACGTTGTAGACGAGGCGCTGGGGGTCGGTGGCCTCGTAGTAGACGACGGCGTAGACCTTCACCACCACGTTGTCGGAGGTGATGACCTCCTGCGGCGGGACGTCGACGACGCTCTCGCGCATGTCGACGCGGACCATCTTGTCGATGAACGGCATGAGGAAGCGCAGGCCGGGCTCGACGGTGGCGTGGTAGCGGCCGACGCGCTCGACCAGGCCCCGCTGGTACGGGCGGATGATCCGCACCGAGGTGCCCACGACCACGAGCAGCAGGACGAGGACGACGACGAGGGGGATGAGGAAGATCATCAAAGAGCTCCGAGTCGGTCGGGAGGGGGTTCGGGGGGATCGAGCGGCAGGACGACGAGCCGGGTGCCGGTGACCCGCTTGACGAGCACGGTGGCCCCGGCGGCGACGTGCTCACCGTCGGTCGTCTCGGCCCGCCACGTCTCGCGCTCGAGCCGGACGGTGCCGGTCGCGCCGGGCCCGGCCGGGATGGGCTCGATCACGATGGCCTCGCGGCCGATCCACCGGTTGACGCCGGAGCGGTGGTGGGCACCGGGCTTGGTGGTGATGCGCCGGCCGATCGGCCAGAGGACGGCGTAGCTCACACCGGTGACCAGGACGAAGACCACGACCTCGACCGCGACGTCGACGCCGAAGAACGCCGTCACCGTGGCCGCCGCCGCGCCGATGGCGATCGGGAGGAACAGGAACGCCACTGGCGTGACCAGCTCGGCCACCCCGAAGAGGGCGATGCCGGCCAGCCAGATCCACCGCCAGACCTCGGGTTCGTCCACTGCCCGCAGCCTAGGACCGGTCGGGATCCGTCGCGTGGGTGGGTAGCGTCGTGGCGTGCGTGATCCGGACGCCCTCTCCCTCATGACGGTCCATGCCCACCCCGACGACGAGGCGTCGAAGGGGGCCGGCACGGTGGCCAAGGCCCATGCCGAAGGCGTGCACACCGTGCTCGTGTGCTGCACCGGCGGCGAGGCGGGCGACATCCTCAACCCGGCCATGGACACCGAGGAGGTGCGCAACCGGCTCCACGACGTCCGCATGGAGGAGCTGGCCGAGGCGACCCGGATCATCGGCTACGACGAGGTGCTCATGCTCGGGTACCGGGACTCCGGCATGCCCGACACCGAGGCCAACCTCGACCCCGCCTCCTTCGCCCAGGCGCCGCTCGACGAGGCCGTGGGCCGGCTGGTCGCCGCCATCCGCGAGCACCGGCCCCACGTGCTGATGACCTACGCCGACGACCAGGAGGGGTACCCGCACCCGGACCACCTGCGGGTGCACGAGATCTCGGTCATCGCCTTCGACGCCGCCGGCGACCCCGACGCCTACCCCGAGCTGGGCGAGCCGTGGCAGCCGCTGAAGCTGTACTACATGCTCTGGTCGCGGGCCCGGGTGGTGGCCCAGCACGAGCGGTTCCTCGCCCTCGGGCTGGAGTCGCCGTTCGACGAGAAGTGGTTCGAGCGCCCGGCGCACGACCACAAGATCACGACCACTATCGACGTGAGCGACTTCATGGACGTGCGGCCCGCCGCCCTGAAGGCCCACGCCACCCAGATCGACCCCGAGTCGCCGTTCTGGTTCGGCCTGCCGCCCGAGGAGGCGCGCACGGTCCACCCCTACGACGAGTACGAGCTGGCCCGGTCGCTCGTCGACAGCGCCACGCCGGAGGACGACGTGTTCGCCGGCGTGCGCGACCGCGTGGGCGGCTGACGTGGCCCGCAGCGAGCCCATGGTCGACTTCGAGCTCGACGGCATCTCGTTCTCGGCCACGCCCGAGACGGCCACGTCGCTGCGCGACGGCTCGCTCGACCCCGACGTCGCCTACATGCAGGGCCGGCTCAAGGTCGCCGGCGACATGGCCGCCTTCTACGACCTCCTGCCCCTCGCCGGCTCGGCCCCGTTCAAGGACGCCCTGCCGGACTGAGGTCGTCAGGCACCGCCGCGGCTGACGAGTTCGGGCGTTCGCGTCAGGGTCGAAAGACCAAGGACGCCCTGAGACGACGGTGGGCGCGCCCGAGTCCCTCCGCTCGAACTGGCGATGGATCGACAACAGAAACGTTGTCAATCCGTCGCCGGTTCGGGAAGCACCAGGTCCGGCGCGCCCAGGTCGTCCCCTCGGAGCGTCCTTCGTCTTTCCGCGGAAACAGGAGGGGCGGTATCACGAGCCCCGTCGGCGCGGCCGCGAAGAACGCCGGGTGCGACCGCTCGTCAGCCCGCAGCGCGTCGGGGCACCGGGACCGACGACACGAGCCCCTACTCCTCGAACTTGAGGTCGCCGAGGGCGGACCAGCGCTCGTCGACGACGTCGACGCCGTGGCCGCAGTCGACGGCGTTGCGGTCGGCGCCGCACTCGGCGCACAGGCCGGCGCAGTCGTCCTTGCACAGCGGGGCGAGCGGCAGCTCGAGCAGGACGGCCTCGCGGGCGACGGGCTCGAGGTCGATGCGGTCGTGGTCGAGCTTGCGGGTCTCGCCGTCGACCGGCTCGTCCTCGAAGATCTCCATGACGTCAGTCGTGAGCACGGCGTCGACGGTGTTCAGGCACCGCCGGCACTCCCCTGTCCACGGAGCCGACACGGTGCCCTTGACGACGATCCCGTCGTTGACCGACTGGAGCTCGAGGTCGAGGGTGACCGGGGCGCCGTCCGGCACGTGGCTGCCGAGCACCTCCAGCCCGTCGAGCACGGCCGAGAGCTCCTCGTGGCGGGCGTTGCCCGGACGGCTGAGCAGGTCGGCGACGCCGACGGTCAGCACGTCGGCGCGCGCCGTCACAGGTCGTCCTGGTCGAAGAACTCCGGCTCACCCCCGCCCGCCGGACGCTCGTCCTCCTCGTCGGGGAGGGCGGCCTGCAGCCGGGAGCGCCCGGCCTGGACGGTGCGGATGGTGCGGTCGAGCACGATCTCGAACTGGGCCAGCTTCTGGTCGCAGAAGTCCTCGGCCTCGTGGCGCAGGCGACGAGCCTCACCCTCGGCGTCGTCGATGACCTGGCGGGCGGTGTGCTGGGCGTTGCGGACGACCTCGGTCCGCTGCACCATGCGCTCGGCCCGGACCCGGGCGGCATCGAGGATGTCGTCGCCCTCGCGCTGCACCTTGGCCAGGAACTCCTCGCGCTCCCGCAGCAGCCAGCGGGCGGCCCGCAGCTCCTCGGGCAGGCGGGACAAGGCCTCCTCGACCAGCTCGAGCACCTCGTCCCGGTTGATCATCACCGAGGCCGAGAGCGGCATCGGGCGGGCGTTGCCGATGAGGTCGGCGACCCGGTGGAGCAGCGTCTCCACGTCGGTGCCGGCGTAGTGGCCCTGGTCCTCGAAGTCGTCCTCGACGTCGAGGTCGTCGTAGTGGTCCGTCACTCGAACCCTTCCTTCCCCTCGAGCGCGAGCTTCTCCTTCAACGCGAGCGACACGGCCTCGGGGACCATGGCGCTGACGTCGCCGCCGAAGCGGGCGATGTCGCGGATGTACTTCGACGCGATGTAGGAGTTCGCCGACGCCGACGGCAGGAAGATCGTGTGCACGCCCGACACGGCCAGGTTCGTCTGGGCCTGGGCCATCTCGTTCTCGAAGTCCGACACGGCGCGCAGCCCCTTGATGATGAAGTCGGCCCCGACGTCCTTGGCCACGTCGACCACCAGCTTCGACACCGACACGATCGAGATGTTCTTGAGGTGGGCCAGCGACTCGCCGATCATCGCCTGGCGCTCCTCGAGCGTGAAGAGGCCGGCCGACTTCTGGGGGTTGCGGATGGTCGCCACCACGACGTGCTCGAACAGGAACGAGGCCGTCTCGACCAGCTCCCGGTGCCCGTTGTGGAAGGGATCGAACGATCCCGGATACAGGACTTTCGCCACCCGCTGCCTCTCTAGCTTCGATCACGCCGAGCGAGGACAACCACCGTACCGCCGTACCCCTTCGAGCGGAGAACCTGCCACGGCGCCGGCAGCGGCACCTCGCGGTCGGACTCGATGACCGCCACCTCGGCGTCGAGGGTGCCGAGCAGGTCGGCCCACTGCTGGTCGGTGAAGGCGTAGGGCGGATCGAGCAGGGCGAGATCGACCGGGCCGGCGGTGGCCGCGTACCGGACGCCGTCGCCCCGGACGACCGTCGCCCGGTCGGCCAGGCCGGTGCTGTCGAGGTTGGCCCGCACGACCGCGACGGCCCGCCCGTCGTCGTCGACGAACGTGGCCGACGCCGCCCCGCGCGAGAGGGCCTCGAGGCCGAGCGCGCCGGAGCCGGCGAACAGGTCGAGCACGACGGCGTCCTCGACGGCGCCCAGGCTGCCGAGGGCGTTGAAGGTGGCCTCCCGCACGCGGTCGGCGGTAGGCCGGGTCGACGAGCCCGTCGGCGCCTCCAACCGGCGCCCCCTCGCACTCCCGGCCACGATTCGCACGGCGGGAACGTACCGTTGCCCCGTGGTCGCGACCGAAGTCCTCGACGGTGTCCGGCTGGTCCGCCTCGACCGGCCCCACCGGCGCAACGCCATCGACAGCGCCACGGCCGAGGCCCTCCACGACGTCTTCGTGGCCTTCGAGGCCAGCGACGAGAAGGTGGCCGTGCTCACCGGCGACGACGACGCCTTCTGCGCCGGCGCCGACCTGAAGGACCTGCCCCGCCTCCGCCCATCGGGCCCGCTCGGGCCGACCCGGCTGCACCTGTCGAAGCCGGTGATCGCCGCGGTCGAGGGCTGGTGCGTCGCCGGCGGGCTGGAGCTGGCGCTGTGGTGCGACCTCCGCGTGGCCGGGCGGTCGGCCCGCTTCGGCTGCCTCGAGCGCCGGTGGGGCGTCCCGCTCATCGACGGCGGCACCTACCGGCTGCCCCGCATCGTGGGCCAGGGACGGGCCCTCGACCTGATCCTCACCGGCCGCGAGGTCGAGGCCGACGAGGCCCTGACCATGGGGCTGGTCAACCGCGTCGTCGACGACGGCACCGCGGTCGACGCCGCCCTCGAGCTGGCCCGCTCGATCGCCGCCTTCCCCTGGGCCTGCGTCGTCGCCGATCGGGCGTCGCTGTACGACGGGTTCGACCGCGACGAGGCCGAGGCGCTCGTCCGCGAGGGCGAGCGGGGGCGCGAGGTCGTCCTCTCCCCCGACTTCGCCGCCGGCGTTCAGAAGTTCATAGGCACAGCGGGACACCCGCCCCCGGGCCGATGACCGACCCGGCGACCACGATCCACTGCATCGACTGCGGCGGGACCGCCCACCTCCTGTCCAGGCCGGACGACTTCGGCTGGGCCGCGGGCCAGACGCTCATGTACCGGTGCGAGGACTGCCTCGACGGCTGGTACCTGGTCCACGAGGACGACGAGGACTGACCGGACCGCTGGTGGCAGGAACCAACCTCACGTAGTGTTCCTGCCATGAACCGCGGATCCCTCTGATGAACAACCTGGTGGCCGCCCTCGTCGTCGACGGCATCTCGACCTTCGAGCTCGGCGTGGTGTGCGAGGTGTTCGGGCTCCAGCGGCCCGAGATCCTCCCCGACGCCTACGAGCTGCGGATCTGCGCCGTCGACCCGCCGCCCCTCCAGGCCACCGGCGGCATCACCATCGACACGCCCTTCCGCATCGCCGATGCCGCCGAGGCCGACACCGTCGTCGTCCCGGCCTGGAACGGCGGCGCCCTCCGCTACTCCCCCTCCGACGAGATGATCCAGGTCCTGCGCGACGCCCACGCCCGCGGCGCCCGCATCCTCTCGGTCTGCTCCGGCGCCTTCGCCCTCGGCCACGCCGGGCTGCTCGACGGCCGCCGGGCCACCACGCACTGGATGTACACCGACCGGCTGGCCGCCATGTTCCCCCAGGCCAACATCGACCCCGACGTGCTCTACGTCGCCGACGACAACGTCATGACCTCGGCCGGCACGGCGGCGGGCATCGACCTGTGCCTCCACCTCGTGCGCATGGACTACGGGGCCCAGGTGGCCAACGCCTTCGCCCGGCGCATGGTCGTGCCACCCCACCGCGAGGGCGGCCAGTCCCAGTTCGTGCAGGCGCCCGTGCCGGAGTGCGCCGGCGACGACCCCATCGCCGAGGTGTCGGACTGGATGGTGTCCAACCTCCACGAGGAGCTCTCGGTCGAGGAGCTGGCCCGCAAGGCGCTCATGAGCCCGCGCACCTTCGCCCGCCGGTTCCGCGCCGCCACCGGCACCACGCCCCACCAGTGGCTGCTGCGCCAGCGGGTGCTCCACGCCCAGCGCCTGCTCGAGTCGACCGACGAGCCGGTCGAGCGCATCGCCGGACTGTGCGGCTTCGGCTCGGCCGCCGTGCTGCGCCAGCACTTCAACCGGATCGTCGGCACGTCGCCCCTCGCCTACCGGCGCACGTTCCAGGTCGAGTCGGCGTGAGGCAGCGCCTGCTCGCCTGGTTCCCGACCCGGCGGGGCCAGCGCCTCGACGCCACCTGCGTGCGCTGGCTCGGCCACTCACCGTTCTCGTACCTCCTCGCGAGCCGGCACGGCCTGCCCTACCGGCGTCCCCTGGCGCTCACCACCACCGGACGGAAGACGGGCCGGTCCCACACGATCGCCATCAGCCACGGACGCACCCACGGCGACGCGTACACCCTGGTCGCCTCCAACGGCGGCGCCGACCGCGAACCGCACTGGCTCGGCAACCTCCGCGCCGACCCGCGGGCCGTGGTGCACGTCGCCCGGAAGCGGGTCGACGTGACCGCGGAGATCATGGAGGGCGACGCCAAGCTCCCACTCTGGGCCGAGATCACCGAGCGGGCGCCCGTGTACGCGAAGTACCAGGCCGGCACCGAGCGCGACATCCCCGTGGTCGTGCTCCGCCCGACGTGATCCAGGACCTGCTCGGCCGATCGGTCGCCGTGGCGCCGATGGCGGGCGGGCCGACCACGCCCGACCTGGTCGTGGCCGGCGCCGCCGCCGGCGCGCTGGCGTTCCTCGCCGCCGGCTACAAGACCGCCGACCAGGTGCGAGCTGAGCTGGTCGCGGTGCGGGGGGCGACGTCGGCACCGTTCGGGCTCAACGTCTTCGTCCCCGGGGCGCCGGCCGACCCGCCGACGGCCTACGTCGAGCGGCTGCGGGCCGAGGGCTTCGACGTCGCCGAGCCGGTGTGGGACGACGACCACTGGGACGACAAGGTCGCCCTGCTGCTCGACGACGCGCCAGCGGTGGTGACGTTCACGTTCGGCGTCCCCGACCGAGACCTGGTCGACGCCCTGCACGAGCGCGGCACGCTCGTCGGCTTCACCGTGACCGTGCCCGAGGAGGCCGCCCTCGCCGATGGCGCCTCGTTCCTCGTCGTCCAGGGCCACGAGGCCGGCGCCCACCGCGGCACGTTCACCAACGGCGGCACGCCCGACGCCCGTCCCCTGCCCCAGCTGCTGGGCGACGTGCGGGCCGTGACCGACGTGCCCCTCGTCGCTGCCGGTGGCGCGGGCACGGCCAACGACGTCCGGCGCCTGCTCGCGGCCGGAGCGGTCGGGGTGCTGTGCGGCACCGCGTTCCTGCGCTGCCCCGAATCCGCGGCCCGGCCCCAGTGGAAGGACGCTCTCGCCGACCCCCGCTACACCGAGACGGCCGTGACCCGGGCGTTCAGCGGTCGTCCGGCCCGCGGCCTGCGCAACCGGTTCATCGACGACCACCCGGACGCCCCCGCCGCCTACCCCGAGGTCAACACCGCGACGCGGCCGCTGCGGGCCGTCGGTGACCCCGAGGCCATGAGCTTGTGGGCCGGCACCGGGTGGCGCTCGGCCCGGGACGCACCGGTGGCCGAGGTGCTCGACGCGCTCACGAGTGGCGGCTGAGCACGGCGATCGCCGCCGACCGGTTGGTCACGCCGAGCCGCTCGTAGATGTTCTGCAGGCGCCGGTAGAGCTGGCGCTCGGAGATGTGGGCCTGGCGGGCGACCCACCCGCTCGACCGCCCTTGGGCGAACGCCTCCAGCCACGAGCGCTCTTCGGCGCTGAGGTCGAGGTCGACGGCCGGGCGGTCGCCGGTCAGCGCTTCGCGCACCAGCTCGGACGGCAGCACCGAACAGCCGGCCGCCGCCTCGACCACGACGTGGGCGATCCGCGCGACCGGCCAGCGCCGGTCGACCACCGACGGCAGCCCCCGGCTCAGGTAGTTGCGGACGACGCCGGCCGACAGGTCGTCGACGGCCACCACGGTGTGCCGCAGCCAGTCGCCCGGCACCTCGACCAGCAGGTCGGCGGCACAGAGGACGGTGGTCGGCGCCGGCTCCCTGGCCCACGTGGTCGACCACCGGCCGGCCAGCCCGGTGTCGTCGAGCACCTCGACGAGCGCCTCCCCGAACGCCGGCGACCGGTCAACCACGAGCACGAACTGGGCTTCGGTGCCGGCCATGCGTCCCTCCCGACGTCAGCTACCTGCCACTCCTTGGAGCAACGGGCCTCCGGCGTTACGTCCGGGCGGTCGGATCAGCGGCGATGGGTGGGAACGCACCCTTTGCCTACGACTTGAAGAGGAACTTTGAGGGCGGGTCGCTGACCTGGGACTTCCTGGTCGTCACCCTCTCTGACCAGGCTTTTCGTTCTCACCAGTTGTCATCGGTTTTCGTCGCTTCTCGGCGTTCTGAGGACCGGCTGAGGACCGCTGGCCTGACCGTGGTAGCCGGCGTGGTCCTCGCCCCGGGGGTGATCGTCGGCACGCCCGGCACTGCTTCGGCGGCCATCCCGGTGACGTTGACGACCACCTGGCCGTGCGCGCCGCTGGCGGTGTACGTCGACCCGGCGGCGCCAGAGGAAGTGCGTGCCGCCCTCTCTCAGTGGCACAAGGCGTTCCGACCGGACTGGACGTTCACCACCGACCCCGGCGCCCCGGTGCAGGTGTGGATGCGCAAGCCGGCCAACCCCGACGACGGAGGACTCACGACGATCTGGGGCACGTCGACAACGAGGACGAAGGCGATCGTCGAGATCGACCCGCACGGCGGGGATCTCGGCAACATCGCCCGCCACGAACTCGGCCACGTCGCTGGACTGGAGCACAACCTCGACACCCAGTTCTCGGCCATGAACCCGTACCCGCTCATGCACCGCTACGGCGTCAGCGATCTCGTCGGCATGAGGGTCGCCGCCAGGATCTGCCACAAGAGGCCGGTGTAGGCGGCTGTCAGGACGCCCGAAGCTGGATCTGGATGCGGTCCGTGACCTGCCGAGCCTGCGCTGAGCGAGTCGCCAGCGCATGAGCTCGCTCTGGCACGTTCTTCAGCGTCAGACCGGCGGCATTTCGCTCGGCCAACGCGATCAAGACCAGCTCGTCGACGAACGAGGGGGTGACAACGTCCATCTGACCGAAGTCGATCACGATCGTGGCGCCGGCGAGCTCAGCCGGAAGGCCCTCGAGCATGGCGCGGGCCTGCGTCCGACCGCCTGGCCGCGCCGGTGCGGTGATGCCCGTCATTGGGTCCTCTCCTTGGTCGTTCATCCGCACGGTACTGACAGTCCCACGATCGTTCCCGGTAGAAACGTCACCTGGGCCCCTTTGGACTCCTGCCTTGTCAATCTACGCCGGGCGTTGCCGCTGCGCACCATGACGACGCCTCCAAGACCTCGGACCTGCTCCGCGGTGTCGGCGAGCCCGATGCCCCGGGCGGGGTCGTCGAGTCCGCTGACGCCGTACCTGAGTGCCAGATCGATCGCCTCAAGGTCAGTCTGAGGGTTGTGCCGGTGCATCGTCTTCTGGATGCCGTGCCCGACGTCGCCGATGGCCACGTCAACGCGAGCGCTTGATGTCCCCCGCTTGTAGGTCTGCGCTGCAATCCAGCCCCCACCGGTGCCCGCGTGGAAGAGCACGTTCTCGGCGATCTCCCAGAGGGAGGAATGGAGCGCGTTCAGTGCCCCGGAGCTAGCGGTCCGACGAAGTTGTTCCCACACGAAGTCGGCGATCTGGGTGACGTCGCTTCCGTCGAACCACTGCAGCTCGATCAGATCGTTCGGATGCGGAGTCGCCCGAACCGGCGGGAGCAACTGCTTCGTGAACTTGTACCGCTTGGTGAGCATCTCCACGAAGCCCATGCGGGAGAGGTAGTTGCTGACCTGGGCATCCTGCGGCGGGATGAAGCCCAACTTCGTCTGGAGCTTGACCGTCGCGTCGACGAAACAGGCCATCGCGACCAGCGGGTAGGGCTCGATGAAGCGAGCCTCAGCCAGGTCCAGCATGCAGTTGCCGTCGGCGTTGGTATCGGGCAGCAACATCCGATCGAACCCGGTCCCTTGGAGCCGGCCCTTGACGATGAGCTGCACGGGCGGAGCCTAGGGCGATCAGGCAGATCGGTCGGTGGACGCCAAGCGACCGACACACCTCCGCCTGCGCGTGCGCCAGGTCGACGTGGCTCTCGGCACCTCCTGACCGCAGCAGACGTCCAGGTGGTCGCGCGAGCCGGTCGACGTCGGCCGGCGGGCGTCCCATGGGCGACGTACCGTGAGCAACATGCACGCCGACTCAAGCAGCGCTTGGGAGCGCACCCGCAAGGCCGCTGAGGCGCTGGCCTTGGGTCGGGGGGGCCTTCGAGATCGACTCAGGATCGCGTTCCTCGACATCGCTCCACTCAAGGGTGAGGAGTTCGGACCGGGCCTGAGCGACGAGTACACGAGCGTCATGGAGCGGCTGGGCACCCAGGCCCAGATCCCCGAAATGGACGAGGACGACGCCCGTAAGGTCGCCGAGGATCTCTGGCGTCTCTTCCTCAAGGTCGAGACCCAACACGTGCGGCGTCGACCGCCCGAGGATGACCTGTAGGGGCCCCGGCGCCGGACCGCTCGTAGCTCGATTGGAGGTGTTCGCACGTCGGGGCATGGGCTAGCGCAGCGGCCTTCCGCATCAGCTCGTACTCATCCTGCGGGACCGTGACGAGAGCTTCCTTGGCGAACAGGTGGTGATGCGGTTGGTCGCCGCCGCCGTGGTCGTGCGGGCGCATGTCCCCGCCGCTCGGTTGAGGGCCGTACCAGTGCAGGTGGGGTGCCATCCCTCATCGTGCGCGCGTCGAACAGGTGTTCGTCAAGCAGGGCCGCCTGGCTCATTGCCTGGCCGTGTTCGAACCGGCGTCCGGCCCTTCTTCGGACCGAGCAGCACGGCGAGGCGGCGGAGCGTTGCCTCGTCCTCGACGTAGAGCGGCACGCCCGAGCGGGTCGTTGACTCGACGAGCATCTCGTGCAGCTGCTCGTCGGTGAGACCGTGAGACGGGTGGGCCATCAGGTCCTCGATCGTCTCGCCTTGGCCTGCTCGGCTGCTTCCCCAGCGGCGTCCTCCTCGGCCACGCGCTTGGCGATGGCAGCGAGCAGAGGGGCGGCACGGAACCAGACGTCTTCCTCGGTGGGACGACGGTCGGCCCGTCCTTCGCTCACGTGAGCCTCCCCGTGCTCTTGGCCCAGCGCTCGACATCGGGCCACGACCAGACCATTGCTTGCTTGAGCGTGGCGATCGGTGGAGGGAAGTCGGGGTACCGCCGACGCCAGGCGTGGACGGTCTCGCCGTGCTTCACGCCGAGGCGCTCGGCGATCTCTGCGGTGCCCACGAGTTGGTCGACAGCCACTCTCCGCACCATCCCGACTCGACGCTACGAACCGCGCCGGTCATGGCCGCGGATTGCTTGACTAGGACCCTAGTCAACCGTACGTTCGAGAGCGGCTGCCAATGCAGCAAACAGCCCCGCACCGCTGGCAGGCGGTCGGGGCCGTGGTCGAACCGAGACTCACTCGAAAGCGAGATCCGACATGACGAACGTTACCCCTACGCGCCCTCGAACGGAAGAGTTCGACACCGCGATCAACAACTCGTCCGACACCCATGCGCGCCTCAAGGCGTGGGATCTCCTGCGCAACCGCTCCGTCGACCTCACTGACGGTGTCCAGATGCTCGCCAAGCAGACGAAGGCGTACGTCGTGGGCATCGAGAGCGCCTACAGCACCAACGCCGAGATGGTCGCTACGGCGGAGGTGGAAGCGGCTGACCTCACCATGGTGAGCCGTCTCCTCGATCACCACGACGAGTGCGCCCGCTTCATGGTCGACGACGCGAAGCGCCTGCGGGAGACCCTGACCGAACTGTCCCGGCTCATCGAGCAGCGGCGTCTCGACGAGCAGGGGGCGTGATGACGGAGAACTCGATCGAGCCCCCGCACAACCTCATCGCCTACACCGCCCGGGCCATCAGCGACGCCCTCCATCTGCTCCGCCTCGCCGACGGGCTCGCCGAGACCCTGCAGGTCGTCTATGGGACCGAGCTGGTCCTGTGTACGGGCCCGGACGGCGCCATGATCGACGGCCGGGCCGAGGCGTGGTCCGAGACCACCGGGAGCACGACGCTGGCCTCATTGCTAATCGCCGTCGGTGACCGGCTCCACACCGCCGTGGGCGGCTCGGGAAGCACCATGAGCACGCTGACCTACACCCAGATCCAGGACCGGGTTCGGTGCTACGTCGAACCGACCGACGACCCGCCCCTACAGGATCGGATGTAGCCGGTGGACACCTACTGGGAGGACGCCACCAGCGCCGAGCTAGAGGCGGCCGTGCGGATGGTCGTGGCCGCCGTCCGCACGTTCCCCGACGAGGCCAGCTTCAACGCGGCCGTGGGGCGAGCGATGGCCGACCCACTCCGGGCACGGACCTTCATGGCCGAGGTCTCGCTGGTGGTCGGATGGGGCATCGACGCTGCGAGCATGGAGGCGTGAGCGAGCCGACCTTCGACGAGATGCTCGATCGGTGGGGCAGACGTGGCCCGGTTCCCGCCGAGTGGGAGGGCCGCGCGTTCACCGACGACGAGTTCGTGGCGATCGACACGATGCGCTTCTTGTGGCAGGCGCAGGTGGCCGAGGAGATGCTCGACATGGGCCAACTGTCCTCGGCCCTGCTTCGGGTGGGGCGAGCGGCTGCGCCCCGGGCCCTCGTCCACTGGCGGGAGAAGGGTCGGGTCAGCGACGACGAGCTACGAGAGGTGCTCGTCGACGTGTGGACGATGAACGAGTGGCCGCTTGAGGCACTCGATCTGGAGGTGTGGCTCGAGCTGTTCGTCACCACCGGCTTCGTGTCGGACCGGCCCGGTGAAGAGCGCCCCACGGTGCCGGTCGCCCTCTATCGGGGCGCCGCCCAGGAACACCGTGCCGGGATGGCGTGGACGACCAGCCGGCAGACGGCCGAGTGGTTCGCCGAGCGGCGCACGAAGCTCTACGGCGAGCCTTCGATCGTCTGGACCGTCGAGGCCCAGCCCTTCGCCGTCCTCGCCACCGCCTACGGGCGCCATGAGCAAGAGGTAATCGTCTACCCGGCCCTCGTCGCCGACCAGATCCGGCCCGGATAGGTCGGCCACTGCCGGTCGTTGAGGACTTCCTCACCACGGTTAGGAAGTTGGTCCTTCCTGGTGCCGCTCGTGGCTCAGGCGGCGATGGGGCGGTGCTGGCGCTGACGTGCGCTGGTGCCGCCCCACACGCCCTGCTCGCCGTGGTCGACGGCGAAGGCGTAGCACTCGTCCCGGACGAGGCAGCCGGAACACACGGCCTGCATGGCGGGGACGTGCGCTTGCTCCGGGCCGCGCGACGGCACCCACGGCAGGTCGGGGTGCTCTCGGCAGGAGGCGTCGGCCATCCAGGCCGGCCGGTCGTACAGGTCGGCCAACGTCAGCAGGTCGACGCCGGCCATGAGTGCCTCACCCCAGAGCGTCATGGGCGGATGGTACCCCCCGGGGGTGTGTGGCAGGAGACCGCTGACGGACCCGCTATAGCGAGGGCCACGCCTTTGCGTCCTGCAGTGACTGATCGACGTGTTCGTAGACGCTCCGTGCGATATCGCTGTCGCCAGAACCGGCTGCCGAAATGACTGCGGCGGCGAAGCCGCACAGGGTGATGAGGAGGTAGCCGAGGCGTTCGGCCGTGAGCTCGATGTCGGCGCTGAGGATTCGGCCCGCGACCTCTCCGACCTGCTGCTCGAACGCGGTGAAGTCGTCGGCGAGGCGCAGAGCGAGGAGCCTTCGGCCGTCGGCGATCGCCTGTCGATGAGCCAGGGAGCCCCGCTCCAGCTGCACGTGCAGGCCCAGAGGCTCACCTCGCTCGCCTTCTTCGTTCAACATCTGCCTCCCAATCGCGTATGAGCCGTCTCATGCGTCCGTCGAGGTCGTCGAGCCCGTAGACGTTGCCGTGCACGTGGAAATGGACGGGCGTCGCTGCGTAGGTCACCGCCTGACTGGTTGCCCTCGCGCGGGTCTCCGAAGCGGTGAGGATCGTGCCGTCGACGCCGGGCACGAACATCTCCGTGCCCGGGCCCTGCTCGTTCACGATGTAGCCCACGCCGGCCTTCACCGGCCCGCCCGCCGCGCGGTGCTCGAAGCCCGGCGAGTTCCCGAGGCCGGGGCTGATGACGTTGCCGTTGGCGAGCCCGGCCAGGAAGTTGAAGACGTCGATCAGGCCCTGGAGGTTGTGGCGCAGCGGGTTGTTCGGGTCGAGGAGGTCTCGGAGCCGTTCCAGGGTGGCGATGTAGAGGTCGGCCTTCGCCTTCGCGTCCATCGTCCTGCCGGCCGCCTCGGCCTCCCGGGCGGCCTTGTCGACCACGGCCTGGGCGTAGTTGTCGTAGGCGGTCTCAGCATCAGAGATCCGCTCGGCAAGGGTCTTGTGCGCAGCGGCCGAACCCGACGCGGCGCCGCCGGTCGCCTTGTGGGCGTCGACGACGGCCTGACGCTTGGCGACGATGTCGTCCGCCCGGTCCTTCGCCTCCCGCTCCGCCTTGGCAAGATCCTTGTGGGCCTGCTCGACGCCACGGACCGAGGTCTCGACGTCGTGGTGGGCGTCGGTCACGGCCTGCGTGCTGTCGATGATCCGGTCCTGGGCGTCGTGTACCGCGTCGATGGCGCCGGCGTTGGCCCGCTGGGCGTCCTCGAGCGCCTTCGCCGCGTCCTTCACGTCCCTCGACACGTTCGGGTTGTCGGCGAGCACGGCGTTGAGGTTCTGCACCGCCTTCGCGGCATCACGGGTGGACTGCTGCTGGCGTGCCTGTGCCCGCTGCACACCGATACTGGCCTCGGCGACCGCTCGCTCGGCGGCGGCGAGCTCGAATCCGGTCGTCTTGCTGTCGGCCCGCGCGCTGGACAGCTCGTTGGTGCGGCGGGTCAGGTCGTCCTGGGCGTCGGCGACGTCGAGACCGGCCTGCTTCGCGTCGAGCTGGGCCGCGTTGACCGCTTCCTGTGCGGCGGCACCGTCGGTCAGGTCCGACGACTGGCCCGCCAGTGCCCGCTGGAGCTTCTCTTCCGCCTTGGTGAGCTCCTGAGCCGTGTCGCGCTGGTCGAGCTGCGCCTGAGCCGCGTCCTGGTGGGCCTTCGTGAGCTGCTGCTCGGTTCGGGTGAGGCTCCGCTTGCTGGCCTCGACCCGCCGGCCCGCCTCGACCTCGGCTTCCTCTGCGTCAGCGATCCGGTCCACGGCATCGGCAGCCGATTGCACAGCATCGCGAAGGGATCGGCTCGCCGTCGCGACCCGCTCGGAGACGTCGGCTGCAGTCGAGCCGGCGGACGCGGCCTTGAGGCTCTTGCCGGCGAGCACGTCGTTAGCGTCGATGACGTCCTGGTAGGCCTTGTCGACGGCGACCTGACCGCCGATCAGGCCCATCTGGGCCTGCGCGACTCGATCGACTGCCTTCGCATGAGCAGCCTGCGCGGACGCAGCCTCGCCCGCCGCTGCCGCCTCGCCGCCCATGGCCTGCGACACCGCCTCGGATGCAGCCGTCATCGTGTCAGTCGCGTCGGCGTTGTCCTTGTGCTTCCGCGACAGGAAGTCGATCGAGTTGGCGAGCGGCACCGCATCGACGGCGGCGTCCTTGAAATGACCCCGGGCTAGGTCGAGCGCCGAGTTGAGCGGACCCAACCCGGCCTTCGTGGCCTTCTCGGCGACACCGCCCAGCCCGCCGACGGGTCCGAGGAGGTGGCTCACGGCGTTCGCGGAACGGTCGCCGGTGTCGATGACGTCGGTGAGTCCCTTGGCCACACCGGTTAGGGCCGGCACCACCTTGGCGCCGAGCTTCCTTTCGAGGCCCGACCATGCCTGGCCGAGCTCACGGGTGGCCTGGTTGTAGTCGCGGGCCTTGGTGAGGTCCTCGTCGGAGAGGATCTGGTGGTGCTTCTCGGCGGCGGCCCAGAACTCCTCAAGCCGGTCCTTGCCCGACGCGAGGATCGGGAGGATCGCCGCACCGGAACGGCCGAAGGCATCCATCACCAGCTTGTTGCGCTTCGCTGGGTCTTCGGTCTTCTGGTAGGCGTCGGCGACAGCCAGGAGGGTCTGCTGGAGATCGGTGTGGCCCTTGGCGTTCCGCACCACCTCGATGCCGTCTGCCTTGAGAACGTCGCTGTGCTTCTCGACGTTCTGCGAGAGCCGGAACACCGCGTTGGCGGTCGACTGGGATTCGACGCCGACCGCCTTCGACGCGGCAACCATGCGGGAGGAGTCCTCGGCCGAGGCGCCGGACACACGCTGGTAGTTCCGGACCTCGCCGGCGAGCGCCACGTACGACTTGACGCCGTCCATCGACATCTTCAGGAGGCCGGCGCCGACGACGGCCGCGCCAGCGGCGACGCCGGTGGAGAGCGCGCCGCCAGTGGCGAGCGACGAGGCGGCCACGCCGTTGAGGGTCTTCTCGGCAGCCGCGCCAGCGGGCCCGAACTGACCCGCGAGCTGAGCCGTCGTCGCCTTGAAGCTCGACAGCGCCTTCTCGTTCGCCGACGACAGCCCGAACAGGCTGGACTCGACCTTGGCCGTGGTGGTGGTGGCGCTGACGTCCTGGCCGAGGTAGCGCAGGGTCAGCGAGCGCGAGACGTCAGACAACCCGATGACACCCCAGCGCAGTGCAGACGGCCACTACGTCGTGGCCGCTCAACGAGGCGAGCGTGTTGACGGCGCTCGCCGCCAGCGCGGCGAGCTCGACGATCAGGAGCAGCGCGAGTTCGCCATCGATGGCGACGCCGACCTCGTCTTGGATGATGGCGCCGGCCTCGTTGATCGTCGTCGGACGCTCGAGGGCGATCCGCTGCACGGCCGGGAGCGCTGACCTGCTGGCGATCAACTGCTTGAGGTCGAGGAGGTCGCTCAAGCCGACCACCAGGCCTTCGACGCCTGCACACGATGGGGCACGACACCGGTGAGGATCGTCTGGATGTCGGCGAACTCGGCGGACGGACGATGACTGCTGCCGGAACCGATGACGCCGGCCGCACGGGCCCGCTCGAGGGACCGGAGCGCCAGCTCGGAGGTCGAGGCGTCGTAAGCCGGTGCGACCACGAGGTCGACGACGAAGAGGCGAGCCTCCCCGACGGTGCGGAGCGCCATGCCGTCCGTGTCCTTCGACCACCGATCGGCTGCCGGGATCGCCCGGAAGCCGATCGACGAACCCTTGATGTCGCCGCGCTCGAGGAGCACGGCGGCATCACGTCCGGCGGACGTGTCCGGCAGTGCCAGCTCGTAGCCGAGCTCGCTGCGGGTGTCGGTCAGGACGAGCGACCCGTTGCCGGAGCGGCCGAGGTAGGGGCCGCCGTGCTCGTTGTGGGAGCGGACGTCCTGCTCGGCGATCGTCTTCGTGAAGGCACCGGGGGTGAACACCTCCCGGAACTGGCCGCCGATCGGCTTCGACTTCGAGCCGTACCGCATCGCCACTCCCGAGGCGACGAGCGACCTGCCGTGCGATCGGAACTCGACGGGCTCGACGAGGGTCCGCTGCTCGAACTCGTCGGCCATCAGAAGTTCGGCCTCGGCATCGTGAAGACGCCGCCAGCCTTGATGCGCTGGTCCTCGCGCGGGTCACGCATCGTGACCAGGTCGCCCAGCTGCTCCTTGTACGGCGCGCCCGGCGCCTCCCACGGAGGTCGGCCGTCCATCATCACCTTCGGCAGCACGTGGTCGGCGAGGAACTTCTCCACCATCTCCGCGTCCGTGACGCCTTGAACACCGGCTCCGAGCGACATCAGCCCGACCGCTGCCCGGGCCCGGTCGATGTCGTAGATGACCTGCTGGGCGTCCTGCCGCGCCCGCTCCATCGCCGCCTTCGCCTCAGCGATCTGCGGCTGGATCGCGCGGACGACGTCGGCGTAGCGCTCAGCCGCTGCGATCGCTTCGGCTGCCATCGCCGTGTGACGCTCCTCGAGCGCATCGGCGATCTCCCGGGCCGCCAGCGGACGGAGCCGCTCCACGGCCCGCTCGAGCACCAGCCGACGACCTTGCAGCCGCACGACCTCGTCCTCGTCGTCAGCGTCCAGGGCGGCATCCACGGCCGCCGGTAGGCCTGCGAGCTCGGTCTCCACGGCGGTCAGCTCGTCGAGGTTCGGCAGGTCGCTGACCAGGTCTCGGGCCAGCTCCTTCGGCGTCGGTGTGCTCATGGTGGCGATCATGCGCAGGCATCCTCAGCATCGGCCGCCGATGACCGCCGATCACCGCCGATGTCGATCTGCCGATACACGTCGCCAGCGTCGATCTGCCACCGGCCACCCACCATCCGGCCATCCAGGACGCCGTCGTGGATCATGTCCACCACCGTGCGGTCAGCCCGCTCCAGCAAGGCGCTCGCCTCCTTCACCGTGAGCCTCGGCCGAGGCACTGCACTTGTGACGTCCTCGACGAGCCCAGACGCCGACGACAGCCGCCGCTGCTGAGCGGACGCCATCTGCTCCAGGCTCGAGAGCAGCGCCTCCTGGTCCGCCGACAGGGTCCACCGCTCGAACCGGGCTCGACGAACGCCGTCCCGCAGGAGCGCCCACAGGAACGGCACGTCCTCGGCATCCACAGCGATGCCGACGAACGGCCCCGAACGACGCCGGCTCACGAGTCGGCCGCCGAAAGTTGGGACGACTTCGCCCGGATCTGACCCTCGTAGTCATCCGTGTGTGTGACCCGAGGTCTTTTCCACATCCCACGTCGGAGGTGGTCCGCATGGCTGCTGTGAAGAAGGCAGCTCTCCGGGTCGTCTCGGCAGGAGAGAAGGCGCAGCGTCGTCGCCACACGGTCACGTCGGCGGCAGCGGATGGCGATCGCCTGGACCTGTTGCTCGCCATGCGAGCTCGGGTGGCGAAGGCGGTGCAGGACGAGTCGACGCCGGCCCGTGATCTGGCTGCGCTGACCCGTCGTCTGTTGGAGATCGCCAAGGACATCGAGATCTTGCAGGCCGCTGCGGAGGAGGAAGCCGAGGATGGCGCCCCAGCAATCAACCGTCTCCCCCCGGAAGTTCGTGCCGGTGGCGTCGGGAATTCCTCCACACAAAGAACGGTGACTACGAGGGTCAGGAGCCTCTTGAGTCGTCCGAACTTTCCGCTGCGCACCTGCACTCGTCGCTAAAACTTCGTGGCCGTCTCGGGCTCCACGGGTTATTTCACCTGCTCCCGTACAGTCCACCGTCGTGGTGGGCGTCGAGGTCGCATGGATTGCCGGCGGAGTCGCAATCGCGTTCTGCGCCTGTGTCACGGTCGTGCTGCTGGCCATCGACAACGGGCTCTTCGGCCTGTACGGAACCCTGATGCTGATGCTCGCCGCTGCCGGCGTCGTGCTGATGGCGCTGACGTTGATCGTGCGCTGACGGCACGGGCCACAGACCGCTCGAGCTTCGACGCTTCGTCGGGCAGCGTGAAGCTGGCGCCGCAGTGGGCACAGATGCGTCGACGGCGGTTCATCGCTGCGCCCCGGCGAGGTCGACGGCTGTGACGGCGCCGAGGGCGAGGAGATGGGCGCATCGTCCTCGAGCCGGGCAGCTGCAGCGCCAGCCGTTGGTGGCGTCCCATGCGAGCTGGTGCAGTGCTCCGTCACCTCGGCATGTTGCGGTGACGTGGCGCTGGTCGAGAGCGGTAACGATCAAGCGCCCTTCGGCCAGGTAGCGCCTGGCCTTCGCCACAGCGTTCTCTCGGATCATGCTGCGCCCTCGTCTCGCAGCTGTGCTCGGGCTCGGGCGACGCCGTCGAGGTTGCGGACGACGTCCGGTTGTTCTGGCTGGTCGTCGTCATCGGTTGCAGCCCAGCCGGCCGCGGAAGGCGGGGCCGGCGGCTCCACCGCGCGGGGTGAAGTACCACCCGACCCAAGGCCCTTCGGGCCGGGTCGGGTCGGGGCAGCGTTAGTCACACCGTCGCTAACGGCGTTAGTCACACCGTCACCCCTGCGGCTGGCCTTCCATCGACGCTGCCGTTCGGCCGCCTTCGCCCGATCGGCCTTCACCTGCTCGGCGCCCGGGTTGAAGTCGAGGTAGTCGTGGATCAGCCAGCCACCCTCGACCCGGACCCAGAGGCCTGCCGCCTCGAGCTCGCCGAGCTGGGACTTCTTGAAGCGGGGCACCAGCCGGGTCGCCCTGTCATGTGCGACGAAGCCGTCGGTGAGCAGGCGGGAGCACATGACGATGCCGGCGACGTGAAGACGGAACGCGCCGTCGCTGAGCGGGTCGACCTTCGGGTGGTCGACGAATCCGTCGTCCAGCTTCGCCCAGGTCATGCGGCTCCTGGGCCGCCGTAGCCCTCTCGCTCGCGCCGGTCCGCCGAGGACGTCGGGTAGTCCGAGCCGGGCCCACCGCCGCCCGGCAGGTACACGACATTGCACCGGTGGCAGTAGCCGACCTGCACGCCCTCCACCGAGCGCCGGCCGATTGTCTCCGCCTCGAGCGGTCCCTGGCACGTCGGGCACAGCCGCGGCGCCATCAGCGTCGCACCGCCGTGTCGAACCCTGCGAAGGTCCCACCGCACCTGTTGTGCCACCAGACGCCGGCCTCCCGGTAGGCGGCCACCGAGACGGTCGTGAGGAGGCCAGCGGCGGTGATCCGACCGGTGCCCTGGCACTTGCACCTGCGGCACTGGATGATCACGTCCCGGCGGACGGCCTTCTCCCCCGCCCCTCGTCGGGCGGCCGTGCGGGTGGTGGTCGATCTGTTCGGCGGGCTCATCAGGCTGAGCGCGGCTCGCTGGCATTGGCCTCGACGTACTCCTCGACGTCAGACCAGCGATAGCGGCGGTGACGGCCGACCTTGCTGAACCTCGGGCCAACGCCTCGGTACGCCCACTGGTCCAAGGTCGCCACGGGGACGCCGAGGAATTCGGCGACCTCCGCCGACCCGGCGAGCGGGCGGGGATTGCTCTCACTGGTTCCCATATCTAGACAGTAGGACGCACTATCTACTATCTTGGCCTTGTGACACCAAGAAGGGATACCGACGCCGTGTCCGTGGTCGAGCTGAACGCGACGAACAACGAGGGCGTGGATGCAGAGCTGCGCTGGAGCCAGGCGCCGAGCCTCTCGTTCCACATCCACGTCGAACCGGACGGACGGGTCACCGAACTGCGGGTACGGGCGATCTACGACCCGACCGTCGGGCTGACGCACGGCATGATCGGCACGCGGGACCTGCGATCGGTACCGGTAGGCCTCATGCAGCGAGCCGTGCGCACTCGCCTTGCAGACCATGCACGCGCCGTCCGGGCGTCAGCCGAGCACCTCCGTGATGTGGTGCGCCGTGGCCACCCTGAGCTAGAGGTGGCGGTGCTGGGAGCGGAGCGGGGAGCGGAGTACGCCGAGACGGTCCTCGCCGAGCTCGACGAGCGACCTCGCCCCGGAGCCGCGGGACGGGGCGATCGACACTATGCAGTGATCGCAGCCATCTACGTCGGCTTGCTCGACGACGGTGTGAAGGCACCGGTCGCCGAGCTGGCAAGGCGCCTGACCGTCAGCCCCTCGACTGCCAGGAACTACCTGTTCACCGCTCGGGAACGAGGGCTCTTGACCTCGGTCGGCCAGGGCCGATCGGGTGGGGTACTCACCGAAGCAGCGGAGCGCCTACTCGAGAAGGGGGCCTGAGATGGCCAGCATCGATAAGCGTCCGAATGGCAAGTTCCGGGCTCGGTGGCGCGAGCACCCCGGAGGCCCCCAGCTCACGAAGTCGTTCGACCGGAAGATGGATGCCGAGCGACACCTTGTGGCCGTCCAGCACGCCATCCTCTCCGGCACCTACCTCACGCCGGAGTCGGCACGCCTAACCGTCGAAGATTACTACCGCTCGACGTGGCTGCCGCGGATGAAGCCGGCTTGGCGGAGCGGCACCCAGGCCACCGTAGAGGTGTCGTTCGACAGGCACGTCCTGCCGATCCTCGGGAAGCGGCCGCTGACTGCCGTGAGGCGGGCCGACATCGAGTCGTTCGCCGCCGGGCTGAAGCTGGCGCCGAGCACCGTCGCCGTAGTGGTCCAGCACGCCGGCCAGATGTTCAACGGGGCGATCGACGACGGTCTCCTGAAGACGAGAAACCCCACCTACCGTGCTCGACTCCCGAAGAACGAGGGACGGAAGGTCCAGCCGGTCCCGCTCGAGGTGGTCGCACGCGTCGAGGCCGCACTGCCTGACTGGCTGAAGGTGGCCGTGTCACTCGGCGTGGGCGCCGGCCTGCGTCAGGGTGAGCTGAGCGGCCTCTCCGTCGACCGGATCGAGTTCCTGCGGCGCACGGTGCGAGTCGACCGCCAGCTCATCAGCCGCAACGTCCCGCAGCCCGTTCTGGGCCCGGTCAAGACGGCGAGCTCCAACCGGACCGTTCCGCTCGCCGCGGTCGTCCTGACGGCCCTCAGCGAGCACCTACGAGCGTTCCCGGCTGAGAACGACCAGCTACTGCTCCGCACCCCGGCCGGCGAGCCCGTCGACGCCGACAAGTTCGGCAACCCCTGGCGCACCGCGGTGAAGAAGGCCGGGGCTCCGGGGCTCCGCTACCACGACCTCCGGCACACGTTCGCGTCGACGCTGCTGTCGCGCGGCGTCTCCGTGAAGGCGGTCGCCGACTGGCTCGGCCACGCATCCCCCGTCATCACCTTGAACACCTACGCCCACCTGATGCCAGCGGACGAAGACGTCGCGCGATCGGTGCTCGACGAGGCACTCTCTCAACCGGCTGAGGACTCACTGAGGACTGGAACGGACCCGTCATGACGCTGACCAGGCTTTTCGTGCTCCTCTACGACTTGAAGAGGAACTCCGTGGCGACGGCGTCGATGTCGTCGTCGCCTTCGGGGAGGAGGGCGTCGAGCTCCTCGACGAGCTCGGGGTAGCGGTCGAGTCCGCCGTCGACGAGGTCGAAGGCCACCTCCCGGGCCTTGGCCACCCACTCCTTGTCCTTGCGGAGCGAGGCCAGACGGAGGTCGTTGCGGCCCTTCTGCTTCGTGCCCATGATCGTGCCCTCGCCCCGGATGTCGAGGTCGATCTCGGCCAACCAGAAGCCGTCGGTGCTCTTCTCCAGTGCCCCCAGCCGCTCCTCGGAGTCGGGCGTGTTGCCCCCGCCCATCAGGTAGCACCACGAGACGGCCGCGCCTCGACCGACGCGGCCGCGGAGCTGGTGGAGCTGGGCGATGCCGAATCGGTCGGCGTCGAGGATCACCATCACCGTGGCGTTCGGGACGTCGACCCCGACCTCGATCACGGTCGTGGCCACGAGCACGTCGACCTCGCCCCGACGGAAGGCGTCCATGACCGCCTCCTTCTCGGCCGCCTTGACCTTGCCGTGGAGCAGGGCCAGCCGCAGCCCGGCCAGCTCGCCGTGCTGGAGCTCCTCGTACGTCTCGGTGGCCGAGCGCACCTCGAGCTTCTCCGACTCGTCGATGAGCGGGGCCACGACGTAGGCCTGGTGGCCGGCGGCGACCTCGGCCTTCACCCGAGCCCAGGCCGCCTCCTCGTCCAACGGCCCGCGGGCCCACACGGTGGTGATCGGCGTCCGGCCCGGCGGCAGCTCGTCGAGCACGCTCACGTCGAGGTCGCCGTAGACGGTCATGGCCGCGGTGCGCGGGATCGGCGTGGCCGTCATCACGAGGACGTCGGGCACGGCCTCGCCCTTGTCGCGGAGCGCGGCGCGCTGCTCGACGCCGAAGCGGTGCTGCTCGTCGATCACGGCGACGCCGAGCGACTTGAACGCCACCTTGTCCTGGATGAGGGCGTGGGTGCCGACGACGATGTCGACCTCGCCGGCAGCGAGGCGCTCGGCCAGCTTGGTGCGCTGGGCTCCCGTGGTGCGGTTGGTGAGCAGCTCGACCCGCAGCGGTCGCTCGCCGAACAGGTCGCCCTCCGACGACAGCGAGAACCCCTCGAGCAGCGCCTTCAACCCGAGGTGGTGCTGCTCGGCCAGCACCTCGGTCGGCGCCATCAGCGCGCCCTGGTGCCCACCTTGGACGGCCACGAGCAGCGCGCTCACGGCAACCAGGGTCTTGCCAGCACCGACATCGCCCTGGAGGAGCCGGTGCATGGGCACCGGCTTGGCCAGGTCGGCCTCGATCTCGGCGATGGCCCGCTGCTGGGCGCCGGTGAGCGGGAAGGGCAGCTTCTCGTGGAAGCGGCGCACGAGGTCGCCCCCGACCTCGTGGGTGATGCCCCGCGACGTGCGCTCCAGCTCGCGCTTGCGGCGCACGAGGATGAGCTGGATGCGCAGCAGCTCGTCGAACACCAGCCGGCGGCGGGCGACCTTGTGCTCGTCGCCCGACTCGGGCACGTGGATGCCACGCAGGGCGGCGTCGCGGGAGATGAGGTCGAACCGGTCGAGCACGTCCATCGGCACCGGGTCGTCGAGCTCGCCGGCCCGGCGCAGCGACTCCTCGACCCACCCGCCGATCTCCCAGGTGGTGAGCGCGGCCTTCTCCGACTGCGGGTAGATCGGGATGATCCGGCCGGTGCGGTCGCCGATCAGGTCGACCACCGGGTTCGTCATCTGCTTGCGGCCCTGGAAGACCTCGAGCTTCCCGAAGAACACCGCCTGGGTACCGGCCTTGAGCTGCTTCTCCCGCCACGGCTGGTTGAAGAACGTGCAGCGCAGGTAGCCCGATCCGTCGGTGACGTCGACCTGCACCATCGTGCGCTTCTGCCGGGTGCGGCGGGCCTCGACCCGCTTCACCGTGCACAGGACCATGGCCTCGGCGCCGACGGCCAGGTCGCGGATCAGGGCCTCGGTGGTCCGGTCGATGTAGCGCCGGGGGTAGTGCAGGAGCAGGTCGAGGACGTTCTCGATCCCGAGCTCGGCCAGGCCCTTGGCCTTCTGCTCGCCGACGCCGGCCAGGCGCGTGACCGGGATGTCGGCCAGCTCGACGAGACGCTTCCCCACGACCCCAACCGTAGGGTGCACGCATGACAGTCAGGGCCATCGCGACCGACCTCGACGGGACCATCGTGCGGTCGGATGGCGAGATCTCGGCCCGCACCCGGGACGCGCTGGCCGCGGCGGAGGAGGCCGGGCTGCTCGTCGTGTTCGTCACCGGCCGGCCGCCCGACGTGATGAAGCCGGTCTCCGACGCCACCGGCCACCGCGGCGTGGCCGTGTGCGCCAACGGCGCCTGCATCTACGACCTCCACACCGAGGAGATCGTCGAGGAGTTCCCCATGGACGCCGAGGTGGCCCGAGCCCTCACCGTCGCCATCCGGGAGGTGCTGCCGGACGTGGCGTTCGCCGTCCAGCGGGGCAAGCAGATGACCTACGAGCCGGCCTTCCGGGCGCCGTTCGAGATGCCGGACGACGCGGTGGCGGCCCAGCTCGACGACCTCCTCCAGGGCCCGGTCGTCAAGCTCCTCGCCAGCCACCACACCCTCAACGCCGCCGAGCTGCGGGCCGAGACGGCGCACCTGGTCGGCGAGCTGGCCGAGCTCCTCACGATCACGTTCGGCAACCCCGACGGCGGCATGGTCGAGCTGTCCGCGGTCGGCATCACCAAGGCGTTCGGCCTCGAGCGCCTCCTCACCGAGCACGGGATCCCCGCCGCCGAGGTGATGGCGTTCGGCGACATGCCGAACGACCTGCCCATGCTCACGTGGGCCGGGCACGCCGTCGCCGTCGCCAACGCCCACCCCGACGTCCTCGCCATCGCCGACGAGGTCACGGCCTCGAACGACGACGACGGCGTCGCCCTCGTGATCGAGCGCCTGCTCAGCTGATGGTCGAGCTCGCAGGCTGCGCTCGACGGCCGCCGGCCGCTACTCGATGCCGATGAGGTAGGGGTACAGCGGCTGCCCGCCGTGGTGGACCTCGACGGCGACGTCGGGTCGGTGCTCGGCCAGCCACTCCGTCACCTGGCGGGTCGGGCCGGCGCCGGAGCCCTCGCCCTCGATGAGCGTGACGATCTCGTGGTCGTCGGTGACCAGGAGGTCGAGCAGGCCGGTGACGGCATCGGGGAGCGTCGGCTGGGCCACCTTGATCCCGTCGCGAGCGATGCCGAGCCAGTCGCCCTCGGCGATGGGGCCGCCCTCGAACACCGAGGCCCGCACGGCCCGGGTGACCTCGCCGGCCACCACGTTGTCGGCCGCGGCCTGCATGCCGTCGACGTTGCCCTCGACATCGGCGTCGGGGTCGTAGGCCAAGAGGGCGGCGAAGCCCTCGGTGACCCCTCGGGTCTTCACGACCCGCACGACCTTCTCGGTGAGGGCATCGACCTGCTCGGCGACCGGGATGATGTTCTTGTTGTTCGGGAGGATCACGACCTCGGGGGCCGGGGCCGCCTCGACGGCCTCGAGGAGCTGGGCCGTCGAGGGGTTCATCGACTGACCTCCGGTCACCACCGACTGCACGCCGAGCGAGTGGAAGATGCGCCGGATGCCGTCGCCGGTCGCCACCGCGACCACGGCCGTGGCCACCTCCTTCTGGAGGGCGGGCGAGGCGTCGGGCTCGGCCTCCCGGACCCACCTCTCCTCCTCGACCTGCTCGATGAGGTCGGTGACCCGGATCTTGGTCGGCCGGCCGCAGTCGAGGGCGGCCTCGATCGACGCGCCGATGTCGTCGGTGTGGATGTGGCAGTTCCAGATGCCGTCGCCGCCGACGACGACGATCGAGTCGCCGATGCCGGCCCACACGTCCTTGAACGCCGGGATCGTCTCGTCGGGCGCCTCGAGGAAGTACATGACCTCGTAGCGGAGGTCCGACAGGTCGCCCTCGCCGTGCATGGCCTCGGCGTGGCTGGTCGACGCCACGCTGGCCAACGGCTCGGGCTCCGGCACCGGCCGGCCGTCGACCACCAGGAGCGCGGCGTCGAGCAGGAGCAGCAGCCCGGCGCCCCCGGCGTCGACCACGCCGGCCTCCTTCAGCACCGGCAACAGGTCGGGGGTGCGCTCGAGCGCGTCCTGGCCGGCCGCCCGGGCGGCGTCGAGCACCTCGACCAGCGAGGAACCGTTGCCGGCGGCGGCCTTGGCCGCCTCGGACAGCTCGCGGATGACGGTGAGGATCGTGCCCTCGATGGGGCGCATGACCGCGCCGTAGGCACCCTCGGCGGCAGCGACGAGGCCGTCGGCCAGGCGAGTGCCGTCGCACGTCTCGCACTCGGCGAACGTGGTGGCCAGGCCCCGCAGGATCTGGGAGAGGATCACGCCGGAGTTGCCGCGGGCGCCCATCAGGGAGCCGTGGCTGATGGCCTTGCACACCGACGCCATGTCCGGACCGGCCGATTCGAGCTCGGACACGACCGATTCGAGCGTCAGCGCCATGTTCGTGCCGGTGTCGCCATCGGGCACCGGATAGACGTTCAACCGGTTGACCGTCTCCTGGTGGGCCCGGAGGGCGTCACGGAACCCGGCGACGACCTGCCGGAGGTCGTCGGCGGCCAGGCGCTCGAGGGTCCCCACGGCGCGGCAGCGTAGCCCCGAGTGGGATGGCGGAATGTCCCCTGCTATCGTTTCCCGGTTCCTCGATCGAAGTCCCAGCAGGAGTGCGCGTCATGGCAGCAGTGTGTGAGGTTTGTGGCAAGCACCCCTCGTTCGGCAACACGATCTCCCACTCCCACCGCCGCACCAAGCGGCGTTGGAACCCGAACATCCAGCGGGTGCGGGCCATCGTGAACGGCGCCCCGAAGCGCCTGCACGTCTGCACGAGCTGCATCAAGGCCGGCAAGGTGCAGAAGCCCTTGCGCAAGCCTGCTCCCACGGCCTAGCCGAGGAGCCGCTCCCAGCCCGGGTTGACCGGGCCCACGCCGCCGCCGAGCTCCAGCCCGGCGGCGATGGCGCGCTCGACGAACCGCTTGCCGGCCCGGCAGGCGTCGACCGGGTCCATCCCCTTGGCCAGCTCGGCCGTGATGGCGGCCGACAGCGTGCAACCGGTGCCGTGGGTGTGCCGGCCGGGGATGCGATCCCCCTCGAGCCAGGTCACCCGGCCGTCGACGAGCACCAGGTCGGGCGACTGGTCGCCGGCCAGGTGGCCGCCCTTGACCAGCACGGTGGCGACGCCGGTGGTGGCCAGGGCCTCGGCGGCCGCGACCATGTCGTCGCGGCTGGCGATGGTGCGCCCGGTGAGGGCCTCGGCCTCCGGCAGGTTGGGCGTCACGACCGTGGCCAGCGGCAGCAACCGGGTGCGCAGGGCCTCGACGGCGTCGTCGGCCAGCAGGGTGTCGCCGTGCTTCGACACGAACACCGGGTCGACCACCAGGAGCGGGCGACCGGCCTCGACCAGGGCGGCCGCCACGGCACCCACGAGCTCGGCGCTGGCCAGCATCCCGGTCTTCGCCGCCTGGATCCCGATGTCGGAGGTCACCGACAGGATCTGCTGGCGCACCAGCTCGGCCGGCAAGGACTCGAAGGCCTGGACACCGAGCGTGTTCTGGGCCGTGACGGCGACGATGGCCGAGGTGCCCCACACGCCGAGGGCCTCGAACGTCTTCAGGTCGGCCTGGATGCCGGCGCCACCGCCCGAGTCCGATCCGGCGATCGTCAGCGCCGCCACCACGTTGCCGGTCACCACGTGTGCTCCCAACCTCCCTCGGGCAGGGGGCCGTCCCCGAGCCGCCGCTCGTCCTTCGTAGCAGTGCAGCGGCCGATCTCGATCGGCGCCGGCAACCCGGCGGCGGCGAAGGCGGCCACCACGGCGTCCACGTCGGGGGCGGCGAACACCAGCTCGTAGTCGTCGCCCCACGTGAGGGCCTCCTCGAGCGCGACGCCGTCGACGATCGGCACGGCGTCGAGCGCCACGCCGACGCCGGAGTCGTCGGCCAGTCGCCGGAGGTCGAGGGACAGCCCGTCGGAGATGTCGATCATGGCCGTGGCCCCGCCCACCCGCGCCGCCGTGCCCTCGGCCACCCGAGGGATCGGTCGGGTCGGCGCCCCGCCGAGCGGGCCGGTCACGAAGAGCACGTCGCCGGGCCGGGCCCCCGAGCGCAGCACCGGCTCGCCGTCGACGGTGCCCGTCACCGCCACCGTCACGATGAGGGTGGGCCCGCTCGCCGTGTCGCCGCCGACGACCGGGCAGAGCTCGGTCGCCTGGGTGAGGCCGTCCAGCAGGCCGGTGACGTCGACGCCCGGTGGGATGACCAGCGAGACGAGGGCGTGGAGCGGTCGACCCCCCATGGCGGCCAGGTCGCTCACGTTCCGAGCGATCGCCTTCCACCCAGCGTCCTGGTCGGGCGTGACGAAGTGCACACCTTGGATCATCGGATCGATGGCGAGCAGGAGCGGGCCCGTCGGCGGGCGAACCACTGCGGCGTCGTCGCCGATCCACGTCTCGCCGGGCGGCGCAGGACCGAATCGGGACCGAAGTCCAGAGACGAACAGCAATTCGTCGGTCAACTGAATGGGCCGTTAACGTCGATGGCCAGGAGCGTACGCGAGCTGTGGGAGAGCACATGCAGGGCGTCGTCAAGTCGTACGACCCGGGAACGGGCGCAGGAACGGTGCTGAGTGACACCGACCTGTCCGAGTACGACCTTGCCGGCAACTCCCTCGAGGGCTCGGTGTTCCGCATGCTCCGGCAAGGCCAGCGAGTGATCTTCGACCTCGACGACGCCGGACGGGCCACCCGCCTCCGGCTCGGTTCGGAGGTCGACATGGGGACGCCGGGCTTCACGTCCGACGGCGTCGCCATTCCCCAGGGGGGGTAGGCAGCCGCACATCCAGCGCCCCTGGACAGGAGCGCTGCTCAGCCCTACACGGAGAGCAATGACCACGATCGACACGTCTACCGATTGCACGACCAACTCGAAGCTCCTGTCGTGGGTGGCGGAGATCGCCGAGCTCACGCAGCCCGACGACGTGGTCTGGTGCGACGGTTCGGACGACGAGTACCAGCGGATGTGCCAGCTCCTGCTCGAGAGCGGCACGTTCCTGAAGCTCGACGAGGAGAAGCGGCCGAACTCGTTCCTCGCCCGCTCCGACCCGGCCGACGTCGCTCGCGTCGAGGACCGGACGTTCATCTGCTCGGCGACGCCCGAGGAGGCCGGCACCAACAACAACTGGGCCGACCCGGCCGAGATGCGGGCGACGCTGAGCGGCCTGTTCGCCGGCGCCATGCGGGGCCGCACGATGTACGTGATCCCGTTCTCGATGGGCCCCATCGGCTCCCCCATCGCCCACATCGGCGTCGAGATCACCGACTCGCCGTACGTGGTCGTGAACATGAAGATCATGACCCGCATGGGCCAGCACGTGCTCGACAGCCTCGGTGCTGACGGCGAGTTCGTGCCGTGCG
Source organism: Actinomycetes bacterium (assembly GCA_025464025.1). Next base: position 750 of record JAODBP010000023.1, on the reverse strand, counting down.
TGCACTCGGTCGGCGCGCCGCTCGAGGCCGGCCAGGACGATGTCCCGTGGCCGTGCAACGCCGACAACAAGTACATCGTCCACTACCCCGAGACCCGCGAGATCTGGTCGTTCGGGTCGGGCTACGGCGGCAACGCCCTCCTCGGCAAGAAGTGCTTCGCCCTGCGCATCGCCTCGACCATGGCCCGCGACGAGGGTTGGCTGGCCGAGCACATGCTCATCGTGAAGGTCACGCCGCCGGCCGGTGAGGCCAAGTACGTGGCCGCCGCCTTCCCGTCGGCCTGCGGCAAGACCAACATGGCCATGCTCATCCCCACCATCCCGGGCTGGACGGTCGAGACGATCGGCGACGACATCGCCTGGATGAAGTTCGGCGACGACGGCCGGCTCTACGCGATCAACCCGGAGGCCGGCTTCTTCGGCGTCGCCCCCGGCACGTCGGCCACGTCCAACCTCAATGCCCTTCGCACGCTCGACGCCAACTGCGTCTTCACCAACGTCGCCGAGACGCCCGACCACGACATCTGGTGGGAAGACCTCACCGCCGACAAGCCGGCCCGGCTGATCGACTGGAAGGGCCAGGCCTGGACGCCTGAGTCCGACACCCCGGCCGCCCACCCGAACGCCCGCTTCACCGCCCCGGCCGCCCAGTGTCCGTCGATCGCGCCGGAGTGGGAGGACCCGAAGGGCGTCCCGATCTCGGCGATGTTGTTCGGTGGCCGGCGCTCGACGGTCGTCCCGCTCGTTCACG
>JAODBP010000011.1 GCA_025464025.1 Actinomycetes bacterium | reverse complement strand
GCCGCGGCGGCCGCGCCCGCATCAGGGGCCGCGGTTGCGGGCTCGGTTGTGGAAGCCGCAGGCGGGTCGGCCGTTCCAGGTCCTCGTCGGCCCATCTTTGGAGTACTCGATGATGTGGTCGATCTGGGCGTCCTCGGCGGGCACCTCGCAGGTGTCTTCGAAGCATTCCTCGCCGAGGACCTCGACAGCGCGTCGGGTGGCGCCGGTGAAGCAGCGGGCTTCGCCGACGTCGAACACCCGGGACGGGCCGTCGGCCACGATGCGCTCGATCAGCGAGTCGGTCAGGTACGGGACGAGTGAGCCTGGGGTGACGACGGTGCGGTTGGCGAGCTCGCAGACCTGCTTGAACTTCTCGTAGCCCATCACCACGGTGAAGAGCGGCTCGGGCCGTCGGGCGTCGGCGGGCACGGCTCGGGCGAGCGTTGCCATCTCGGTGAACGCGTCGGCGCGTCGTTGCTTGGCGGTGCGGCACAGCTCGGTCACCAGCGGGTCACGACCCAACCGGGCCTTGGCCTCGGCCCAGTCGGCCTGGAAGAGCTTCTGCTCGATGGCCTTGAGCGCGTTGCTCACGATGGTGCCGGAGATGGGGTCGAGGGTGAGCTTCCCGAACCACATCCCCTCGAACGACTGGTCGAGGTGGGCTTCACGCCGATCGCGCTGGCGGTCGGCGTCGCCCTCCGACCCGTCGGGGTCGGCGTGCTGGAGCCAGTAGTCGACGGTCCGGTGGAAGTGGGCGAACGACAGGCGCTTCGCGTTGTCGACCAGCTGGGCCTCGTCGCGGTCGAACACCTCGGCCGTCTCCGGTCGACGCGCCGCGCACAGCTTGCTCACGTGCCGCTCGTGGATCTCGCCAGCCAGCCACGCGGCCTGGGTCTCGGGCATCGAACGCAGCTGTCGTGCCACACGGGTCCAGCGGCGGGTCTCGTCCAACGGCCGTCGGCACTTCCAGGCGAGCCACGCCGCACCGCTCTTCGCCCGCGACGGCGCCCACTCCTTGTTGGCGTCCCACACCCCGACGGCGCCGTTGCGCAGCGCCTGGAGCTGGTTGATCGCACGGTCCAGCTCGACGATCGAGTCGTCATCGGCGAACGCGGCGGGACCCATGCCCACCAGCTGCTCCACCGTCGAGGACCGAACCTCCACACCTCCATCATGACGAGGGGGTGTGACAGTGAAACCGGACGAACCGGACAGCCGTCCCGATTCAGCTCGGCGGCGGTCCGAGCAGGTCCCACCTGTTGCCGGAGAGGTCGAGGAACACGGCAACGCGGCCGTAGGGCTCGTCGCGAGGTTCCGTGACGAACTCGACGCGATGGTCGAGCATCCGCCGCTGTGCTGCCTCGAAGTCGTCGACGCGAAGGAACAAGCCCACTCGACCTGCGTACTGGTGGCCGATGGCATCGACCTGTCGCTCGCCGTCGGCCTCGGCGAGGAGCAGGCCGGTCTGTGCCTCTGGCGGCCTGACGACGACCCAACGCTTCGGACGTCCATCGTTCGTGGTCGCCGGCGAGTCCTCGACGAGGTCGAACCCCAATGCGTCGACGAAGAACCGGATGGCGTCGTCGTAGTTCTCGACGAGCAGCGCGGTGTGCTCGAGGTGCACGCTCCGACGGTAGGTCAGGCAGGCGCCAGTAGCGCGGCGACCTGGCGGCTCCGCGTCGCTCGGTGGTCCTCACGGAGCGAACCGCTCGAGTCGCGGGGTGACGACAACCTGACAGAGTGCAACCCATGTCGCTGACGACGAGCGTGCAGGGGTGGTTGCGGGACCTCGGGCCCCGCGAGCGGAGCGCGCTCACCGCCCGCAGCCACATCGCGGCGGAGACCAGCACCGACGTCGACGAGATCGTCGCCACGGTGTCCGACGACGTGTTCTTCGCCCTGCCGGTGCGCACCCGGGCCGGCCACGAGCTGCGGGACGGGAGCGTGCTCACGACCTTCGACCAGGTGCGGGGCTACTACTCGAACCGCTCGGGCTCCTACGTGGTCCGTGACTCGTCGCAGCTCAAGAGCCTCACCACCGACTGGTACGTCTTCAACGAGACGGCGGCCACGCTCCAGGGCACTGGCCAGGTGGGCGACGTCGACGCCACCGGCAAGGAGTGGGTGGTCCGCTCGATCGTCCTGTTCCCGACGGCCGACGACGGCATCCGGGGCGAGATCTGCGCCACCCGCGACCCGATGGACGACGTCATCCGGGGCACCGTCACCGGCACGCCCGGCGACGAGCTGGCCAACGGCAAGCTCCTCGACCGCTTCTCGCTCGCGGCCCGGGCCGGGGACTGGGACGCCGTCGCCGCCGAGCTGGGCGAGGGCCACACGCTCGCGGTGCGGGCCGGCGGCCAGGTGCACGCCACCACCGGCCGCGACGACTCGACGGCCGCGCTGCGCGACCTTCTCGCCGGCGACGACCTCACGCTCCTCGTGCGCGTCGCCACCGACTGGTACGTGTTCGCCGAGTACCTCCTCGACGGCGGCGACCGCCGGCTCGCCGTCATCCAGCCCGTCGAGGGCGGCAAGGTCGTCGGCACCTTCGGCTACGGGATCGCGTGACGTACTAACGCTTTTGCATTACAGTGCCCGGGAACGCCACCGAGGGGGAGCCATGGGCGACACCACGCACGACAACGACCCGTACCTGATCATCGCCGCCGACAGCCACGCCGGGTTGCCGACCGAGCAGTACCGGGAGTACCTGGAGACGAAGTTCCACCCGCAGTTCGACGAGTTCCTCGGCGAGCGGGCGGCCGTCCTCGAGGCAACGACCAAGCTCGGCGTGCGCAACGAGGCGTACGCCAAGCAGTGGTTCGAGGAGCACGACGAGGAGCTCGCGGGCGGCTGGGACGCGATCAAGCGCGACCAGGCCCTCGACGGTGACGGCGTCTGCGCCGAGGTCGTCTACCCCGACGCCGACGCGGTCGAGAGCCGCACCTGCGTGCCCTTCGGCGCCGGCCTCGGCCTGTCCGGCGACATGGACCCCGAGCTCGGCATGGCCGGCGCCAAGGCCCACAACCGCTGGCTGGCCGAGCTGTGCTCGGTGAGCCCCGAGCGCCGATGCGGCGTCGCCCTGGTGCCGATCACGGTCGAGATCGACAAGGTGTTGGCCGAGATCCGCCACGCCAAGGAGTCCGGCCTCGGCTCGGTGATGATCCCGGCGATGTGGATGAGCCAGACGCCGTACCACGACCGCCACTACGACCCGGTGTGGGCCCTCTGCGAGGAGCTCGAGATGCCGGTGGTGACCCACTCCGGTTCGGCGCCCCGCGAGGAGTACGGCGACAACCTCGGCATCTACGTCACCGAGGTGACCTGGTGGCCGGCCCGCCCCATGTGGTTCCTCCTGTGGTCGGGCGCCTTCACCCGCTTCCCGAACCTGAAGATGGGCGTCACCGAGGGCGGCTGCTGGTGGCTGCCCCAGCTCCTGTGGTTCTGGGACCGCCTGGCCTTGGGGCAGAAGGGCTCGGAGAAGCTGGGCAAGGACCCGTTCAAGGGCGCCCTCGGCGGCATGCTCCCGAGCGAGATCGTCGACCGCAACTGCTTCACCGGCCTGGCCAACGTGAAGCGCCGCGAGCTCGGCATGCGCTACGAGATCGGCATCGACAACATGCTCTGGGGCACCGACTTCCCGCACCCCGAGGGCACGTGGCCGAACACGTTCGACTGGCTGCAGAAGACGTTCTTCGACATCCCGATCGACGAGACGCGCCGCATGCTCGGCCTTGCCACGGCCGAGACGTTCGGCTTCGACCTGGAGAAGCTCGCCCCGCTGGCCGAGAAGATCGGCCCCACGCCGACCGACCTCGGCCAGCTCAAGGACGGCCAGACGGCCGCCGACCTGACCGCCCGCTGGGCCGACGTGAAGGCCGCCGGCCGTCACTGGCTGACCGGCACCGACTTCGCGATGGGGATCTGAGACATGGCAAGCAGCGTTGGTCAGTACTGCATCTACGTGAGCGACATCGAGCACTCGGAGCGCTTCTACACCGAGATCATCGGGCTGAAGGTCCAGAGCCGCACCGAGATCGACGACGTGCACGAGATCGTGCTCGCCGCCGACGACGGGGGCGGCCGGCTCCAGCTCGCCGAGCGCTACAACAACGGGCAGCCGGTCGACCACGGGTTCGCCCTCTGGAAGATCTACATGAACGTCGACGACGCCATGGACGTCCACGACCGGGCCGTGGCCGCCGGTTACACGTCGACGATGGTGCCCGAGAAGCTCGATCGCTGGCCGGTGATCGTCGGGTTCATCAACGACCCCGACGGCTACAGCATCGAGCTCCTGCAGCGCCTCCCCGACTAGCGGTACGCATCGGAGCCGCCGCTCCGTCACAATCAGGGAGGATGTCCCGGCTCACCCTGAAGTTCGCCGTAGCCAGCCTGGTGCCGATCCTGGTGCTGGGCTGGCTGCTGAGCACGGCGTCGCGCCACCAGATCGAGCACCGGAGCACCCAGCTCTACGGCAAGACCACCGGGTCGATCGTCCGGCTCGGAGGCACGGTGCTGTTCCGGGCCGAGGACTTCGCCCCCGGCGTTCGGATGGACGCGCAGCGGGAGCGCCAGACGAGGACGTTCCTCGAGAACCTCTCGGTCCAGTCGTCGCAGGTGCGCATGATCGCGGTGGCGCCCGATGGCCGCGTGATCTTCGCCAACTACGTGGGCGCACCGGCCACCGTGCCCACGAGCGGGGCGATCGCCGCTGCGCTGGCCGGCACCACCAGCACCGACATCGTCCACGGCGACAAGAGCTACACCTACCCCCTCTGGAAGGGTCGGCTGGTCGAGGCCGAGGTGCCCATCCGGTTCGGTGGTGTGAGGAGCGCCCCGGCTGGGGTGATCGTCGTGTCCGGCCTCGACTCCGTGTTCATCTCGCAGGTCGACGCCGACGTCGCCCACCTCCGCCGGCTCCTGGCCGGTGGGCTCGCCGCGCTGTGGCTCGTGCTCGTGCCGATCGTGCTGTCGACGTCGCGCCGGCTGCGCAACCAGGCCCAGGAGAACGAGCACCTCGCCCACCACGACACCCTCACCGGACTGCCCAACCGGACCCGCCTCGATGGCCGGCTGCGCGATGCCATCGTGGGCGCCGACCGCGACGGCAGCCTCGTCGGCTTGCTCCTCATCGACCTCGACGGCTTCAAGGACGTGAACGACACGCTCGGCCACCGCGCCGGCGACGACCTCCTCCGCCACGTGGCCCGGCGCCTCACCGCCGGGACGCGGGCCGAGGACGTGGTCGCCCGGCTGGGGGGCGACGAGTTCGCCATCGTCGTCCACGACGTCGTGGCGAGGGAGGACCTCGTCGACGTGCTCGACCGGATCACCGGGGCGCTCCTGGAGCCCATGGTGATCGACGGCGTCGACATCGCCGTCGAGGCCAGCATCGGCGTGGCCCTCTACCCGCTCGACGCCGGCTCGGCCGAGGCGCTCCTCCAGCACGCCGACATCGCCATGTACGCGGCGAAGGACACCGGCGCCCAGTTCTCCTTCTACAGCGTCGACCTCGACTCCCACACGCCGTCGCGCCTCGGCCTGGCCGCCGAGCTGCGGCGGGCGCTGGCCGACGAGGACGAGCAGGTCGTCGTCCACTTCCAGCCGGTGGCCACGGCGGCGGGCCGGGTCGTGTCGATGGAGGCGCTCGTCCGCTGGCACCACCCGACGCTGGGCCTGCTCGAGCCCGACTCGTTCATCCCGCTGGCCGAGCAGAGCGGCCTCATCCACCGCCTGACCCGCCACGTGCTCGGCCTCGCCGCCGAGCAGGGCGCCGCCTGGCACCACGCCGGGCTCGACGTGGCCGTGTCCGTCAACCTCTCGGCCCGCGACCTGCGGGACGGCACGATCGTCGACGAGGTCCGCGGGGTCCTGGTCGAGCACGACCTGCCGCCGGCCAACCTCGAGCTCGAGGTCACCGAGACCGCGGTGCTGGCTTCACCCGATCGGGCCGTCCACCTGGTGAACCAGCTCCGCGACATGGGTGTCGGCATCGCCCTCGACGACTTCGGCACCGGCTTCTCGTCGCTCACCAACCTGAAGCGGCTCCGGCCGCACCGGCTGAAGATCGATCGTGGCTTCGTCTCCTCGATGGCCGACGACGCGGTCGACGCCGCCATCGTGCAATCGGTGGTCCAGCTGGCCCGCAGCCTCGAGATCGGCGTGACGGCCGAAGGCGTCGAGACCCAGGCCCAGTGGGACCTCCTCGAGGGGCTGGGGTGCGACCTGCTCCAGGGGCTCCTGCTCAGCCCGCCGATGCCCGGCCCGGTGGCGACCGCGTGGCTCGGAGCCCGGGCCGAGACGCCGGCCTAGAGGTCAGCTCGACCCGACAGGCCCGACGACGCGCACCGTCTCGAAGCAGGTCGACTCGGTCTCCTCGCCGCCGAACACCTTGCCGACGGTGAGCGGGCCATCGGGGCGGCAGCCGCTGAGGCGGCGGGTGCCGAGCGGCGCCTGGAGCTGCACGTCGCGGTCGACGGTGAGGTAGTCGGCCGTGCAGTCGCGCTCGTTGGTGCGCCGCACGGTCGCCGTGACGCGCACCTCGTCGGCCTCCTCCCGGACGGAGATGCCGTCCAGCTCGTCGCAGGTGCTGCTCCCGACGCCGACCTCGAGCCGGAGCACGGCGCCGGATGCCGGGCCCCGCAGGTTCCACGGTGCCGCCGTCGTCCGCTGGCTGCCGCAGCCGGCGACCAGGAGGCCGGCCGCCAGGAGGAGGACGGCCCTGATCGCGGTGCGCATGCCCCCCGATCTTTGCGCCTCCGGCCCGGTGCCGGTGGCGATGGGTCAGCGCCGGCTGAGCCAGGCCTGGTAGCCGCCGACGAGGTCGGTGGCCCGCACGAGGCCGAGCTGGCGCAACGTGGCGGCGGCCAGGCTGGTGGCGTAGCCCTCGTTGCAGACCAGCACGACCTGCTGGTCGAGGCCCGTGACCTCGGGGATGCGGTGGTCGCTCGTCGGGTCGAGCCGCCACTCGAGGACGTTGCGATCGACGACGACCGCGCCGGGCAGCTCGCCGTCGCGCTGGCGGAGCTCCACGGGCCGGATGTCGACGACGAGCCCACCGCCGGCCACCACGTCGTCGAGCTGGTCGACGGTGACGCGCGGCTCGATGGCGGCCCGGGCCTCCTCGAGGAGGCGGTCGACCTCAGCCACGGACGGACGGGTGGTGCAGCACCGAGTCGGCCGAGGCGACGATGGCCGGCGCCTCGGCGCGGACCAGCTCGGTGACGGTGGGGGCGAGGGACTCGCCGTCGTAGCGGGTCATGGTCTCCAGCGGCGGGGAGTAGACGTGGATGCTCGTCGCCGGACCATCGTGGTCGTTGCGGACCTCGTGCACCAGCCCGACGGCGAGGTCCCGGGCCGTGCCGGCTGGGAGCGACGTGGTGCGCACGCCCTCAGCGGTCACGGTGTGCTCGGTGAGCGTGCCGTCGACCACCAGCACGGCCCCGGCGGCGTCGCCGTGGTCGTGCAGGTCGGCGCGCTGGCCCGGCATCCAGCCGATGACCCACACCTCGTAGCGCTCGGTGGCGAGGAGGCGGACGGGTCGGCGTTCGGCCGGGTCGTGGGCCACGAGCGGCTCCCACAACGTGGTCGCCGTGGCGATGCCGGCGGCGATGTCGTGGAGGAGGTCGGGCTCGAGCGGCTCGGGACGGCGGGGGCCGGTGGCGGTCGGTGCGGGGGAGAGGGAGGGGGAGGCGTAGGAGAGGGCGGAGAGTGACATCGGGGGCTCCAGGAGGGTCGGTGCGGGCGGACGGGTGGCGTCAGGCGCAGCAGCGACAACAGGAGCGGGTGGGCACGAGGGAGATGATACTCGCTAATTCTGATGTAGCAAGTCAGGTATTCGATCGAGGGTGGGGAAAATCCGGTTCAGGAACTTTCTCAAGGGGTGGGCGGTACGCGCCGTAGATGTCGGTGCGAGCAGGTGCTCCCGGTGAGACGGACTCGCATCTCATCCCCGTTCACAGGAGGAACCCACATGCTCTCCACGCTGCACAACCGGCTCCACGACGACGAGGACGGCTTCACGCTCATCGAGCTGATGGTCGTGGTCCTGATCATCGCCATCCTCATCGCCATCGCCATCCCGACCTTCCTCGGCGTGCAGAACCGTGCTCGCGACCGGGCCGCCCAGAGCGACCTGCGCAACGCGCTCACGGCGGCCAAGACCCTGGCCACCGACAACGCCGGCTACTTCCTCGACAACTCGGCCACGCCCGTCGCCATCGACAGTGCCGACCTGATCGCCGCCGAGGGCTCGCTGTCCTTCGACGTCATCGCCAACGCCAGCACGAGCAAGATCGGCATCCTCGTCCCGAGCGACGGCTCCAGCATCGTCCTCGAGAAGGTCAGCGCCTCGGGCACCGCCTTCTCCGTCGCCGCCAACAAGGACGGCGCCGTGACCTACTGCAAGAGCGCCGGCACCGGTGCGACGGCCAAGGCCGACTGCGACACCCTCACGGAGACCACCGCCACCAAGTGGTAGGTCGCTGACCTCCTTGCAGCACCCGTACATCGAGCAGCCGGGCCCTCGGGCCCGGCTGCTTCGCGCTCCCGTTCGGGTACACAGGCCGGCGTGACGGTGCTCGTTGCCGCCGGCTGCGGGCTCTTGGGCCTGCTGGTCGGCTCGTTCCTCAACGTGGTGATCCACCGCGTGCCTCGGCACGAGTCCGTGGTGCGCCCCCGCTCGCGCTGCCCGGGGTGCGGCACGACGCTGGCCGAGCGCGACAACATCCCCGTCGTCTCCTGGCTCCTGCTCCGGGGCCGGTGCCGCACGTGCGACGCGCCCATCTCGGCCCGGTATCCGGCCGTCGAGCTCCTGACCGGTGCGGCCTTCGCCGCCGTGGGGGCCCGCTTCGGCGCCGACTGGTCGGTGCCCGCCTACCTGGTCCTGGTCGCCGCCCTGATCGCCGTGTCGGCCGTCGACCTCGAGCTGTTCCTGGTGCCGAACCGCATCCTCCTGGCCACGCTCGCCCTCGGCATCCCGCTCCTCGTCCTGGCCGCGGCCGTCGACGACCGGTGGCACGACCTCGGCACGGCGGCGGTGGGTGGCGCCATCGGCTTCGGCGTCCTGCTGGTGATCAACCTGGTGACGCCCCGGGGGATGGGCATGGGTGACGTGAAGCTGGCCGGCGTGCTCGGCGCCTGGCTCGGCTTCCTCGACCTCGGCCACGTGTTCCTGGGCCTGTTCCTCGGGTTCCTGCTGGGTTCGGTCGGCGGCATCCTGCTGCTCGCCACCGGCCTGCGGACCCGCAAGGACCACATCCCGTTCGCGCCGTTCCTGGCCGCCGGAGCGGTGGTCGCGATCCTGGTCGGTTCGCCTCTCCTCGACTGGTACGGGGGCTGATCGGACGAGTCGTCCGAACTGTCCCTTCAGTCCACCTCGCGACGTGCCGAAGCACCCTGGGTGATGGGATCGAACGTGATCGGCCTCGACATCGGGACGAACGCCGTCCGGGCCGTCGAGCTGTCGTTCGGACGGGGGCGCCCGACCGTCCGGCGCATGGGCCAGGTCGGCCTCGTGCCCGGTGCCGTCGTGGCCGGTGAGGTCATGGACCCGGCCGCCGTCTCGAGCGCCCTCCGCCGGCTGTGGCGGGAGGCCGGCTTCGCCAGCCGCTCCGTGGTGGTCGGCGTGGCCAACTCACGCGTCGTCGCTCGCATGACCGACCTGCCGCTCCTGCCCGACGACGAGCTGCGGTCCTCCCTGCCCTACCAGGTGCAGGACCTCATCCCGATCCCGGTCGAGGAGGCCGAGCTCGATTACCAGGTCGTCGAGCACGTCACCGGCGAGCACGGCCAGCCGCTCGTCCGGGTGCTCCTCGTGGCCGCCCACCGCGACATGCTGCGCTCGCTGCTCGCCGCGCTCGACGGGGCCGGTCTCAGCGCCACCCGCATCGACCTGATCCCGTTCGCCCTCATCCGGGCGCTCCACGTGCCGGGTGCCGACAGCATCGGGCACGAGGTGATCATCGGCTCGGGTGCCGGCGTCACCAACGTCGTCGTCCACGAGGGCGGGCTGCCCCGCTTCGTGCGGACCCTGGCCAGCGGCGGCGCGGCGGTGACCGAGGCCCTGGCCCTCGACCTCGGGATCGAGTCCGACGACGCCGAGGCCCTCAAGCGGGGCTACGACGACCCCACCTACGCCCCCGACCAGCCCCACGTCGACCAGACGGCGCGGGACTCGCTGCTGCCCCTCGCCAACGAGGTGGCCGGCTCGCTCGACTTCCACCTGGCCCAGGTCGGGCACGGCGACCTCCAACGGGTGGTCGTCTCCGGCGGTGCCGGCCGGCTGCTCGCCCTGCGGACCGTCCTCCAGGACCAGCTCGGCGTGCACGTCGTCGACGGCGACCCGTACGCCGGTCTCGACCTCGGCAAGGTCCCGCTCGACGCCGCCCTGGTGGCCGGCTCGGCCGACCTCTTCGCCGTCGCCATCGGCCTCGCCCTCTCCGCCGAGCCCGGTCGCATCGATGCCGGGGGGATCAGCCTCCTGCCCTCCTCGGTCACCGCCGAGCGGGCCGAACGGCGCCAGCTCGTGCTCGCCGGCGGCGGGGTCGCCGGCCTCGCCGTCGCCCTCCTCGCCCTCACCTTCCTGCGGGGCATGCAGGTGCACGACGTCCGGGCCGACGCCCATCGGGCCGAGGACCGCGCTGCTGCGCTGACCACCGAGGTCGCGGCCCTCCACGACGTCGAGGCCGTCCAGTCCGACATCACCGCCGGGAGCCAGACGGTGGCCGGCGCGCTCCGGGGCGACGTGGCCTGGACCGGCCTGCTCCGCGACGTGACCGCCGAGCTGCCCGAGGACGTGTGGATGCGCTCGTTCGCCGCCTCCCGGGTCGACGGCATGGTCAAGGTCGAAGCCACCGGCTTCGGCCAGGTCGCCCCCGCCCACTGGCTCCAGCGGATGGCCACCGTGCCGGCGCTGGCCAACCCGTGGCTGACGTCGTCGGCGCTCGACGTCCAGGACAACAAGACCGTCCAGTTCTCGACCGACGCGACCCTCACCGGGGCGGCGGGCTCCGACCGGCTCGGCACCTACACGGAGGCGCAGCCGTGAACCGCCGCCACCTCGCCCTCATCGGCGGTGCCACCGTCCTCGTCGTCCTCGCCTGGTTCGCCCTCCTCTGGTCGCCGAAGGGCACCGAGCTGGCCGAGGCCCGTGACCAGCGGGCGGCGGCCCAGGACCAGGTCGTCCAGCTCCAGAGCCGGCTGACCAAGCTGAAGGACGCCAAGCGCCAGGGCCCCGCCCTCCAGGCGCTCGCCGCCCGCGTCCGCGCCGCCGTGCCCGAGACGCCCGACCTCGACGGCTTCCTGCTGGCCACCAACGCCGCGGCGGCGAAGGCCCAGGTCCAGTTCCAGACCGTGGCGCCGGCCCGGGTGACGGTCTCGACGACCGGCGGGCCCAACGAGATCCTGCTGTCGCTGACCGTCCGGGGCGGCTACTTCCAGATCCTCGACTTCATGGACGCCCTGGTGGCCCTGCCCCGGGTGGTGGTGCTCGACTCGATCGGCCTCACCGCCGAGCAGGAGGGCGGCGCCACCAGACTCTCGGTGTCCCTCTCCGGGCGCACGTTCACCACGGCGGCGCCCGGTTCGACCACGCCGACCACCGTGCCCGTGGGCACCGCGCCGTCGACCGCAGCGCCGTCGACCACGCCCACCTCGACCCCCACGATGGTCCCGTGAACGAGCCGGTCCTCGTCTCCGCCTCACCGCCCGCCACCGAGCGCCGTCGTCTGACCCTGCTGGTGGCCCTCGGCGCCGTGGTCGCCCTTTTGCTCCTCGTCGTCCCGCGGTTCCTGTCCGGCGGCGGTGGTGGCGGCTCCGACGTCGGGTCGGCACCGGCGATCTCGACCACCACGACCACCGTTCCGACGGCGGTCGAGCCGGCCGCCGTGCGCTCCGGCACCAAGGACCCGTTCCGGCCGCTGGTGACCCCGCGAGCGCCGGATCCGGCCGCGCCACCCGTCGCGGCCAAGGCGCCGGGGAAGAGCAGCCTGCGGCTCACCGACGTGTACGTCGACCCGTCGGGCAAGGCGACGGCCAAGGTGCGGCTCGACGGCGCCGACCTGGCGGTGAAGGACGGCCAGCAGTTCGCCGGCAGCTACCGGGTGCTCAACCTGGACGTCGCGGCCCGGTGCGGCAACTTCCTCTTCGGTGACCAGCCGTTCTCGCTGTGCGCCGGGGAAGAGACGAGCTTCTAAGAAACCGGGGTGTCGCCAGGCGTTCGGTACCGTTGGCCCCGATGCTCCGCTACCTCACCGCCGGCGAGTCGCACGGCAAGGCGCTCGTCGTCGTCGTCGAGGGCCTGCCCGCCGGGCTGCCCATCGTCGTGGAGGACATCCAGTCCGAGCTGGCCCGCCGCCGGCTCGGCTACGGCCGCGGCCCCCGCATGCGCTTCGAGCAGGACGAGGTCACGCTCGTTGGCGGCATCCGCCACGGCCGCACGCTCGGATCGCCCGTCGCCATCGAGATCGGCAACTCCGAGTGGGTGAAGTCCGACAAGTGGCACGAGGAGATGTCGCCTGCCCCGGGCGCCACCAAGCAGCCGCTGACCCAGCCCCGGCCCGGTCACGCCGACCTGCCCGGCATGCAGAAGTACGGCTTCGGCGACGCTCGCGACGTGCTCGAGCGGGCCTCGGCGCGCGAGACGGCGGCGCGGGTCGCGGCCGGCACGCTGGCCAAGGCCCTGCTGTCGCACCTCGACGTGTCGGTCCTGTCCCACGTGGTGCAGATCGGCGCCGTGGTCGCCAAGTCGTCCGAGCGGCCGGCCTTCGCCGACCTCGAGCGCATCGACGCGTCCGAGGTGCGCTGTGCCGACCCCGACGCCGAAGCGGCCATGATCGACGAGATCAAGGCGGCGGCCAAGGAGGGCGACTCCCTCGGCGGCGTCGTCGAGGTCGTGGCCCACGGCGTGCCGGTCGGGCTCGGCAGCCACGTGCACTGGGACCGCAAGCTCGATGCCCTGCTGGCCCAGGCCCTCATGAGCATCCAGGCCGTGAAGGGCGTCGAGATCGGCGACGGGTTCGAGGTCGCCGGCCGCCGCGGCTCGCTGGCCCACGACCCGATCCACTGGGACGCCGACGCCGGCGACTACCGGCGGTCGTCCGACCGGGCCGGTGGCGTCGAGGGCGGCATCTCCAGCGGTGAGACCATCTGGGCCCGCGTGGCCATGAAGCCGCTGGCCTCCCTCAACCGGCCCGTTCTCACCACGGTCGACGTCGAGACCAAGGAGGAGACGGTCTCGTTCAAGGAGCGCACCGACGTCACCGCGGTGCCGGCCATGGGCGTCGTGGCCGAGACGATGATGGCGCTGGTGCTGGCCAACGAGGCCGTCCGCAAGTTCGGTGGCGACTCGCTGGAGGAGCTCGTCCGCAACCGCGACGGCTACCTCGCGACCCTGCCGTGAGCCCCTCGGGGCACATCGTCCTCATCGGGATGATGGGGGCGGGCAAGACCACGGTCGGCAGCCGCCTGGCTCGTGCGCTCGACCGACCGTTCGTCGACAGCGACGTGCAGGTCGAGCAGCGGACGGCCCGGACCGTGCGGGAGATCTTCGAGACCGACGGCGAGGCGGCGTACCGGGCCATCGAGGCCGAGGTGCTGGCCGAGGCGCTGGGCTCCGAGGAGCCGGCCGTCATCGCCGCCGCCGGGGGCACGATCCTCGACCCGAGCAACCGCGAGCGGATGAAGAGCCACGGCACCGTGGTGTTCCTCGACGCCGAGCCGTCCGACCTGGTCGGCCGGGTCGGCGGGCAGGACCACCGTCCGCTGCTGAAGGACGACCCGGCCGGCGTGCTGCGCCAGATGGACGAGCTCCGCCGTCCGCTCTACGAGGCGACCGCCCACCACGTGGTCGACGTGTCGAAGCGCACGCCCGACGAGGTCGTGGCCGAGATCCTCGGGGTGGTCGCGTGATCACCGTCCCGGTCGAGCTGGGGGAGCGCTCGTACGAGGTGCTGGTGGGCGAGGGCGCCCGCCACCGCCTGCTCGACGTGCTCCCGTTCGGCGTGCGGCGGGCCGTGGTGGTCACCCAGGCCAACATCGGGTGGGACGTCGACCCCGGCGTCGAGCACGTCGTCGTGACCATCGAGGAGGGCGAGGCCAGCAAGGACCTCGGCACCATCGAGGACCTGTGCCGGCGCTTCGCCCAGTACGGCCTGACCCGGGGCGATGTCGTGATCGGCGTGGGCGGCGGCATGGTCACCGACGTGGCCGGCTTCGCCGCCGCCGTCTACCACCGGGGCGTGCCGGTCGTGCACGTGTCGACGACCCTGCTGGGGCAGGTCGACGCGGCCATCGGGGGCAAGACGGGCGTCAACCTGCCCGAGGGCAAGAACCTGGTCGGGGCGTTCTGGCAGCCGTCGGCGGTCCTGTGCGACATCGAGACCCTCGCCACCCTGCCGCCCCGGGAGTACCGGTCGGGGCTGGGCGAGATGGCCAAGTACCGGTTCCTGGGTGCCGAGGACCTGCTCGACCTGCCGCTCGACGAGCGGGTGGCGGCGTGCGTGCGGATCAAGGCCGAGGTGGTCGGCGCTGACGAGCGGGAAGGTGGTCGAAGGGCCATCCTCAACTACGGGCACACGTTGGGCCACGCCCTGGAGATCGCCACGCGCTTCGAGCTGACCCACGGTGAGTCGGTGGCGATCGGCCTCGTGTACGCCGCCGAGCTGGCCTGTCGCCTCGGGCGGATCTCGCCGGCACGGGTCGCCGAGCACCGGGCCACGGTCGGCGCCTACGACCTGCCCATGAACATCCCCTCCGGCGTCGGCATCGACGACCTGCTGCCGCTGTTCGCCCGGGACAAGAAGGCGACCCACGGCGTGACGTTCGTGCTCGATGGTCCGAACGGCGTCGAGCCGGTCGCGGGGATCGACGAGCGCCACCTGCGCGACGCCCTGGAGGCTGTCCGATGACGACCATCCTGCTCCTGTCGGGGCCGAACCTGAACCTGCTGGGCGACCGCGAGCCCGAGGTCTACGGCACGGCCACGCTCGACGACCACGTGGCCACGGCCCGGACGGCGGCCGAGGCGGCCGGCTTCGAGCTCGAGCACCTCCAGTCGAACCACGAGGGCGACCTGGTCGAGGCCATCCACGGGGCCCGGCGCCGGTGCGCGGCGATCATCATCAACCCCGGCGCCTTCACCCACTACGCCTGGGCCATCCACGACGCCCTGGCCGCCTTCGACGGCGTGATCGTCGAGCTGCACCTGTCGAACCCCAACGCCCGCGAGCCGTGGCGGCACGCCTCGGTCGTGGCCCCGGTGGCCACCGGCTCGATCGTCGGCTTCGGCGGCCACGGCTACGCCCTCGCCGTCGACGCGGTCAGAGCGGCGCTCACGTGATCCCGATGGACGTGGCCGGCCGGGCCCCCCGGTTGCGGGAGCGGCTGGTCGAGACGACGTGCGAGGCCCTGCTGGTGACTCGGCTGGGCAACATCCGCTACCTCACCGGGTTCACCGGGTCGGCCGCCCGCCTGCTCGTGCTGCCCGACGAGCTGGTCTTCGTCACCGACGGCCGCTACCGCGACCAGGCCGCCGAGCAGCTTGCCGCCGCTGGCGTCGAGGCCCGCATCGCCGTGCACAACACGGAGCAGCAGCGCCTGCTCACCGAGGCGGCGACGGGCATCACCCGCCTCGGCCTGGAGGCCGACGACGTCACCTGGGCGGCCCAGCGCCGCTACGGCACCGAGGGCTTCCCGGACGCCGAGCTGGTGCCGACAGGGGGCCTCGTCGAGTCGCTCCGCCTGGTGAAGGACGACGGCGAGGTGGCCCGCATCGAGGCGGCGGCCAAGATCGCCGACGACGCCCTGGCGTCGGTGCGGTCCCGGCTGGGCGAAGGCCTCACCGAGAAGGAGTTCAGCCTGGAGCTGAACTTCGCCATGCTCCGCCTCGGCGCCGATGACCTCAGCTTCGAGACCATCGTGGGCAGCGGCCCGAACGGGGCCAAGCCCCACGCCCGGCCGACCGGTCGCCACATCGGCGAGGGCGATCTGGTCGTGCTCGACTTCGGCGCCCTGCTCGACGGCTACCACTCCGACATCTCGCGCACCGTCATGGTGGGAGAGCCGTCGGCGACCCAGCGCCGGATGTTGGAGGTCGTCGGGGCCAGCCAGCAGGCCGGCGTCGAGGCGGTCACGCCGGGCGTCGGGGGCGCCGAGGTCGACCGCGTGTGTCGCGACGTGATCATCGAGGCGGGTTGGGGTGACTCGTTCATCCACGGCACCGGCCACGGGGTCGGCCTCGACATCCACGAGGAGCCGAGGGTGTCGACCACCTCCGCTGCTACCCTCGCTGCTGGCCACGTCGTGACCGTCGAGCCGGGGGTGTACCTGCCCGAGCACGGCGGGGTCCGCATCGAGGACACGCTCGTCGTCACTGCCTCCGGCAACCGTCGCCTGACCAACGCGCCCAAGGACCCATCTCTGTGAGCATCAGCACCAACGACTTCAAGAACGGCATGACGATCGAGCTGGAGAACGGCCTGTTCCAGGTCGTGGAGTTCCAGCACGTGAAGCCGGGCAAGGGCGGCGCCTTCGTCCGCACCAAGCTGCGCAACGTCCGCCTCGGCACCACCGTGGAGAAGACGTTCCGGGCCGACGAGAAGGTCGAGCAGGCCGTCATCGACAAGCGCGAGATGCAGTACCTCTACCCCGAGGGCGACGAGTACGTCTTCATGGACACCGAGACCTACGACCAGCTCCAGGTGCCGGTGAAGTCGCTGGGCGACGCCGCTGGGTTCCTGCTCGAGGGCAACACGGCGATCCTCCAGATGTTCAAGGACGAGATCGTCGGCGTCGACCTGCCGGCGGCGGTCGAGGTCGAGGTCACCTACACCGAGCCTGGCCTCCAGGGCGACCGGTCGTCGGCCGGGCGCAAGCCGGCCACCATCCAGACCGGCATCACGGTCCAGGTGCCGCTCTTCGTGGTCACCGGCGACAAGATCAAGGTCGACACCCGCAACGGCGAGTACATCACCCGTGTCTGACGTTCGCTGTGACTGACGCCGTCGGCACGAGGCGGGAGGCCCGGGAGCGGGCCCTCTCGCTGCTGTACGAAGCCGACGCCAAGGGCGCCTCGCCCGCCGCGGTGCTGATCGATCAGGTGCTGGCCCCCGAGGCCTTCGCCGCCGACCTGGTGGCCGGGGTCGAGGAGCACCAGGCCGAGGTCGACGGGCTCATCCGCCAGTTCGCCAAGGGCTGGACGCTCGAGCGCATGCCGGTCATCGACCGCACCCTGCTCCGCATGGCCATCTACGAGCTGGGCCACCGCCCCGACGTGCCCACCGGCGCCGTCATCTCCGAGGCCGTCGAGCTCGCGAAGCGGTACTCGACGGACGACTCCGGCAAGTTCGTCAACGGCATGCTCTCGCGCATCGCCAAGGAGCTCCGAGCCGAGGAGTTCGACTAGCCCAGCAGTTCGTCGAGGGTGGCCATCTCCGACAGCACCCGGGCGGCGGCTTGGACGAGCGGGACGGCGAGGACGGCGCCGGTGCCTTCGCCGAGGCGGAGGCCGAGGTCGAGGAGCGGCTCGAGGTCGAGGTGGGCCAGGGCCGCTGAGGCGGCCGGCTCGACGGAGCGGTGCCCGCCGACGAGGTAGGGCCGGACGGCGCCCTTCGTCAGCGCATCGGCCACGAGGGCCCCGGCCAGGGCGATCACGCCGTCGATGAGGACGGGCACGCCGGCGGCGGCGCCACCGGCGACGAAGCCGGCGAGGGCGGCGATCTCGAGCCCGCCGACCTCGGCCAGCAGCTCGAGCGGTCCCATGCCCTCGGCCCGCTCGACGGCGGCGGCGACGATCTTGCCCTTGCGGCGGAGCATGTCGTCGTCGATGCCGGTGCCCCGGCCGGTGAGCTCGATCGGGTCGCGCCCGGTGAGGGCGGCGATGAGGGCGGCCGACGGCGTGGTGTTGCCGATGCCCATGTCGCCGGTGACGAGCAGGCCGGCGCCGTCGGCCACGGCCCGGGTGGCCACGTCCGCACCGACCTGGACGGCGGCGCGGGCCTCGTCGACCGACATGGCCGGGCCGAGGGCCAGGTCGTCGGTGCCCCGGCGGACCTTGCGGTCGAGCACGGCCGGATGGGCCGGCAGGTCGGACACCACGCCCACGTCGACCACGACGACGTCGGCCCCGACCTGGCGGGCGAAGGCGTTGACCGCGGCCGAACCGGCGGCGAACGCGCCCACCATGGAAGCCGTGACCTCCTGGGGCCAGGGGGTCACGCCAGAGGCGACGACGCCATGGTCGCCGGCGAACACGGCGACGGTGACGGGGGTCGGGATCGGGGGCGGGCACGAGCCCGACATGCCGGCGAGCCGGACGCCGAGCGCCTCCAGCCGGCCGAGCGACCCGGCCGGCTTGGCCAGGCGACCGTGGCGGGCCAGGGCGGCAGCCATCGCCTCCTCGTCGAGGGCGGGGATGTCGAACGTCATGTCAGGGCCTCCTGGAGGCGGGTCATCCCGACGGGGTCGGGGACGGCGATGCGGACGTGATCGGGCAGCCCGAACGACGAGCAGTCGCGCACGGCGATGCCCTTGGGGGCGAGGCGGTCGCGGAGGCCGGGCGCGTCGACGAGCACCCAGCAGGCGTCGGACGGCTCGGGCGCGAGGCCGGCGGCCCGGAGGACGTCGACCAGCCGGCTGCGGAGGGCGGCCACCTCGTCCCGCCAGCGGGGCAGGTCGACGGTGGCCAGCAGCTCGGGCAGGGAGGCGCAGACCAGGCCGTTGACCGACCACGCCGGCTGCCGGGCCCGGACGACCTCGGCGCTCGACGCGTCGGGGGCCAGCACGTAGCCGGTCCGGAGGCCGGGGCAGGCCAGGAGCTTGGTCAGCGAGCCGACCACCCAGGCGGCGTCACCCCGGGTCCAGCGCCCGGTGGCGAGCGGGTAGAACGCCTCGTCCCACACGCCGGCCGTGGCGCCGGCCGGGGCCAGCAGGCCGCTCGGGCTGTGGGGGTTGCTGCGCCAGACGGGTCCGCCGGCTCGGGGGTAGAGCGAGAAGTCGGGCTCCTCGACCGTGCCACCCAGCTCGGCGCCGACGAGGGCGATGGCCTCGGCCCCGCCGTTGGTGAGCACCAGCCGGGCTGGATCGACGCCCATGGCCCCGGCGAGGGCACACGTCGCCTCGGTCGGGTCGGGGTAGCGGCCCAGGGCGTCGAGGTGCCTCGCCACCACCGGGGCGACGTCGGGCGCGACCGGGTTCAGGCTCTGCGACAGGTCGAGCACGTCGATGCCCAGCGCCCGGGCGATCGCCGCCCCGTCACCCCCATGGGCCCCCGCTCCCGGGATCACCCCACCCCCCGACGAACCGGCGACGGATGGTGGACAGATCTGTCCACCATCCGTCGCCAGTTCGGGATCGGGAGGGTGAGGACGGCGGTGGCGAGGGTGACGTCGCGGCTCAGGGCGACGGCACGGGGGATGTCGGCCGGGGTGACGGGGCGGCCGGCGCCGAGGCGGGGCCGGTCCTCGACCCGGTCGCCGTAGCGGACCATGCCGCCGAGCCGGACGCCGAGGGCGGCGGCGAAGGCGGCCTCGGCCACACCGGAGTTGGGCGACGGGTGGGCGGGGGCGTCCCGCCGGACCGTGCGCCAGACATCGCCCGCCGCCGACGGGCGCACGGCGGCGACCAGGCCGGCGGTCACGCGCGCCGGCACCCAGGCCATGGCGTCGTCGAGCCGGGCCGCGGCCCAGCCGTAGCGCCGGTAGCGCTCGGACCGGTGCCCGACCATGGCGTCCATGGTGTTGGCCGCCCGGTGGGCCAGCACGCCCGGCGCGCCGGCCACGGCCGCCCAGCAGGCCGGGGCCACGATGGCATCGACGGTGTTCTCGGCCACCGACTCGACCACGGCCCGGGCGATCTCACCTTCGTCGAGCTCGCTGGGGTCGCGCCCCACCAGCGACGGCAGCAGGCGGCGAGCCTCCTCGAGGTCGCCGGCGGCGAGGGCATCCCCGATCTCGGTCGCCGTGGTGGCCAGCATCCGCCCGGCGACGGCGACGTAGGTCGCCACCGCCGTCGACCTGACGGCGCGCCCGGCGGCCACGCCGAGGCCGAGGCCGATGGCGGCATGGGCCACGCCGGCCAGGCGGCTGTCGCGGTGCAGCCGACGCTCGACGGCGCCCATGGCCGAGCCGAAGGCGGCGACCGGGTGCACCGGCGTCGGCGGCTCGCCCAGCACCCGGTCGGCCAGGAGGCCGACAGCGACGCTCACCATGCTGCTCGGGGACTGCGCCCCCGGACCCCATCGCGGTCCGGCTCGCTGGCGCTCGCGCGGCCGGCCTGCTTCGCAGCGCTCACCACCTCGCCGCCGCCACGACGAGCCCGACCGTCTCGGCGAGCATGCCGGCGGCGCCGAGGACGTCGCCGGTGAAGCCGCCCAGGCGCTGGTGGGCCAGGGCGGCGATGCCCATCACGGCGAGGCCGGCGACCGACACCACGGCCAGGGCCGGCCAGCCCACGCCGACGCCGATCAGGGTCGCGGCGGCAACGGCGCCGGCGGCGACCACGACGAGCCGGCCGGTGCCGGCGAAGACCGAGGCCAGCCCGGTCTCCCGGGCGTAGGGGAGGGCGGCCATGACGCCGACCATGGCCGTGCGGGACAGGCACCACAGGCCGGCGACCAGCCACACGTCGGCGCCCATCGAGGCCAGCGCCGCCCACCGCAGCAGGAGCACCGCAGCGGCCACGACCACGCCGAAGGCGCCGACGGTCGGCTCCGACATGACGGCGAGCCGTCGCTCCCGCGACAGGTGGGGGAGCAGGCCGTCGGCGCTGTCCACCAGCCCGTCGACGTGGAGCATCCCGGTCAGGGCGAGGTCGGCCACCACGGCGAGGGCGGCGGCCAGGGCGGGCGGCCACAGCTCCTCCGCCCCGCGCCACACCCCGCCCACGGCGAGCCCGACGAGGATCCCCACCACGGGGAACCAGCGCACGGCCTGGGGCGTCGGCGCCGATGCGCCGCCGAAGGGGGTGAGGAAGCCCAGCGCCTGCCTCATGGGAGCTCCAGGACCCGGCCGGCCACGACGAGCAGCACCCGGTCGGCCGCGGCGGCCACGACCTGGTTCACCTCGCCGATGGCATCGCGCCAGCGTCGGCCGACCTCGGTCTCGGGGTGGACGCCGAGGCCCACCTCCTCGGACACGACGACCGCGGTGCGGCCGGCGAGGGCAGCGACCAGGGCCGGGCCGTCGGCGGCGAAGCCCTCGCACCGAGCCACCCACGTCCCGAGCGAGTCGATCAGGGTCGGGCGATCGGGGAGGGCGCGCACGGTCGCCGGCAGGTCGGGGCCCGACTCGACGATCGTCCATGACGCCGGGCGGCGGGCGCGGTGGCGCTCGACCCGGGCCGCGAAGTCGTCGTCGTGCACCTCGGCCGTCGCCACGTAGACGGCGTCGTCGCCGACGAGCGCCTCGGCCACGGACGACTTCCCCGACCGGGCCCCACCCAGCACCAAGGTGAGGGTCACGATCGCGTCGTCCACTTCCACGGGCCGATCTCGGGGAAGCCGTCGGTGCGGCGATCGAGCAGCCAGGCCAGGAGGTCGCGGGCCGGCGCCTCGACCTGCGTGGTCACCCGTTCCGCGCCCGCCGTCCACCGGCGCCCGAGGTCGCTGGCGGTGAGGGCGATCCCGGTCCCCGGCGCCAGGCGGTCGCCGAGCACGGCGACCGATGCGTCCAGCTCGGCGACCACGTACGTCTCGTCCCACTCGTGGTGGGTGAAGCCGATGCCGAGGTCGACCAGGTGCACCTCGACCTCCCGCCACCGCTGGAACGGCAGGTCGGCCACCGGGTTGGGGTCACCGCCGGTGGTGCGGGCCACTCGGGCCCAGGCCTCGTCGTCGAGGGCGGTCCAGGCCGACTCGAGCCGGGCGATCGACGAGCGCAGGTCGGCCACGGCCTCGGCCGCCGGCCGGCCCCGCCCGGCCTCGATGTCGCGCTCCCGCACCTCCTGGCTGGGGTACTGCTGGCGGGCCTCGCCCGCCGCCGCGCCCTCGACCATGCCGGTGTGGCTGTCGGCGTTGCGGGCCAGGTGGGTCACGAGCATGGCGACGTCCCAGCCGGGCAGGAGCGACGGCTGCGCCGCCGTCTCGTCGTCGAGCCGGGCCAGCTCGTCGAGGAGTCGGGCGTGCGAGCGGGTGCAGCCATCGATGTCGTCGTCGGGTCGGGTCATCCGTCGAAGCCTTCCAGCACGGCGGCGTGCACCGCTCGCGCGATCCGCGCCCCCCACGGCGACCGGGGCCCGGCGAACACCTCGGCCGGCCCCGCTGGGGGGCACGTGATGCACACGGCATCGCTGGCCGTGCCCGTCCCGGGG
This sequence comes from Actinomycetes bacterium, assembly GCA_025464025.1. Next base: position 18,106 of record JAODBP010000011.1, on the reverse strand, counting down.
ACGCCTCGCTCGAACAGGGCCTGGGACTTGGCCTCGGTGGCGGTGACGATGGCGTTGAGCAGGGCCGCATCGGTCAGCCGCACCGGCACCTCGACGACGACGTTGATGGTCCCCGGCGTCCAGGCCGACACGGCCTCGTCGACGTCGGCGGCCCATGTCGGCTTGCTCACGCCGACCGTGGCGGACGCGACCAGGCCGTCGTCGAGGACCAGGCCGCGGGGCGACAGCTTGGCCGCCGTCAGCAGGCCGACGCCCGGGCCCTCGAGGCCGAGCTCGCGGGCGATCTCGCCGACGTGGACCTCGAGGTCGACCCGGTCGTAGCCGATCGGCACCTGGGCGTTGAGGAGCCATGCCCGCTCGCCGATGCCGCCGCCGACCGTCGCCGTCGACGCCACCCGGCGCGGCTCGTCGAACCGCCAGACGAGGACGGGTCGGTCGTGGTCGCAGCTGCCGTGCTGCGTCAGCTCGGGGCCGGGCACCTCAGTAGTCGAGGCCCTTGCGGGCCATGATGCCGGCGTCGTAGGCGTGCTTGACCTTGCGCATCTCGGTGACCGTGTCGGCCGCGGCCACGAGGCTCTCGGGGGCGTTGCGGCCGGTGATGACCACGCTGACGTTGGCCGGACGGGCGGCGAGCGTCGCCGCGACGTCCTCGCCCTCGAGCCAGCCCCAGTTGATCGGGTAGGTCAGCTCGTCGAGGATCACGAGCTCGTGCTCGCCGGCCAGGATCGTGGCCTTGGCGTGGGCCCAGGCCTCCTTGGCGACGGCCTCGTCCTTGCCCAGGTCGTCGCTCAGCCAGGTGAAGCCCTCGCCGATGGCCCACCAGTCGACGCCGAGCTGCCGCCCGACCTTCTCCTCGCCGACCTTCCACTCGCCCGACTTCACGAACTGGACGACGGCGACCTTCCAACCCCGGGCGATGCCGCGGACCATGATCCCCCAGGCCGAGCTCGACTTCCCCTTGCCGTCGCCGGTGTAGACGATGACCACCGATCGGCCCCGCTTGGGCTGCGTCGGGTTCTCGTGCTCGGTCGGCGGGGGGGTGGCGGTCATCGGGGCTCCCGGATGGGCAGGACGACGGGGCCGTCGTCGGTCTGGACGACGCGGACGCGCGCGCCGTAGTGGGCGGTGATCACGGGTTCGGTCAGGACCTCGGCGGCCGGGCCGGTGGCGACCAGCCGGCCGTCGACGAGCAGGGCGACGCGGTCGCCGTACAGGCCGGCCAGCGTGAGGTCGTGCATGGTCGCGATGACCGTGAGGCCGTGGGTGCGGCGGAGCTCGTCGACCAGCTCGAGCACCTGCTGCTGGTGTCCCACGTCGAGGGCACTGGTCGGCTCGTCCAGCAGCGCGATCGGCGCGTCCTGGGCCAGCAACCTGGCGACGAGGACGCGCTGGAGCTCCCCACCCGAGAGCGTGGCGACGAAGCGATCGGCCAGGTCCCGCAGGTCGAGCCGGTCGAGCGCATCGGTCACGAGCACGAGGTCGCGGCGGCTCTCGGAGCCGAGCGGGTGGATGTGCGCCGTGCGACCCAGCAGCACGTACTCCGTGACCGTCATGCCCGCGGGCACGAGCGGCGTCTGGGGTACGAGGGCGACGAGCCGGGAGCGGTCGCGTCGACCGAGCCGCCGTGCATCGCGACCGTCGATCGTGAGGTGGCCCTCGGCCTGCGCCAGCCCGGCGAGCACCCGCAGGAGCGTCGTCTTGCCGGCACCGTTGGGTCCGACGACGTTCAGCCACTCGCCCGGGTGGACGGCGAGGCTGAGGCGGTCGAGCAGGCGACGGCCGCCGATCTCCACCGTCAGGTCGGTGGCCACCACGGCGGACTCGTGCGGGCTGGCCAGGGCGCTCACTGGGTCGGCCCTCGGCGGCTGCGGAGGATGTAGGCGAAGAACGGCGCGCCGACGAAGGCGGTCATCACGCCGATGGGGATCTCGGTCGGCGCCAGGGCGGTGCGGCCGACGAGGTCGGCCGCGGCCAGGAAGGCTGCCCCGAGCAGCAAGGAGAGGGGCAGGACCACGCGGTAGCTGGTCCCGACCAGCAGCCGGACGGCGTGGGGGACGATGATGCCGACGAACCCGATCAGCCCGCTCACCGAGACCGCGGCGGCGGCGGCGAGCGACGCCGTGCCGACGACGACGAGTCGCGTCCGGGCCACGTGGAGGCCGAGCGTCGTCGCCTCGTCGTCGCCGACGGCGAGCACGTCGAGCGGCCGCCGGTAGAGCATGAGCACGGTCGTGCTGATGAGGAAGTAGGGGAGGATGTTGCGGACCTCGGCCCACCCCGACGTGCTGAGGCTGCCGGTCATCCAGTTGTAGACGTCGCGGATGCTGTCGGCGTTCTGCTGGAGCAGGAACGTCTGGATCGAGACGAGGAAGGCCGACACCGCGACCCCCGCGAGGAGCAGCACCGCCGTCGATCGGAGCGGTCCGCCGACGCCGGCGAGCAGGTAGGTCAGGGCGACGGCGCCGAGCGCGCCGGCGAAGGCGGCGAGCGGGTAGGTGTCGAACGGCCCGAGGTGCAGGTTCGCCTCGGTGACCCGCACCAGGGTCACGGCCAGACCCGCGCCGGCGGAGACACCGAGCAGGTAGGGGTCGGCCAGCGGGTTGCGGAACGCACCCTGGTAGGCCGAGCCGGCGCTCGCCAGCATGCTCCCCACGAGCAGGCCGAGGACGACCCGAGGGAGCCGCAGCTGCCACACGATGGTGGCGTCGGTGGCGCTGAGGCCGGAGTGGACGCGCACCCCGGGCAGGTGGTCCAGGACCTCCAGGACCACCTGCCACGGAGGCAGCGAGACGGCACCGAGCACGGTGCCGGCGACGGCGGCGACGCCGAGCGTCACCGCCGCCCCGACCAACCACCGGCCGCGGACCCGGACCCCACCCCGACGGGCGAGGACCGGGCCGGACGCGGCCGAGAGGGTCACGCTGCGGCCTTCACCTTCTGGGCCGCGCTCGCCACCTGCTCGACGAGGTCGACCAGGCGCGGGCCCCAGCGGGACGCGATGTCGTCGTCGAGCTCGACGACACCGGCACCGGTCACGGCCTTCAGCTGGCCCCAGCCGGGCCGGGCCTTGAGCGTCGCCGCCGACTGCTGGCAGCACTTCGTGTCCGCCAGCAGGATGAGGTCGGGGTCGGACTTGATGATGTGCTCGGCCGAGAGCTGCGGGTAGTCGGAGGCCCCTGCGGTCCCGTCGGCGATGTTCACGAGGCCGAGCTGGCCGATGACGGTCCCGAGGAACGTCTTGCTGGTCTGGCTGTAGTACGTGTTGTCCAGTTCGTAGTAGTAGCTGAGGCCCTTCACGTCGGCGCCGGCGACCGCCGCCTCGATGCCCGCCTTCATGTCCGCGGCGACCTTCTTCGCCGCGGTGGCGTGGCCCGTGGCCTGGCCGAGCTGCTCGACCTCGGCGTAGACGCCGGCCAGGTCGGTCGGGGCCGCCTCGAGCAGGACCGGGATGTCCAGGGCGGCGAGGCCCTTCACGAGGTCGTTGCTGTCGCCGGCCAGGATGACGAGATCCGGGTGCTTCCCGGCGATGGCCTCGACGTTGGGCTTGTAGGAGTCGAGGTCACCGTCGGGGGCCTCGTCCGGGTAGTTGGAGTTCTTGTCGACGGCGATCACCTGGTCGCCGGCGCCGATGGCGAAGAGCGTCTCGGTCGACGACGGCGACATCGACACGATGGCGGTCGGGGCCTTCTCGATCGTCACGTCGCCCGCGGGCGTGGTGATGGTGACCGGGAACTCGGCGTTCGCGGCGGCGGTGGTCGTGGTGCTGTCACCACTGGATGCGGGTGACGGGCTGTCGCTGCCGCAGGCGGCGAGGGTCAGCACGAGGAGCACGCCGCTGGTGGCGGCGAGAAGTCGGCGGTGCACGGGTGTGGTTTCCTCCTGGTTGTCGAGGCGGTCGGATCGTCTCGACAGGGGAGGCCTGTCGTGGACGAACTTCCCTTCCTTCGAGGGTCTGTTCGTCACCTACGAATGCACCTGACCGGGCTCGTCCCCGCCACTCCGAGGAGCTGGGGGCTTTACCGTTGCGGGACAGCAGCCGGGATCTCACCGGACTTCCTGGCACTTGCGGTTGACGGCCGGAGCATACGCACGTAGCAAGCGTCGGTGAAAGGCGCGCTCATGGTCTGCGGCACGGCGAGCGACGTCGGCAAGAGCGTGCTCGTGGCCGGGCTTTGCCGTGTCCTCCACCGGCAGGGCGTGGCCGTGGCCCCGTTCAAGGCCCAGAACATGTCGCTCAACGCCGCGGTCACGGCCGACGGGGCCGAGATCGGTCGGGCCCAGGCCCTCCAGGCGGTGGCCGCCGGGATCGAGCCCGAGGCGGTGATGAACCCGATCCTGCTGAAGCCGACGGGGGAGCGCACCAGCCAGGTCGTGGTCCTCGGCCATCCGGTCGCCGACCTCGACGCCCACGCCTACCACGAGCGCAAGGCCGAGCTGTGGGACGTGGTGCTCGACTCCCTCGCCGAGCTCCGCCGCCGCTTCGACGTCGTGCTGCTGGAGGGTGCGGGTGGCGCGGCCGAGATCAACCTGCTCGACCGCGACCTGGTGAACCTGCCGCTCGCCCTCCGGGCCGGCGTGCCGGCCGTGGTGGTGGGCGACATCGACCGGGGCGGCGTGTTCGCCTCGCTCTACGGCACCGTCGCCCTGCTCCCACCCGAGCTGGCCGCCTGCGTGCGGGGCTTCGTGGTCAACAAGCTGCGGGGCGACCCGGCGCTGCTCGGGGACGCGACGGCCGAGCTGGAGCGGCGGTGCGGCGTGCCCACCCTGGGTGTCGTCCCCCACCTGCCCGGCATCACCATCGACGCCGAGGACTCCCTCGCCCTCGACCGCCAGCCGCCGGTGCGGCCCGGTGCCGACATCGACGTGGCCGTGGTGCGCTTCCCCCGCATCGCCAACTTCACCGACCTCGACCCCCTGGTGCACGAGCCGGCCGTGCAGGTGCGGTTCGTCACGTCGGCCGGGGAGCTGGGCCGGCCCGACCTGGTGGTGCTGCCGGGCTCGAAGAACACGGTCGAGGACCTGCGCTGGCTGCGGGGCACCGGGCTGGTCGCCGCCATCGAAGCGTCCGGGGCGCGGGTGCTGGGGGTGTGCGGCGGCTACCAGATGCTCGGTCGCCGCATCGTCGACGAGTTGGAGTCGGGGGCCGGCACGGTCGAGGGCCTGGGCTGGCTCGACGTCGAGACGACCTTCCACCCGGACAAGGTGACGGCCCGGCGGCGGGGCACGGCGCTCGGGCACGACGTCACCGGCTACGAGATCCACCACGGCCGGGTGCAGGGCGGCACCCCCTGGCTCGCGCTGGACGGCGAGCCGGAGGGCGCCACCGACGGGGTGCGCTGCTGGGGCACGTCGCTGCACGGGCTGTTCGAAGCCGATGGCTTCCGAGCCGCGTTCCTGGGCATCGCCGCCTCATCGTCGTTCGCCGCGGCGCGGGAGGCGCAGCTCGACGCCGTGGCCGACCACCTGGAGGCCCACCTCGACCTCGCCGCCGTCGAGCGGCTGATCGCGTCCGCTCGCCACTGATCTCACCACTGGGGCGGCGTCGCTCCCGGCGTGCTCCACGGCGCGGCGACCGGCGTGCCGAGCACGCATCGTTCTCGGTCCGCCCGGCGACCAATTCCCACCGTGGTTAGGGTCGCCCCATGCGCGCTGCGATCCTCGAAGGTGCCCCCGGTGAGCTGGTGATCGATGAGGTGCAGGTCGACGCCCCTGGTCCCCGCGAGGTGCTCGTCCGCACCGTCGCCGCCGGGCTGTGCCACTCCGACCTGCACTTCATGCAGGGCCTGTACCCCTACCCGTTGCCGGCGGTGCTGGGCCATGAGTCGGCCGGCGTGGTCGAGGCGGTGGGCGACCAGGTCACCGACCTCGCTGTGGGCGACCACGTGGTGTCGTGCGTGAGCGGCTTCTGCGGGGCCTGCCGCTACTGCTTGTCGGGGCGGCCGTTCCTGTGCGACAAGGTCGGCCTGGCCCGCGCGCCGGGCTCGACGCCGAGGCTGTCGCGGGGCGGTGTGGGCCTGTTCCCGTTCTTCGACCTGGCCAGCTTCGCCGAGGAGCTGCTCGTGCACGAGCACTTCCTGGTCAAGATCAGCCCCGACATGCCGCTCGACAAGGCGGCCCTCATCGGGTGCGGCGTCACCACGGGCGTCGGCGCGGTCGTCAACACCGCGGCGGTGCGGCCGGGCGAGACGGTGGCCGTGCTCGGGTGCGGTGGCATCGGGCTCAACGCGATCCAGGCGGCGGCCCTGCTCGGCGCCAGCCGGGTCATCGCCGTGGACCGGCTGGCCTCGAAGCTGGAGCTGGCCCGGACGTTCGGCGCCACCGACGTCGTCGACGCCTCGACGGAGGACGCGGTGCTGGCCGTGCAGGAGCTGACCGGTGGCGGCGTCGACCACGCCATCGAGGCCATCGGGCTGAAGGTCACCGCCGAGCAGGCCTTCGCCATGGTGGGCAAGGGCGGCACGGCCACCCTGATCGGGATGGTCCCGTTCGGGCAGAAGCTGGAGATCGACCCGACCGCCCTGCTCGGCGGCAAGCGGATCCAGGGGTCGAACATGGGCTCGAACCGGTTCCGCGTCGACATGCCCCAGTACGTCGACTGGTACCTCGCCGGCCGGCTCAAGCTCGATGAGCTGGTCAGCGGCACGATGCCGCTCGATGCCATCAACGACGGCTTCGCCGCGCTGGCCAAGGGCGAGGTCGCCCGCCAGCTCATCCTCTTCGACTGACGCCCGGCCGCCGGAGGCACAGGGGGCGCCCGGTCCAGTTTGTGTCGCCGTGGCTACCTCTGCGGTAGCAGAGGCGACACAAAGGCTCCGGCCGCCCGAATTCTGGCGAGTGAGCGTCCTTGCGGGTCAGCCGGGCCGACCCGGGAAGGTCGACCGCTCGAGCTCGCGATCCCAGTGCCCGCTGCACGTCGCGGCCGAGTGCGCGGCCCGGAAGAAGGCCAGGGCCGCCGCTGGGGGGTCGGTCGATCGCTGGACGACCTCGTAGGGGAGCAGCAGCTCGCCGAGGACGGGGTCGAATCGCACACCGTCCGGCATCGGCACGTCCCGGTAGCCGTCCGGCTCGGGGTAGGCGTAGGCGTACAGCGAGGGTGGCACCGAGCCGTCGGCGGTGCCGGGCCAGAAGCCGGCGCTGCTCGCCTCGTGCGAGTACGCCTCGTGCATCACCCAGTCGCCCACGCCGGGCACGCCACCCGGGTGCCGCGGCGCCGGCCGGCCCGAGAAGCGGGTGACGGCGAGGTCGAACGCGCCCCAGAAGAAGTGCACCGGGCTCGACTTGCCGAGGTACTCGCCGCGGAACGTGCGGAGGACCTGGTCGACGGCCACGGTCGCCAGCCACCAGCGCCGGGCCGCGTCGGGGTCGTACCCGGTCCGATGGTCGTCGGCGAACGGCACCGCGTCGGGGATCTCGACCGGGACCGGCCAGATCCTCACCGTCACCCCGAGGTCACCCAGGAGGTCGAGCGTGGAGCGATGGAACTCGGCGACGCTGAGGCCCGGGAGCGAGAGCTCCGCTCGGGCCCCGTCGTGGCACCTGCCCGTCAACCGGTGCTCCTGGAAGTCGAGCTCGAGCTCGAAGGTCGTCCCGTCGTAGGGGACAGGTCCGGTGGTCAGCCCGCGGGTGGTGACGTGCAGCGTGGAGTGCCACCAGTGGTTCTCCGGTGCGGCCAGCGCGAGCTTCACCTTGCCGATGACCTGGGTCCACATGTGGAGCACGGGATAGGTCGCCGACCACGCGTCATCCGACTCGAAGGCCGGCCAGGAGATCGCCACGCCTCGACCGTAGGTGAAACGCTGGGCGCTCCTCCCGGCATGAGTGGTCGATGCGAACGAGATCCGATGCGGAGCTCCTCCGGGACGCGGCCGGCCTCGGCTGACCATGTGGCAGGCGTCACCCCACTGATCATCACTTCTGCGGAGGCGGCGGTGGCGGGGCCCAGCCGACACTCGACCCATGGCGGACGTGGCAGCGATCTCGGTGTGGGAGCTGGCGGGTGGACTGCGGGCACCCGCCGCCGCACGCCAGTCGGTGCGCCAGGCCTTGGAGGGCGTCGTCGAGGACGAGGTCCTCGAGGTCGTGGTCCTGCTGACCTCGGAGATCGTCACCAACGCCGTGGACCGCGATGGTGCCGGCGCCGTGGTGACGATGGAGCTCGGCCCCGCCACGGTCGTGGTGACCGTGGCCGACTCCCGGCCCGACTCACCGGCTCTCACCGGCCTGGCCCGGGCCGTGGTCGACGACCTGGACCTGAGCTGGGGCGCCCACGTGCACCGCAGCGGCAAGGCCGTCTGGTTCGAGCTGCCGATCGCATCGGTCGGAGCGGTCACCGAGGGAGGGGCCGGGGCTGGTACGGTGCACGCCTGACCGTCAAGCGAGTCCCGTGAGGCTCGTACGGCCAGGAGGCAGCTGGTGGCTGAACGCGAACGCAGGATCACGCCCCCCTACGGGGGCGTTTTTGTTGCCCGGAAGCGGGTGATGGACGCCGATGCCGTCCGCCGGGCGGTCACCCGCATCGCCCACGAGGTGATCGAGCGCAACGCCGGCCTCGACGACGTCGTCCTCGTCGGCCTCCAGACCGGGGGCGTGCCGCTGAGCCGGGCCCTGGCCGAGGCGCTCGAGTCGATCGACGGGGTCACCGTCCCCGTGGGCACGCTCGACGTGGCCTTCTACCGGGACGACATCGGGCTCCGGCCGGTCATGCCCGAGGCGGTCACCAACATCCCGAACGACCTCAGCGGCAAGCACGTGGTGCTGGTCGACGACGTGCTCTTCACCGGGCGCACGATCCGGGCCGCCCTCGACGCCCTCACCGACTTCGGCCGGCCCCGCACGGTGCAGCTCGCCGTCATGGTCGACCGGGGCCACCGCGAGCTCCCGATCCGGCCCGACTACGTGGGCAAGAACCTGCCCACCCGCCGGGACGAGGCGGTCGACGTGCACGACGACGGCGTCGACCTCGGCGACATGGTGAAGACGAGGTGAGGTGCTGATGCAGGAGCGCCAGCGGATGCATCCATCAGCACAGCGGCTTTCGCCGAAGGCGTGTCTCACCTCGGACTCGCCGAAGGCGACACAACGGTGAGGCACCTCCTGAGCATCGAGGACCTGGGGCGGGACGGCATCGAGGAGGTGCTGACGCTCACCGACTCGTTCGTCGAGGTCAGCGAGCGCCGCATCCCGAAGGTGCCCACCCTCCGGGGCAAGACCGTGGTGTCGCTCTTCTACGAGGACTCGACCCGCACCCGGCTCAGCTTCGAGTCGGCGGCCAAGCGCCTGTCGGCCGACACCATGAACTTCAGCGTCGGCACCTCGTCGGTGAAGAAGGGCGAGTCGCTCCGCGACACGGTCCTCACCATCGAAGCCATGGGCGTCGACGCCATCGTCGTGCGCCACGGCTCGGCCGGCGTTCCCTGGCAGGTCGCCCAGTGGGTCGACGCCGCCATCATCAACGCCGGCGACGGCTGGCACGAGCACCCGACCCAGGCCCTGCTCGACTGCTACACGATCCGCGAGCGGCTCGGCTCCCTCCAGGACAAGCGCATCGCCATCGTCGGCGACGTGAAGCACAGCCGGGTGGCCCGCTCCGACGTGCTGGCCTTCACCGCCATGGGTGCGGAGGTCACGCTGGTCGCCCCGCCCACGCTGCTGCCGCCGAGCCTCGAGGGCTGGCCGGTCGAGGTCAGCCACGACCTCGACTCGGTGCTGCCCAAGCTCGACGTCGTCTACCTCCTGCGCATGCAGAAGGAGCGCCAGACCGAGGCCCTGCTGCCCTCGCTCCGGGAGTACACCGCGACGTACGGCCTCACCCGCAACCGGGCGAAGCTCCTCGCCGACCACGCCCTGGTCATGCACCCGGGGCCGATGAACCGCGGGGTGGAGATCGCGGCCGAGGTGGCCGACCTGCCCAACGCCACCATCACCCGCCAGGTGGCCAACGGCGTGGCCGTCCGCATGGCGGTCCTGTTCCTGCTGCTCGCTGCCGAAGGGGAAGTCGCGTGACGTTGGTCTTGAAGGGCGGCGACGTCGTCGACGCGACCGGCCGGCGCCGGGCCGACGTGGTGCTCGGCGACGACGGCCTGGTCGCCGCGGTCGGGGACGACCTCACCGCGGAGGTCACGATCGACTGCGGCGGCTGCGTGGTCAGCCCCGGCCTGGTCGACCTCCACACCCACCTGCGCGAGCCGGGCCGGGAGGAGGCCGAGACCATCGAGACCGGCTCCCGGGCCGCGGCCCTCGGCGGCTACACCGCGGTCGTCGCCATGCCCAACACCGAGCCGACGATCGACTCGGCCGGCGTGGTGCGCGAGGTGCTCGAGGCCGGGCGCAAGGCGCTGTGCGACGTGTTCCCGGCCGCCGCCATCACGGTCGGCCGCGAGGGGAACCAGCTCGTGCCCATGGCCGAGCTGGCCGCCCTCGGGGTGCGGATCTTCACCGACGACGGCTCGGGCGTGCAGGACAGCCGGCTCATGCGTCGGGCGCTGGAGTACGCCTCGGCGCTCGGAATCACGCTGGCCCAGCACTGCGAGGACGCCGGGCTGTCCCACGGCGGGCACATGCACGAGGGGGAGTGGTCGAGCCGGCTCGGGATCCCGGGCATCCCGGCCGAGGCCGAGGAGCTGATGGTCGCCCGCGACATAGCCCTCGGGCGCCTCACCGGCGCGCCGGTCCACTTCCTGCACCTGTCGACGGCCGGATCGGTCGAGCTGGTCCGGGCCGCCAAGGCGCGGGGCCTCCGGGTCACGGCCGAGGCCGCGCCCCACCACTTCACGCTCACCCACGCCGAGGTCGCCTCCTACGACCCGGTGTTCAAGGTGAACCCGCCGCTGCGAGGCGACGACGACGTCGCCGCGGTGAAGGCCGGTCTGGCCGACGGCACCATCGACGCCATCGCCACCGACCACGCGCCCCACCCGCAGGAGCTGAAGGAGGCGGCGTTCGACGAGGCGCCGTGCGGGATGCTCGGGCTGGAGACGGCGCTGTCGCTCGCCATCAGCGAGCTCGACCTGCCGATCGAGCGGGTGCTGGCGCTGCTGAGCTGGCAGCCGGCCCGCATCGCCGGGCTCGGCGACAGCCACGGGGGACCGATCGTCGAGGGGCGGCCGGCCAACCTCACGGTCATCGACCCGACGACGACGTGGACGGTGGACCCGTCGCGCCTGGCGTCGCGGTCGCGCAACACGCCCTACGCCGGCCGGTCGATGACCGGCCGGGTGCGGCACACGTTCCTGCGGGGGGAACCGATCGTGCTCGATGGAGAGGCCCAGCGTTGACAGTTCGTGAAGCACTGCTCGTTCTGAGCGACGGCGAGGTGTTCGAGGGCGAGGCCTTCGGCGCCGAGGTGCCGGTCGCCACCGGTGAGGTGGTGTTCAACACCGTGCTCACCGGCTACCAGGAGGTGATCACCGACCCGTCGTACGCCGGGCAGATCATCACCTTCACCTACCCCCACATCGGGAACTACGGCGTCACCGCGATCGACGACGAGTCCGCTCGTCCGTTCGCCCGCGGCGTGATCGTCCGGGAGATGGCCCGGCGCCGGTCGAGCTGGCGCAGCGACGGCGACCTCGACGCGTTCCTGCGCCGCCACGGCGTGCCCGGCATCGCCGGCATCGACACCCGCCGCCTCACCCGCCACCTGCGCGAGGCGGGCGCGATCAGCGGCGCCTTCGGCACGGCCGACGAGGCGACGCTGCTCGCCGCGGCCACGGCCGAGCCGGGCACCGACGGGATCGACCTGGTGGCCCAGGTCACCTGCGCCCAACCGTTCACGGTGGGCACCGGGCCCCGGCGGGTCGTGGCCTACGACTTCGGCATCAAGGCGACGATGCTGCGCCACCTCGGCGAGCTGGCCACCGTGGAGGTCGTCCCGGCCTCGACGCCGGCGGCCGACGTGCTGGCCCGCAACCCCGACGGCGTGTTCCTCTCCAACGGCCCGGGCGACCCGGCCGCCGTCGGCTACGCGGTCGAGAACATCAAGGCGCTGCTGGGCGAGGTGCCGGTGTTCGGCATCTGCCTCGGCCACCAGCTCCTCGGCGCCGCCCTCGGGGCCGAGACCTACAAGCTCAAGTTCGGGCACCACGGCGGCAACCACCCGGTCCGCCGCATCGCGACGGGAGCGGTCGAGATCACCAGCCAGAACCACAACTTCGCGGTGGCCGAGGGGTCGATCCCGATGGCCGACGTGACCCACGTGAACCTCAACGACGGGGTGGTCGAGGGGATCGCCTGCCGCGAGACCCCGGCCTTCAGCGTCCAGTACCACCCGGAGGCCGGTCCCGGCCCCCACGACGCCCGGTACCTGTTCGACGAGTTCGAGTCGCTGATGCGGCGCGTGAAGGGTGCGGCCTGATGCCGCGCCGCGACGACATCCACTCGATCCTCCTGATCGGCTCGGGACCGATCGTCATCGGCCAGGCCTCGGAGTTCGACTACTCGGGCACCCAGGCGTGCCGCGTCCTCCGGGAGGAGGGCTACAAGGTCATCCTCGCCAACTCGAACCCGGCGACGATCATGACCGACCCGGACTTCGCCGACCGGACCTACATCGAGCCGCTCGACGTCGACGTGCTCACCGCCATCCTGGAGCGGGAGCGGCCCGACGCCGTGCTGCCCACCCTCGGGGGCCAGACCGCGCTCAACCTCGCCATGCAGCTCCACGAGCGCGGCGTCCTCGACCGGCTGGGCATCGAGCTGATCGGCGCCAACGCCACCTCCATCGCCACCGCCGAGGACCGGGGCCAGTTCAAGGTCGCCATGCAGGAGATCGGCCTCGGCGTGCCGGCCTCGGGCATCGCCCACACCATGGAGGAGGCCCGGCTGGTCGTCGCCGAGATCGAGCTGCCGATCATCATCCGGCCCGCCTACATCCTCGGTGGCAAGGGCACCGGCATCGCCACCACCGAGGAGGAGTTCGAGCGGATGGCGGCGTACGGCCTCGAGGCCAGCCCCATCTCCGAGATCCTGATCGAGAAGTCGATCCTCGGGTGGAAGGAGTACGAGCTCGAGGTCATGCGGGACAACGCCGACAACTGCGTGATCATCTGCTCGATCGAGAACCTCGACCCGATGGGCGTGCACACGGGCGACTCGATCACGGTGGCCCCGGCCCAGACCCTCTCCGACGTCGAGTACCAGCTCATGCGTGACGCCGCCTTCGCCTGCATCCGGCGGGTCGGCGTGGAGACCGGCGGCTCCAACGTGCAGTTCGCCCTCGACCCGGAGACGGGCGAGATGGTGGTCATCGAGATGAACCCGCGCGTGTCCCGGTCGAGCGCCCTGGCCTCGAAGGCCACCGGGTTCCCGATCGCCAAGATCGCGGCCAAGCTCGCCGTCGGCTACACGCTCGACGAGATCACCAACGACATCACCGGCGTCACCCCGGCCAGCTTCGAGCCGACGATCGACTACGTCGTGACCAAGGTGCCCCGCTGGGCGTTCGAGAAGTTCCCCGGCACGTCCGGCGTGCTCGGCACGTCGATGCAGTCGGTGGGCGAGGCGATGGCCATCGGCCGCACGTTCCCCGAATCGCTCCAGAAGGCCATGCGCTCGCTCGAGCACGGCCGCCTCGGCCTGAACTGCGACCCGGGCGAGGGTGCCTACGACGACCTGGGCGACGACGAGCTCGTCCGCCGGGCCGCCATCGGCACGCCCGACCGGCCGTTCCAGCTCGAGGCCGCCCTGCGCCGGGGCATCTCGATCGACCGGCTCTACGCCATGACCCGGGTCGACCCGTGGTTCCTCGACCAGATCTCGATGATCGTGGAGGAGCGGGCCCACCTCGCCGAGGTCGGCTTCCAGAGCATGACCAAGGCGGGTTGGAAGCGGGCCAAGCGCCTGGGCTTCGGCGACGCCCAGCTCGGTTGGCTGTGGGGCGTGCCCGAGGCCGAGGTCCGCGACGCCCGGCTGGCGGCCGGCGTGCGGGCCACGTTCAAGACCGTCGACACGTGCGCCGCCGAGTTCGAGGCGAAGACGCCGTACCACTACTCGACCTACGAGGACGAGGACGAGGTCGTCGCCTCCGACCGCCGCAAGGTGATCATCCTCGGGTCCGGCCCCAACCGCATCGGCCAGGGCATCGAGTTCGACTACTGCTGCGTCCACGCCAGCTTCGCCCTGCGCGACGCCGGCATCGAGACGATCATGATCAACTGCAACCCGGAGACGGTGTCGACCGACTACGACACCTCCGACCGGCTGTACTTCGAGCCGCTCACCCGGGAGGACGTGCTCAACGTCATCGAGGCCGAGCAGGCCAACGGTGAGCTGCTCGGCGTGATCGTGAGCCTCGGCGGCCAGACGCCGCTGAAGCTGTCCCACGACATCCCGCCCGAGCTGGTGCTCGGCACCTCGCCGGCGTCCATCGACCTGGCCGAGGACCGCGAGCACTGGAACACGCTGTGCGGGCAGCTCGGCATCCCGCAGCCGGCGGGGGGCCTGGCGTCGACGGTCGAGAGGGCCATCGAGGTCGTGGCCGAGGTCGGCTACCCGGCGTTGGTCCGGCCGAGCTACGTGCTCGGCGGTCGAGCCATGTCGATCGTCTATGACGAGGCCGAGCTGCGATCGGCCATGGCCGAGCTGGCCGGCTTCGGCTCGCTGGGCAAGGAGGGGGGGCTCTCGGCCGAGCGCCCGGTGCTCATCGACCGCTTCCTGGAGGACGCCATCGAGGTCGACGTCGACGCCCTGCGCGACGCCACCGGCGACGTCACCATCGGCGGCGTCATGGAGCACGTCGAGGAGGCCGGCGTCCACTCCGGCGACAGCGCCTGCGCCATCCCGCCGCCCACCCTGTCGCCGGCGATCGTCGCCGTCATCGAGGGCCACACCAAGGCCATCGCCGAGGCGCTCGACGTCCGCGGCCTGCTCAACGTGCAGTACGCGGTGAAGGACGGCGACGTCTACGTCATCGAGGCCAACCCGCGCGCGTCGCGGACCGTGCCGTTCGTGGCCAAGGCGACGGGCGTGCCGCTGGCCAAGGTGGCGGCCCGGGTCATGGCCGGCGCCACGCTGGCCGACCTGCGCGACGAGGGCCTGCTGCGCAAGCCGGTCAGCGGCGGCCACGTGTCGGTGAAGGAGGCGGTCCTGCCGTTCAACCGCTTCCCCGACGTCGACACCCTGCTCGGCCCGGAGATGCGCTCGACCGGCGAGGTCATGGGCATCGACTCGACGTTCGGCCTGGCCTTCGCCAAGAGCCAGATCGCGGCGGGCGACAAGCTGCCCGAAGGCGGCGGGGTCTTCCTCTCGCTGGCCGACCGCGACAAGCCGCAGGGGCTGGTCGCGGCCAAGCGGTTCGCCGAGCTGGGCTTCACGCTCATCGCCACCGCGGGCACGGCCGCCTACCTCGAGGAGCGCGGGCTCGCCATCGACACCGTGGTCGACAAGGTCGGCGAGGACTCGCACGGCAAGCCGACCGCCGTCGACCTCATCGCCGCCGGCAAGGTCGACCTGGTGATCAACACGCCACGGGGGAGCGGCCCCCGGGCCGACGGCCACTACATCCGCACGGCCGCCGCCGTGCACCACATCCCGTGCATCACCACGGTGGCCGCGGGCGTGGCCGCGGCCAACGGCATGGCCGACTGGGCCTCGCACGACCTCCAGGTGCGCACCCTCCAGGAGTTCCACGAGACCGAGCAGCTCGGACTCGGCCTGTAGTGGACCTCACCACCACCATCGGGTCGGTGACCCTGCCCAACCCGGTGCTCACCGCGTCGGGGACGGCCGGGCACGGGGCCGAGCTGGGCGCCTACTTCGACCTGTCGGCGCTGGGTGCGGTGGTGGTGAAGTCGCTGAAGGCCGAGCCGTGGGCCGGCAACGCCGCGCCGCGGGTGCACGAGGTGACGGCCGGGATGATCAACAGCGTCGGCCTCCAGGGGCCGGGCGTGGAGGCGTGGGTGGCCGACGAGCTGCCCGCCCTGCTCGCCACCGGGGCCCGGGTGGTCGTGTCGATCTGGGGCACCTCGGTCGAGGACTACGAGAAGGCGGCCGACATGCTGGCTGACGTCCCGGCCCAGGTCGTGGCCGTCGAGGTCAACCTGTCGTGCCCGAACACGCACGCAAGTCGGGCCATGTTCGCCCACGACCCGGTGGCCACCGAGGAGGCCATGGCGGCCACGGCCGGAGCCGGTCGACCGCGGTGGGCCAAGCTCAGCCCCAACGTCGCCGACCTGCGGCCGATCGCCGAGGCGGCGGTGCGGGGTGGGGCCGAGGCCGTCACCCTCGTGAACACCGTGCTCGGGATGGCGGTCGACCCGGTGACCCGCCGCTACCGGCTCGGCTCGGGCGCCAACGGCGGCGGGGTGTCGGGGGCGGCGATCCACCCGGTCGCGGTGCGGGCCGTGCACGACGTGCACGCCGCCTTCCCCGACCTGCCCATCGTTGGCGTCGGTGGCGTGGTCGACGGGGCCAGCGCCGCCGAGCTGCTGCTGGTGGGCGCGTCGGCCATCGAGGTCGGCACGGCGACGTTCGCCGACCCCCGGGCGCCGATGCAGGTGCTCGACGGGTTGCGGCGGTGGTTGGCGAAGCAGGGGGAACATCGGGTGAGCGACGTGATCGGGAGCGTGCACGCATGAGCAACACCAACGGGAACATCAGCGACAAGCTGTGCCTGGCCCTGGACATGGACGACCTGGTGGTCGCCCTGCGCCTGGCCAAGGAGCTCAAGCCGCACTTCGGGGTGGCCAAGGTCGGGCTCGAGCTGTTCAGCGCATCGGGGCCCGACGCCGTGATCGCCATGCAGGACCTCGGCTACGACGTCTTCCTCGACCTCAAGCTGCACGACATCCCCACCACGGTGGAGAAGGCGGCCCGGGTCATCGGCGCCCTCGGCGTGAAGTACCTGACGATCCACGCCATGGGTGGGCCGGTGATGCTGCGGGCCGGCGTCGACGGCTTCCTCACCGGCGCGGCGGCCGCCGGTTCGGAGGAGCCCATCGCCCTCGCCGTCACCGTGCTCACGTCGGACAACGACGCGCCCGAGCACATCCTCCCCAAGCGCATCGCCCATGCCGTCGAGGCCGGGACCGGTGGCGTGATCTGCGCCGGCACCGACGTCACGCTGGTGAAGCAGCTGGCGCCCCGCATGAAGACCGTCGTGCCCGGCACCCGTCCGGCCGGGGCGCCGACCCACGACCAGGCCCGGGTCACGACGCCGGCCGAGGCCATCGCCGCCGGCGCCGACGTCCTGGTGATCGGTCGGGTCGTCACCGCCGCCGCCCAGCCGCTGAAGGCCGCCGAGGAGCTCGCCGCCTCGATCGGCTGACGGGATCGGGCGTTCGCGTCAGGTCCAAAGACCAAGGACGCGACCACGGGGGCGGCACCAGGTCCGGTGCGCTTGGCTCCGCCCCTTGGTTGGCCGTCGTTGTCTTTGTCCTTGACGGGGCGATGTCAGAGGGTCGAACGCCGGTCCGCGTCGCGCTCGGCGGCGACGGCGGCGACGAAGGCAGGGTGGATGCCTCCGAGGGTCACCCACCGGCGAGAGGCGTCGAGGTCGACGTCGACGCCGGCCATGTCGAGCCGCCAGTGGGTGACGATCAGGCTCAGCACGGCCCCGCCGATGAGGACCAGGGGGACGAGGCCGAGGTTGCCGTACCGGTTCGAGAGCAGCACGCTGAGCACCACCGCGAGCGCCAGGGCGGCGATGGCGATCGCCCGGTCGCGCTGCCGCTCGGCCCACGTGGCGAGGGTCGCCTCGCTCACTGGCAGGAGCACGTCGAGCCGCTCGCTGCCGGAGCCGAAGAGCAGCACGATCCACCCCACCGGTCCGAAGAAGACGAGCAGGTACCACAGCGCGCTGCGGCCGCCCACCTCGCCGTGGAACCGGATCTTCCGCGTCGCCGGCGCGCCGGTCTTGACGCAGAGCGGAGGCAGGTCGCCCCGGATGGCATCGTCGACGAAGACCACGGCTGTCGCCATGCCCCGACGGTACGCCGGTGCCGGCGTCAGGTGTCTGACGGAATCAGTGGGCGACGACGGGCCAGCCGCCCCGGCGGGCCGCGGCCCTGAGCACCCGGTCGGGGCGCACGGCGATGGGGAAGCCACAGGCTTCGAGCAGCGGGAGGTCGCTGCCGGCGTCGGAGTAGGCGGTGGCCAGGCGGAGGTCGGCCCA
>JAODBP010000103.1 GCA_025464025.1 Actinomycetes bacterium | reverse complement strand
AGGGTGGCCTGGTTCCCACCGCTGGCCTGGAGGCGCATGATCTGGCCGGCGACACCGCCGGTCGGGGCGGCCTTCTCGTCGTCGGTGGTGGGGGTGGCGCCCGCAGGCTGCTTCCGCCGGACACGCGTGCGCTCGATCACCGCACCATCACACCATCAAACGGGCTCGTGGGGAAGGCATCCCGGCACTTTCCGTGGCCGAGCGCGACGACGCCCGCGCCCGGCAGCGCCGGACGCGGGCGTCGGTCAAGCGATCAGACGGGCTCGTCGGCCAGGATCTTGCCCAGCTTCAGCAGCTGCTGCTGGGCGCCGCCCAGGTTGAGCTGGAGCCACTTGGCCCACAGGTAGTAGCGGTGCAACGGGTAGTCGCGGTCGACGCCGATGCCGCCGTGCAGGTGCTGGGCGGCGGCGGCGACGCGCTGGCCGCCCTCGGCCACCCAGAACTTGGCGGCGGCCACCTCGGCGGCGGCGGGCAGGTCGTTCTCGAGCCGCCACGCCGCCTGGAGGGCGGTCAGGCGCACGCCCTCGGCGTCGATGTAGGCGTCGGCGGCCCGCTGGCCCACGGCCTGGAAGGACGCGAGGGGCTTGTCGAACTGCTTGCGGGTCGAGGTGTACTCGGCCGTCATCTTCACCTCGACGTCGAACACGCCGATGGCGATCGAGCACAGCGCGGCGGTCGCCCGCTCGAGCGTCCACGTGAGCGCCTCGCGGCCGAGCACCAGCAGCTCGGCCGGGGCACCGGCCAGCTCGAGGCGAGCCTCGGGGATCTCGTTCGTGACGTCCTGGCGGGTGACGGTGACGCCGCTCGCCTTGGGGTCGAGCAGGAAGAGGCCGACGCCGTCGTCGGTGCGGGCCGAGACGACGATGCGTCCGGCGTCGATGCCGGCGGGGACGAAGTCCTTCTGGCCGGTGAGGGTCCAGGCGTCGCCCGACTTGGCGGCCTGCGTGTACGGGTCGTCGGGCTGCGAGCCGATCTCGGCGTAGGCGCCGGACAGGATCAGATCGCCGGCGATGGCCGCCGGCAGCAGCTCCTGCTTCTGGGCGTCGGTGCCGAACTTGGCGATCGGCAGCGCGCCGCAGATGGCCGACGCGAAGTACGGCACGGGGGCGACGTTGCGACCGACCTGCTCGAGCACCAGCGTCGCGGCGACGAAGCCCTGATCGGCGCCGCCGTACTGCTCGGGCAGCGCGATCCCGATGAGGCCGGCGTTGGCCAGCTCCTGCCACGCCTTGCGGTCGAGGTGCTCGCCGTTCGCCTTCATCTCCTTGAG
Source organism: Actinomycetes bacterium (assembly GCA_025464025.1). The sequence continues at coordinate 2,771 of JAODBP010000103.1, read as the reverse complement.
GCGATCAGGGTTGATCGTGCCCTCGAGGATCTGCTTGGCGAGGTCGCGGACGGCCCCCTGCTCCTCACTGAACGAGAAATCCATTGTTCTGTCCCCCTAGCGCATGGACCGCGGCATGCCGAGGCCGAAGATGGAGATGAGATCACGCTGCACCTCGTTGACCCCGCCACCGAAGGTGAGGATCGTCATCGAGCGGTAGGCCATCTCGAGCTGGCCCTTGAGGATCGCACCGGGCGAGCCCTCCGGGAGGTAGCCCGCCTCGCCCATGATCTCGGACAGCAGGCGGATGACCGTCATCTGGAACTCGGTGCCGTGCACCTTCACCGTCGACGCGTCGGCCACGTCGAGGTGGCCCTGCGTGGCGGTCCAGGCGACCTTCCAGTTGATGAGCTTCTGGAACTCGATGCCCGCCTTGACCCGGGCCAGGTTCATCTGGACCCACTCCTGGTCGACGACCCGGCGGCCGTCGGCGAGCTTGGTGCTCTGGGCCCAGCCGAGGACGCCGTCGAGCATCCGCTCGATGATGCCCGAGGAGCAGAGCGTCACCCGCTCGTGGTTGAGCTGGTTGGTGATGAGGTTCCAGCCCTGGTCGATTCCGCCCACGACGTTGGCGATCGGCACCCGCACGTCGGTGTAGAAGACGGCGTTGATGTCGTGCTCGCCGAGCAGGTGGAGCGGGCTGACCTCGATGCCCGGGGTGCGGGTGCCGTTCGGGCCGGCCTTGAGGTCGACCAGCACCATGGAGATGCCCTTGTGCTTCTTGGCCTCCTGGTTGGTGCGCACTGCGAGCCAGCACCAGTCGGCATCCGACGCCAGCGACGTCCACAGCTTGGCCCCGTTGATGACGAGCTCGTCGCCGTCGATGTCGGCGCGGGTCTTCAGGTTGGCGAGGTCGGTGCCGGCCTCGGGCTCGGAGTAGCCGATGCAGAAGTGGAGCTCGCCGGCGAGGATCTTCGGGAGGAAGTAGTCCTTCTGCTCCTGGGTGCCGTAGTTCATGATCGTCGGCCCGACGGTGTTGAGCGACAGCATGGGCACCGGGGCGCCGGCCCGCATCGACTCGTCGAAGAAGACGAACTGCTCGATGGCCGACATGGCCTTGCCGCCGTACTCCGTGGGCCAGCCGATGCCGGCCCACCCGTCCTGGCACATCTGCTTCCACACGGCCCGCATCTCGGGGCCGACGCCACCCGAGTGCGCGAGCTTGTCGCGCACCTCGGGGGTCAGCAGCTTCTCGTAGTAGCTGCGGATGTCTTGGCGCAGCGCTTCTTGCTCTTCGTCATAGCCGACGTACACGATGCTCCCCCGCCCGTGGTGGAATGGAACGCGTTCTCAGTTCAGTGCTGTCTAGCAGAGGGAAGTCGGATGAAGCCCACGATGAAACTGGGACTGCAGCTCGGCTACTGGGGTGCGGGTCTGCCGACCCACGTCCCGCCCGCCATCGCCGAGGCCGAGCGGCTCGGCTTCGACTCCATCTGGACGGCCGAGTCGTACGGCTCCGACGCCCTGACACCGCTGGCCTGGTGGGGCGCCGCCACGTCCCGGGTCAGGTTGGGGACCAACCTCGCGCAGCTCTCGGCCCGCACGCCAACCGCACTGGCCATGGCGGCCATGACGCTCGACCACCTGTCCGGCGGGCGGGTGGCGATCGGCCTCGGCGTATCGGGCCCGCAGGTCGTGGAGGGGTGGTACGGGCAGCCGTTCGCCAAGCCGCTGGCCCGCACCCGTGAGTACGTCGACATCATGCGGAAGGTGTTCGCGCGGGAGGCGCCGGTCACCAACGACGGGCCGCACTACCCGCTGCCGCTGCCCGGCTCCCGGTTCGGCAAGCCGCTGAAGCCGATCACCCACCCGGTGCGCCCCGACATCCCGATCCTGATGGGCGCCGAGGGGCCGAAGAACGTGGCGCTGGCGGCGGAGATCGCGGATGGCTGGTTCCCGATCTTCTACTCACCGAAGCACGACCACATCTACACCGACGCCCTGGAGGAGGGGTTCGCCCGGCCCGGGGCCCGCCGGAAGCCCGAGGAGTTCGAGGTGCTCCCGCTGGCCATGGTCGTCATCAACGACGACCTCGAGGCGGCGGCCGACGCCCTCCGCCCGATGCTCGCCCTCTACATCGGCGGCATGGGGGCCAAGGAGGCCAACTTCCACTTCGACGTGTTCGTGCGCATGGGCTACGAGGCCGAGGCCCACCAGATCCAGGACCTCTACCTCGCCGGCGACAAGGCGGCCGCCACCGCCGCCGTGCCCGCGAAGATGATCGAGGAGATCGCCCTCATCGGGCCCAAGGAGAAGATCCGCGACGACCTCGAGGCGTGGCGGGAGTCGAGGGTCACCACCATGCTCCTCGGCAACTTCGACCCCGCCACCCTCCAGACCATGGCCGAGCTCGTCCTCTAGTACTTGTTCTGGGGCCCAGATGGTGCGGATTCCGCACCATCTGGGCCCCAGAACCGGCACTGTCACACCCCCTGGCTTCGCTGGTGGGGCATGGACATCGAGATGCAGGTGCTTCGGCTCGCGGAGCAGCAGTACGGGGTGGCGGCCGTCCGGCAGGTCCGGGACCTGGGCGGCGACCGCCACTTCGTGCTGAGACGTGTCAACGCCGGACGGTGGGACCGGCCGACGAACCGGGTGATCCGGATCGTCGGCTCACCGGCGTCGGACGAGCAACGGCTCATGATCGCCGTCCTGCACGCCGGTCCGGACGCGGTGGCCTCCCACGAGTCGGCGGCGTGGAGGTGGGCGCTCCCAGGCTTCGCCGCAACAGA
>JAODBP010000294.1 GCA_025464025.1 Actinomycetes bacterium | reverse complement strand
TGCCGGGCACGGCCTCGCCGTCGATGGCCTTGTGGAGGATGGTGCGCGACGTGGACACGCCCACGGCGCCGGCCTCGATGGCCTCGGCCACGATGGCGGCCATGGCGTCGATGTCGGCCGGGGTGGCCGGCTCGTTGCGGGCGCCCCGCTCGCCCATGACGTAGGCCCGGATGGCGCCGTGGGGGGCGAGGGCGGCCACGTCGAGGGCGAGTGGCGTGGAGTCGACGGCGTCGAGGTACTCGGGGAAGGTCTCCCACGCCCACTTGATGCCCTCGTGCAGGGCGGTGCCGGGGATGTCCTCCACCCCCTCCATGAGCCCGATGAGCCACTCCCGCTTGTGGCGCTCGACCGGGGCGAAGCCCACGCCGCAGTTGCCCATCACCAGGGTGGTGACGCCGTGCCAGCTGGTGGGGGAGAGCGCCGGGTCCCACGTGACCTGGCCGTCGTAGTGGGTGTGGATGTCGACGAAGCCGGGCGTCACCACCTGGCCGGTGGCGTCGATCTCCTGGGCGCCCGCCACGTCGACCCGACCCACCTCGGTGATGCGGCCGCCGTCGACGGCGACGTCGGCGAGCCGGGGCGCGCCCCCCGTGCCATCGACCACCAGGCCGCCACGTACCACCAGCTCGTGCATGGATCCCCCTCGTCGCCCTGCCCGCCCATGCTCGCAGGGTTGCGCTGGGCATCACAACAGTTGCACTACGCGACGCCTACGGTGAATGACAACGATGTGATCAGGGAAGAAGGAGCTCTGTGTTGCGAACCTTCCTGCGGATCCTGCCCCGCCTGCTGGGTGGGATCACCCGCTTCGACCTCGACCGCGATCCGTTCCTGACCGACGCCTCGTCGTCCTCCGGCTCCACGAGCCTCTTCGACTGAGGACCTCGCTCGCCACCATCGGCGGCGTCGCTGGTCCGGCCGCCTTCGTGGCCGCCTGGGTGGGCGGTGGTCTGGCCACCGACGGGTGCGCACCGATCCACGACGCCATCAGCGAGCTGGCGAAGGTCGGTGCCCCCACCCGCCCGTGGATGACGGCCGGCATGATCGCCTTCGGTGTCGGCGTGCCCCTCTTCGCCACCGGCCTCCGCCAGGCGGTCGACGGCCCGGCGTGGATCGCCGCCGTTGCTGCTGGCGCCGGCTCGCTGGCGGTCGCCGCCGTCCCCCTCCAGCCCGACCGCGACGTCCCGGCCCACGCTGTGGCCGCCGCCGGCGCCTACGTCGCCCTGGCCCTGGTGCCCCTCCTGGCCGCCCGCTCGCTCCCCGGCCGCTGGCGCCCGGTGTCCCTCGCCACCGGCGCCGCTGCCGCCGCGTGCCTGGCCGCCACCGCCGCCGGCCCGGCCCACGGCCTGTTCCAGCGCCTCGGCCTCACCCTCGTCGACGCCTGGCTGGTGGCCCTGGCCCTGAGGCTCCGTTCTCTGTCGCGTTGACGGCGCGGGAAGCCGCCAACGCGACGACGAACGATCAGGCCACGATGTTGCGGGCGCGCAGGTCGGCCACCTGGTCGGCCAGGCCGAGCTCGGTGAGGACCTCGTCGGTGTGCTCGCCCAGGCTGGGCGACGCTCCGCCGAGCCGGGCCGGCGTGCCGCCGAAGCGGGCCGGGTGGCGGGGGATGCGGGTGCGGCCCACGACCGGGTGGTCAGCCTCCTCGAACAGCCCGATGGCCACCGCGTGCGGATCGACCGTCAGCTCCTCGGGCGTGAGGATCATGGCGAACGGCACCCGCTCGGCCTCCCACCGCTCCTTGGCCTCGGCCATCGTCATGCCGGCGGCGTGGGCGTAGCAGAGGTCCATGATCGGCTCGAGCACGTCTCGGTGCTTGATGCGCTCGCCGATGGTGGCGATCCGCGGGTCGTCGTAGCCCACCACGCCCAGCCCTCGGCACAGCCCGGCGAAGTCGTGGTCGGACGTCGGGGTGCAGATGCCCCAGCCGTCGACGAAGCGGAACGGGCGGAACCCGGCGACGAACGACGAGTTCTGGGTGTGGTCGCTGTCGAGCAGCACCTCGTTGGCGGCCGAGTCGGCCCACAGGAACGACACCACGGCATCGGTCATCGACAGCTCGACGTGCTGGCCGCCCCTGCCCCGCTCCCGGGCGAACAGCGCGGCGGTGATGGCCTGGCTGGCGAACAGCGACGTGACCTTGTCGGCCGCCGTCTGGCGGAGGAACACCGGCACGCCGTCGGCCGGGTCGGCCTGGTTGACGGCGAACCCGGCGTAGGCCTGGATGACGGTGTCGTAGGCGCTGCGGTCCTTGTACGGGCCGACCGAGCCGAAGCCCGACAGCGAGGCGTAGACGATGTCGGGGTTGGTGGCCCGCACGTCCTCGTAGCCGAGGCCGAGCTTGTCCATGACACCGGGGCGGAAGTTCTGGATGATCACGTCGGCCTCGGCGGCGAGCCGCTGGGCGATGTCGACCGCCTCCGCCTCCTCGAGGTTCAGGACGATCGAGCGCTTCCCCCGGTTGCAGACCAGGTAGAGCGAGCTCATCCCGTTGACCGCCACGCCCACCCAGCGGGCGATGTCGCCGATGCCGGGCCGCTCGACCTTGATCACATCCGCGCCCTGGTCGGCGAGGAGCGCGCCGGCGTAGGGGCCGGTCAGGGCGATCGAGAAGTCGAGGACCTTGATGCCCTCCATCGGTCCACTGCTCACTCCACGAACTCCTTGTTTCCTTGGGGCTGCGCCCCAGACCCATCTGCGGCCGGCTCGCTGGCGCTCGCGCTGCCGCCGGAGTCCGTTCCACTCGCTGCGCTCACTCCACGAACTCCTTCTTGGTGCGTGGGCGCCCGTGGGGACCGCTGTAGGCGAGGCCCCACGAGGGCTTGGTGGCGAAGTCGGGGACGACGACCTGGGATCGGGCTCGGAGCCACGAGTCCATCAGCGCATCCTCGGCCCGGTAGTCGAACGGGTCGGTGAGGACGACCTCCTCCTGGGCGCCGGGGGCGAGCGGGTGCTCGGCCAGCCAGCGGGCCGTCAGCGGCAGCGCGGTGCGGGCCGGGACCCAGTCGCGGTAGCCGAGCTGGTGCACGAGCCGGCTGAGGTCGAGCACGCGGTGGGTCGGCAGCGGCTGGGCCAGCAGCGGCCAGGCCGGCACGGCGAGGTCGTAGGGCATCGACACGATCTCGAGGTCGACGCCGAGGGCGGCGGCGCACAGCTCCACCACCTGGCGGACGGTGAGCACCTCCTCGTCGGCCGCGTTGAAGATCGTGCCGGCCGACCGCTCGGGGTGCTCGATGCCGAGCCGGAGGGCGTGGGCGCAGTTCTCGGTGTAGCCGTGGTGGTGGAGGGTGAGCCCCTCGTCGGCCACGATGATCCGGCGGCGCCCGTCGAGGATGCGGCGCACGATCGACCACTCCCGCGGCACCACCTGGTGGGGGCCGTAGACGTAGGGGTAGCGGAAGTGCGCGGCGCCGGGGTGGTGCTCGAACACGGCGGCCTCGGTGCGGACGATCCGGTAGCCCTTCTCGTCGATCGCCGGGTCCTCGACGAGGTCGGCGTCCTCCCGCACCGGCACCGGCATGCCGGCCGGGTCGTGCTGCCAGGCGTCGGTCCAGCCGCGGTAGGCCGGCACGCCGCCGACCGACACGAAGTGGCCGCACCGCCCCTTGGTCAGCTCGGCGATGCGCCGCAGCCGGCCGTACATGGCGACGACGACGTCCCACGTCTGCTCACCCAGCGCTTCGGTGAGGGAGGCCTCGTCGTAGGGGTCGGCCGTGATGGTCGGGACGTCCGCGAGCTCGGGCTTCGGGTGGAGCCCCCGGTTGAGCAGCGTGACGTCGTGGCCCCGCCCGACGAGGTCCTGGACCAGTGGGATCCCGGTCGGCCCCGTCCCCCCGATCACGAGGATCTTGAGGGGGCTCACCCGCCGGTCGCCGCCTTCATGATGTGCTCGAGCCACCAGGCCGGCGCGTTGTCGGTGATGTTCGGGATGTTCGAGTAGTCGTGCCAGCGGAAGATCTTGCCGTCGCGCAGCTGGGTCACCGACACGAACGAGTGGTCGATCACCTCGCCGGTGTGGAACTCCCATCGCTCGGTGTGCTCGGTCATCACCAGATCGCCCTCGGCGATCATGTTGGTGCCGGGCAGGTGGCCGTAGCCCGAAAGCGGCTCGAGGCCGATCCTGACCCGGCCGGTGACGCCCTTGGGTCCGGTGCCGCCGGGCCCCGGGGTGCCGATGTCGGTGTAGTGGGCATCGTCGGTGAGGAGGGCCTCCATGCCCGCCCAGTTCCGCACGGCGAGGGCGTCCCAGAACCGCTGGACGATGGCCTTGTTCTCTTCGGTCGTGCTCACAGTCCGGCTGCTTTCGCGAAGGCCCGCAGCTCGCGGGCGACGTCGGGCCCCGAGGGGGCGTAGATGACCTCGGTGGAGCCGCCGGCCTCGGCCGCGGCGATGTTGGCGGCGATGCCGTCCGCCTCGGCCACCCAGCCCATGCCGACGATGCCGTCGCCGGCGGCGTCGACGAGGATGCGATCGAGGTCGGTGACCGTGGTGGCGTGGCCGTGGTGCACCTCGAGGTGGCGCTCGCCCTCCGGTCGCATCGAGTCGAGCTCGGCCCGCCACTCGGCGCCGGCCGGGAAGCCGTCGACGGCCTCGGGCATGGCCTCCCAGGCACCGTGGGCCATGATCGCGTACCAGGGCCCGGCGGAGGCCTTGACCCGCTCGGACGTGAGGGCTTCGCCGGGGTCGAGCACGGTGCCGACCACGAGGCGGGCGGCCCAGTCGTAGCCGGTGGCGTCGAAGCCGACCGTCATGATCCCGTCGACCTCGTGAGCCAGGGCCTGGCCCTTGGGCCCGAGGGCGCTGAGCAGGAACGGCACCTCGATCGGGCGGGGCGGGGCGAAGCGGCCGAGCTGGTCCATCTGGACCTGGTGGCCGTCGACCTCGACGACCTCGCCGTTCAGGAGGGCGCGGAGCTTGCGGAGGTGCTCACCGACCGTCGCGAGCGAGAGGGGACGCTTGCCGAACGTCCAGCGCGCCGTGGCGCCGGTGCCGTAGCCCAGGGCGAGTCGGCCCGGCGCGGCGGCTTCGATCGTGGCGATGGCGGCGGCTTCGGCCACCACGTTCCGGAGGCCCGGCACCAGGACTGCGGTGCCCAACCCGATCCGTTCCGTGGCCGACGCGATGAGCGCCAGCGACGCCCAGATGTCGAGGTAGATCGCTGGGGAGTCGTAGAGCCACACCCGCTCGTAGCCGAGCTCCTCGGCCAGCTTGGCGTGCTCGACGGTGTCGAGGGACGGCGCGAGGCCGCACGAGATGCGCACGGCCGCGGAGCATATGGCGCGGGGTGCTCCCTAGGCGCAGCGCAGCCAGGCGATGCGCTGGTGGCGGGTCAGGCGCTCGCCGTCGACGGCGTCGAGGGCGACCAGGTGACCGTCGAACGGCGACTGCACGGGCACCGCCTCGTCGCCGGCGTGGACGAAGCCGATGGTGGTCCCGGCGGTCACGACCGTCGAGACCAGGTCCTTCACCATGGCGAAGATCCCGGCAGCGGGGCTGACGACCATCCGCTCCGGCATGTCCAGGTGCTCACCTTCCATGCGTCCACCATGACGGACGCCGTCGACGTGGCCGTTGCCCGGTGGTGAACGCCACACGATCACTTGCTTCGTGGTGACTGAACGGTAACCGGAATGTCCCTCTCATTCGTATCTCATATACGATCGCTCGATGCGGTGGGGGAAGCAACGGTGGCTGATCGGCTTCGTGGCGCTGGTGGTGCTGGCCGGGTGCGGCGCCCGGGTGTCGGACGCCCAGCGGGCCCAGGCGGCCGGGGCGACCCGCGGCGCGCCGGCCGAGGC
>JAODBP010000090.1 GCA_025464025.1 Actinomycetes bacterium | reverse complement strand
CGGGTGGCGATGGCCTCGACCCGGGCCCCGGCGTAGCCCTTGTCGGCGAACTCCTCGAGCGCCGCTTCGAGCAGCCGCTCCCGGCTCCGTTCGGGATCTCGCACCCGGCCAGTTATCATCCAGACGGATGATAGAGGAGCTCGACCCGAAGCGATGGCTGACGCTCGCCATCGTGCTGATCGCCCTCGTCATCGTCGTGGTCGACAACACCGTCCTCACCGTCGCGATCCCCACGATCATCCGGGAGCTGCACACCACGCTCCCGTCGGTGCAGTGGGTCATGACCGGCTACTCGCTCACCTTCGCCACGCTGCTGATCATCGGTGGGCGGCTCGGCGACCTCTACGGCGCCCGTCGCATGTTCATCGTCGGTGCCGCCTTCTTCGGGGTCGGCTCGCTGGTGGCGTCGATCGCCCACTCGGTGCCCCAGCTCCTGGTCGGCGAGGCGGTCATCGAGGGCATCGGCGCGGCGATGATGATGCCGGCGACGCTGGCCATCCTCTCCAACACCTTCCGCGGCCGCGAGCGGGCCACCGCCTTCGCCGCCTGGGGCGCGGTCGCCGGCGGCGCCGTCGCCTTCGGGCCGGTGCTCGGCGGGTACCTCACCACCTACCACTCGTGGCGGTGGGCCTTCCGCATCAACGTGATCGTGGCGCCCCTCGCCGTCGTCGGCGCCATCCTGTTCATGCGCCACGACACGCCCACCGGCCGCCGGGGGCGACTCGACCTGCCCGGTGCCGTGCTCGTCGCCGTCGGCGCCTTCAGCCTCGTGTTCGGCATCAGCCAGGCCGCCACGTACGGCTGGTGGCACCCGCTGGCCGACGCCTCGTCGCTGTGGCCGGCGACCCGCCCCGTCTCGATCACGCCGCTGCTGTTCGTCCTCTCCGCCCTCGCCCTCACCGCTTTCGTGCGGGTCGACCTGCACAAGGAGCGACGGGGCGACAGCCCCCTGTTCGAGTTCGGCCAGCTCCGCCACCGGTGCTTCCGCTACGGCCTGATCACGTCGATCACCGTGGCCATGGGCCAGCTCGGCATGCTGTTCGTGCTGCCGGTCTTCCTCCAGGACGGCAAGCAGCTCTCGGCCATCGACAACGGGCTGTGGCTGGTGCCCATGGGCCTGGCCATCCTGCTGGCGGCCCAGGCCGGCGGCCGGCTCACCCGCGTGCTCGGCACGACCTCGATCGTGCGCTTCGGACTGATCCTCGACGCCGGCGGGCTGGTGCTCATGGGCGTGCTGCTCCGGCCCGGCGTGTCGTTCTTCGGCCTCCTGCCCGCGACCCTGCTGTTCGGCATCGGCGTCGGCCTGGCCAGCTCGCAGCTCACCAACGTGATCCTCTACGACATCGACCCCGACAAGGCCGGCGTGGCCAGCGGCGCCAACAGCACCGTGCGCCAGGTCGGCTCGGCGCTCGGCGTGGCCATCGTCGGCTCGGTGCTGTCGAGCCAGATCATCCGCCACGCCACCGCCGCCGTCCGCGACGCGAAGCTCCCGGCCGCGGTCCGCGAGGCCGCCCTGACCCAGATCCGCCGGGGCGGCGTGAACCTCTCCCCCTCCTCGCACCCGCCGCTCGAGCTGCGCCACGCCCTCGAGTCGGCAGTCGCCGCCGCGTCCCGACCGTCGCTCTTCCTGGCCGCCGGCATCGTCGCCGTGGGCGCCGCGCTCTCGTTCCTCATCCCACCCGTCGACCAGCGGCGGCTGGCCGACGACGAGGTCGCCCTCGACCTCTACGACGTGGCCGAACCCGTGGACACCCACCTGACTCACTAGCGTCTCCTCGGACATGGCAGTCGTCCGGGGCACTTCCGTCGTGAAGCACTGGGGGCGCACCACCGCCTTGTCCGGCGCCACGTTCGAGATCGGCGAGGGCGTCACCGGCCTGCTCGGGTCGAACGGGGCGGGCAAGACGACCCTGCTCGGGATGGTCCTGGGCCTCCACCGGCCCGACGAGGGCAGCCTCGAGGTCCTCGGCCTCGACCCGACCCACGCCGGGCCCCAGGTCCGCGAGCGGCTCGGCTACGCACCCGAGCACGACGCCCTGCCGCCCGACGTGAAGGCCCACGACCTGGTCCGCCACCTGGCCGAGGTCCACGGGCTGCCCGGGCGCGAGGCCACGTCCCGGGCGAGCGACGCCCTGTGGCAGGTCGGCCTGGGCGAGGAGCGGTTCCGCCCGGTGGGCACGATGTCGACCGGCCAGCGCCAGCGGGTGAAGCTGGCCGCTGCCCTGGCGCATGACCCCGTCCTCCTCCTGCTCGACGAGCCGACCAACGGGCTCGACCCGGTGCAGCGGGAGTCGATGCTCGACCTCATCCGCCGCGTCGGCCACGAGTTCGGCATCAGCGTCGTGCTGTCGTCGCACCTGCTCGAGGAGGTCGAGCGGGTCTGCGACGCCGTGGTGATCCTGTCCGAGGGGCGGGTCGTGACCCAGGGTCGGCTGGACGACCTCCGGTCGGGCGACGGCGGGCTCGAGGTGGTCGTCGACGGCGACGCCCGCCCGCTGGCGTCCCGGCTGCGGGCGGCCGGCCTCTCCGTCGAGCAGGACGCGAGCCGGCTCCTCGTCGAGGGCGACCCCGACCTGGCCGCCGACGCCGTGCGCGACCAGGCGGCCGACCTCGACCTCGGCCTCCGCCGGGTGCGGCGGCGGAAGGCGACGCTCGAGGACGTCTTCCTCGCCGCCCAGCTGAACGACCTCGATGCCTGATGTCTGACGCGCGCATCCTCGACCGGGGATACCGGCGCTACGACGGCCCCCGACGGGGGCGGTGGGGCGCGGTGCGGAGCCTGGCCCGGTACAGCGTCCTGCGGGCCCTCGGCCTGCGCCGCACCCCGTGGGCCAAGCTCCTCCCGATCGCGTCGGTGCTCATCGCCTACCTGCCGGCGGCCGTGTTCGTGGGCATCGCCGCCCTCCTCCCCGACCAGATCCAGCGCCAGACCGACATCATCCCGACCTACGCCGAGTACTACGGCTTCATCACCGCGGCGATCGTGCTGTTCGTGGCCCTGGTCGGGCCCGAGGTCCTCTGCCCCGACCGCCGCAACGGCACGCTCGGCCTCTACCTCGCGTCGCCGCTCGACCGCGGCACCTACCTGCTGGCCAAGGTGCTCGCCGTCGTTCCCGTGCTCGGCTTCGTCACCCTCGGCCCGCCCCTGCTCCAGCTCATCGGGCTGACGCTGGCCGACGCCGGGCCGGGCGGCGTCGGCGACTTCCTGCTCGTGTTCGTCCGGATCGGCCTGGCCGCCCTCGTCATCTCGGTCGCCTTCACCGCCCTGTCGCTGGCCGCCGCCGCCCTGACCGACCGGCGGGCGTTCGCCTCGGCCGGCGTGATCCTCCTGCTGTTCGCCACCAGCATCACGACCGACCAGTTCGTGAAGGTGGCCGGCGCCGACCCCCACGTGCTCCTGCTCAACCTCTTCTTCCTGCCGTTCGAGCTCGTCACGCGCGTCTACGGCGAGACCGGCGCCTACCCGGAGATCGCCACCGTGACGTTGGTGGCGGCCGAGGGGGCGTGGGTCGCCCTCGGCGCCGCCGTGGTGTGGCTGCGCTACAAGACGCTCACGGTGACCCGGTGATCGTCGCCGACCGCGTCTCCAAGTGGTTCGGCGACGTCGTCGCCGTGTCCGACGTGTCGTTCCGGGTCGGCCCCGGCGTGACGGCGCTGCTCGGCCCGAACGGCGCCGGCAAGTCCACCGTCCTCCGGCTTCTGTGCGGGCTCACCCGCCCGTCCCAGGGCACCGTCGAGGTGCTGGGCGAGGACCCCCACGGCGACCCCGAGCTCTACCGCCGCATCGGCCTCGTGCCCCAGCAGGAGGCCGTGTTCGGCACGCTGACCGGACGCCACTTCGTGCGCCTGGCCGCCGAGCTCCAAGGCCTGCCCTCCCCGGACGAGGCGGCCGCCGCCGCCCTGCGCGACGTCGACCTCGACCCCGACGACCGGCGGCCGCTGACCACGTACTCGAAGGGCATGCGCCAGCGGGTCAAGGTGGCCCACGCCCTGGTGCACGACCCCGAGGTGGTGATGCTCGACGAGCCGCTCGAGGGCCTCGACCCCCGCCAGCGCCTCCACCTCATCGACCTGTTCCGCCGACTGGGCGGCGAGGGCCGGTGCGTCGTCGTGTCCAGCCACGTGCTCGACGAGGTCGAGCGCTTCGGCTCGCGCGTCCTGGTCATCGCCCAGGGCCGGCTGGCCGCCGAGGGCGACTTCCACGACATCCGCGCCCTGATGGACGATCGCCCCCATCGGCTCCGCCTCCGCACCGACCGACCCCGGGAGCTGGCCGCCGCGCTGATCGCCGGCGGCGCCGTGGTCGGCGTCGAGCTCGACGACGACACCCTGCTGGTCGAGACGATCGACGTCGCCGCCTTCCGGCGCGCCGTGGCGCCTCAGGCCAAGGCCGTCGGCGCCCGGCTCCACGAGCTGGTGCCGCTCGACGACGACCTCGAGAGCGTCTTCCGCTACCTGGTGGGACGATGAGGGCCCTCTACCGGCTGCTGCTGTCGACCCAGGCCACGAAAGGTCGGATCATCGCCCTCCTCGCCCTCGGCGCCATGGGCGTGCTGCTCGGCCTGACCCTGCGCTGGAACTCGGCCGCCGACCCGCTCGACGACGGCACGTTCCTCATGGCCACCTACGGGCTCGCCCTGTTCGTGCCGGTGACCACGTTGGTGTTCGCGTCGTCGGTGCTGGGCGACCCGAGCGAGGACGGCACGCTCGTCTACCTCTGGCTCAAGCCGGTGGCCCGGTGGAAGATCGCCGCCGCCGCCCTGGCCGCCACCCTCACCGTGACCCTGCCGGTGGTCGTCGTCCCGATGGTTCTCACCGCCGCGGCGACCGGCGCCGGGTCCGACCTCGTGCTCGGCACGCTGGCCGCGTGCACCCTCTCGACCGTCGCCTACGCCGGCATCTTCACCTGGCTCGGCCTCCGGGTGAAGCGCTCGCTGGTCTGGGGCCTCGCCTACATCCTCATCTGGGAGGGCTTCGTGGCCCGCGCCGGCGCCAACGCCGCCCGGCTGTCGGTCCGGGCCAACGCCCGGTCGCTGCTGAGCCACCTCGCCCACGGGCCGGAGCGCCTCATCGACGTGTCGCCGACCACCGCCCTCGTCGTGCCGGCCATCGCGTTCGTCGTCGCCGTGTGGCTCACCGTCCGCCTGCTCTCCCGGCAGGACGTCGCCTAGGCGAGTCGGTACCCCCGCCGGGGGACCGTCTGCACCGCCGCACCCACGACTCCGAGGCGACTCCGGAGCCGGCTCACGGTCACTTCGACGGCGTGCTCGTCGGTGGCCGCCGCACCCCAGACGTCCCGGAGCAGCGTCCGCTTGGGCACCACCGCGCCACCGGCGTCGACGAGGGCGTGGAGCACGGCTCGCTCCCGATCCGTCAGCCGGACCTCCTCGTCGCCGACGACGGCCAGGGCGCCTTGGATGGTGACCTCGGCGCCCCGCAGCTCGAGCCGGCGAGCCCGCCCGCCCAGCTCGGCCGCCAGGGCCAGCACCATGGTCCCGAGCCGAGCCCGCTTGGGGACCACGGCCGACCCGATGCCGAGCTCCTTCGCCGTCTCCGAGCAGACCGGACCCACGCACACGGCCAGCACGGGCCCGTTGAGCGCCTCGAGCAGCTCGTCGCGCTGGCCCGACACCTCCGCCAGGTCGAACAGGTGTCGCACCGACGGCGAGCTGGTGAACGTCACGGCATCGACCGACCGGGCGCACACCGCCTCGAGCAGCCGTTGGGCCGGCAGCAGGTCCTCGGGCATCGACCACCGGTAGACCGGGATGTCGACGACGTCACCACCGAGCGCCGCGAGGGCCCGGGCGAGGTGCGGGTCGGCGTCGCCGTCTCGCTGCACGGCGATCCGCGTGCCCGCCGTGGCCGCGTCCGCCAGCTCGGCCAGCAGCTCGGTCGAGCGCTCCCCCACCGTGCTCCACGCCACGTCGATCCCCGCGGTCACCGCCGCGCCGGTCGCCTTGGGGCCCCGCGTGTAGACCTCGGACTGCCCGATGGCGGCGAGCAGCTCCTCGCCGAGGCCCATGCTCTCGGCGGCGCCGAGGAGGGTCCGGACGCCGAGCCCGGTGAGCACGACCGTGATCCGGGGCGGCCGGGCCACGATGGCCTCGATGCCCGCCCGCAGCGACGAGTCGTCGGCCAGGGGGACCGTCCGCACCGTCGGTCCCTCGAGCACGTCGGCGCCCCGGCGGCGCAGGAGCTCGACCTGCTCCTCGCGCCGACGGTCGGCGGTGACCGCGACCGTGTAACCGGCCAGCGGGGGGATCGCCATGGGGCGAGTGTGACAGCGGGCTGTTGCCGGATTGTTACCTCCCGCTGAACTCATCGGTCCTCCACCGAGGTCGGACCGCGTCGAGCGGTGCTGCGTCGGTGAGCACCGATGAGCTGCTCGGCGCAGGGCGCCTCACAAGGCCTGTGCTGACGGTTCGCTCGCAAGCTCGCTCACACGCGGACGCTGGCCCCCCGGCGGAGGTACACCGCCCACGTCACGGCGGCGAGGACGAGGTACGAGACCAGGAACACCCGCAGCGCCGGCACCGACCAGTCGGCGTGGGCGGCCGCGACGGCGATCTTCTCGGCCGGGGTCGTGGCCGCCTTCACCAGGGCCGAGACGTTGAGGCTGGCCTGTCGGAGCACGACCTGGATGAGGACCCCGCCGAAGGCGCCGATGGCCCCGGCGATGCCGATCACGGCGGCGGCCCGCCGCTTGTACTCGACGGTCGACTCCTTGAGATCGGCGCCCGTCGCCTCGGCGTGGGAGCGGCCGAGCACGGCGAAGATCGACGGGATCATCTTGTAGGTCGAGCCGTTGCCGATGCCCGACAGCAGGAACACGCCCATGTAGGAGGCGAAGAAGGCCACGAAGCTCCGGTGCTGCACGCCGACGATGGCGGTGGCGGTGAAGACGGCCATGCCGAGGAACGAGACCAGCGTCACCCGGGCGCCGCCGAGGCGGTCGGAGAGCAGGCCGCCGAGCGGGCGGGACAGGGAGCCGATGAGGGCGCCGACGAAGCCGAGCCCGGCGAGGTACGTCGCGATGAACGGGTGCCCGGCGAGGAACTCCGGGAAGGTGTTCTTGATCGTGAGCGGGAGCGTGAACGAGAAGCCGATGAACGAGCCGAACGTCCCGATGTAGAGCAGCGACATGATCCAGGTCTGGGGCTGGGCCAGGGCCTCCCGGTACGAGCTCTTGTCGGACCTCGCCTCGCGGAGGCTGTCCATGTAGCGCCAGGCGGCGAACGTGGCGAGGGCGATGAACGGCAGCCACAGGAAGCCGGCGTAGGCGAGGTGCACCTGGTGGACCGGCAGCTTCACGGCCGCGGCCGACACCCCGATGATGAGGACCAGGGGCACGAACAGCTGGGCCGACGCCACGCCGAGGTTCCCACCGGCGGCGTTGAGGCCGAGGGCGAAGCCCTTCTTCCGCTCCGGGTAGAAGAACGAGATGTTGGCCATCGACGACGAGAAGTTGCCGCCGCCGAGGCCGGCCGTCGCGGCGCACAGGAGCAAGACCCACAGCTGCATGTCGTGCGACTGGTGCAGCAACCAGCCGCTCGGCACCACGACGGCGAGCAGGATCGTGGGGATGAACAGCAACGACGCGCTGATCGTCGTCCAGAGGCGCCCGCCGAAGCGGGGCACGGCGAACGTGTAGGGGATCCTCAGGAACGAGCCGATGGCGTTCGGGACCAGCGTCAGCAGGAACAGCTCGGACACCGACAGGGCGATGCCGGCGTTGGCCAGGTTGAGGACGACGATCGTCCAGATCACCCAGATGCTGAAGCCGATGTGCTCGGCGAACATCGACCAGATCAGGTTCTTGCGGGCGATGCGCTCGCCGCTGCGCTCCCAGAACCCCTCGTCGTCGGGGTCCCAGTGCTCGATCCAACGACCCCGTCGCTCGTACTCGAGTGCCGGAGGTGCGGCCGGCGCGACAGGGGTGGGCACGTAGACATCGGTCGCAGTCATGCGGCGCACTCAACCCCGGCTGCGATTCCGGCGAGTTGCCCGAGCGTGAACCGACGGGCACCGCTCCCGCACACGAGGGGGGTGCACCCTGTGATTTCGACCGTGTTTCGTCGTCTGCACACCGGCGGGCGTCACCCCTGCGCCGGCCGTCGCGCGACGTTGACGTCGGGGCAACGCCACGAACACCTCGGACCGGTTGTCTGGCGGCATGGCATCACGCGGACGCAGGACGCTCGTCATCGCCGGCCACGGCATGGTCGGCCACAAGCTGCTCGAGGAGCTCGTCGATCGCGGCGCCCCGGCCGAGTGGGACGTCGTGGTCTTCTGCGAGGAGCGGCGCCTGGCCTACGACCGGGTGCACCTCAGCTCGTTCTTCGAGGGCACCTCGGCCGAGGAGCTCTCGCTCGTCGACCCGGCCATCCTCGACGTCCCGGGCGTGCGCGTCCACGCCGGCGACCCCGCCATCCGCATCGACCGCGAGGCCCGCACCGTCACCTCGGCCATGGGCCGCACCGTGACCTACGACGCCCTCGTGCTGGCGACCGGCTCGACGCCGTTCGTGCCGCCCGTCCCCGGCAACGACGCCGAGGGCTCGTTCGTGTACCGCACGCTCGACGACCTCGAGGCCATCGCCGACTTCGCCCTCCTGTGTCGCAGCGGCGCCGTCGTCGGTGGCGGCCTGCTCGGGTTGGAGGCGGCCAACGCCCTGCGCTCGCTCGGGCTCGACACCCACGTCGTCGAGTTCGCCCCCCGGCTCATGCCGGTGCAGGTCGACGAGACCGGCGGCGAGACCTTGCGTCGCAAGGTCGAGGCCTTGGGCGTGCACGTCCACACCGGCTGCCAGACCACCGAGGTGGCGACCGGCGAGCGGGGACAGGTCGTCGGCATGGGGTTCGCCGATGGCACCTCGCTCGAGGTCGACCTCGTCGTGTTCTCGGCCGGCATCCGGCCCCGCGACGACCTGGCCCGGGGCTGCGGCCTCGAGCTGGGCGAGCGGGGCGGGATCGCCGTCGACGACCGGTGCCGCACGTCGGACCCGGCCATCTACGCCATCGGTGAGTGCGCCGTTGCCCTCGGCCGCACCTGGGGCCTGGTCGCCCCCGGCTACCAGATGGCTCGCCTCGTCGCCGACCAGCTCACCGGCGCGGCCGACACGACCTTCACCGGTGCCGACCTGTCGACGAAGCTCAAGCTGCTCGGCATCGACGTCGCCAGCTTCGGGACGACCGAGGGCGGCGTCGACGTCACCTACGTCGACCCCATCGGCGACGTGTACCGGCGCCTGGTCGTCGACCCCGAGGGACCTCGCCTGCTCGGCGGCATCCTCGTCGGCGACGCCGCCGGCTACGACACCCTCCTCGCCATGGCCCGGGGCGACCTCCCGACGCCGGCGGAGATCGCCACCCTGGCCGCGCCGTCGGCCGTGCTCGCCATCCCGTCGGCCGACGACCTGGGCGACACCGCCCTGATCTGCTCGTGCAACAACGTCACCAAGGGCCAGATCTGCGACGCCATCGCCACCGGCGGCTCGACGAAGGCCGGTTCGACGTGCGGCGGGTGCAAGCCCCTCGTGGCGTCCATCACGAAGGTCGAGCTCAAGCGGCTGGGCCAGGAGGTGAGCGACGCGCTCTGCGAGCACTTCGACCACACCCGCCAGGAGCTGTTCGACCTCGTCCGGTTCGAGCGCATCACGACGTTCTCCGAGCTGCTCGAGCGCCACGGCACCGGTCGGGGCTGCGAGGTGTGCAAGCCCACCGTCGCCTCGATCCTCGCCAGCCAGACGAACCGCTACGTGCTCGACGGCGAGGACGCCTCGCTCCAGGACACCAACGACCACTTCCTCGCCAACCTCCAGAAGGACGGCACCTACTCGGTGGTGCCCCGCGTGCCGGGCGGCGAGATCACGCCCGAGCAGCTCGTCGCCATCGGGCAGGTGGCCAAGGAGCTCGACCTCTACACGAAGATCACCGGCGGCCAGCGCATCGACCTGTTCGGCGCCCGGGTCGAGCAGCTCCCCGTCATCTGGCAACGGCTGGTCGACGCCGGGATGGAGTCGGGGCACGCCTACGGCAAGGCCCTCCGCACGGTGAAGTCGTGCGTCGGCCAGACGTGGTGCCGCTACGGCGTGCAGGACTCGACGTCGATGGCCATCCTCCTCGAGGAGCGCTACCGCGGCCTGCGCTCGCCCCACAAGCTGAAGATGGCGGTCTCGGGTTGCGCCCGCGAGTGCGCCGAGGCCCAGAGCAAGGACGTCGGGGTCATCGCCACCGAGGCGGGCTGGAACCTCTACGTCGCCGGCAACGGCGGCCAGCGCCCGCGGCACGCCGTGCTGCTGGCCACCGACCTCGACGACGAGGCGCTGGTGCAGGCCATCGACCGCTTCCTGATGTTCTACGTGCGCACGGCCGACCGGCTGGAGCGCACGGCGCCCTGGTTCGAGAAGCTCGAGGGCGGGATCGACCACCTGCGGTCCGTGATCTTCGACGACTCGCTCGGCATCGCCGACCAGCTCGACGCCGCCATCGCCCACCACGTGGCCACGTACGAGTGCGAGTGGAAGGCCACGCTGGCCGACCCGGTCCGACTGGCCCGCTTCCGCTCGTTCGTGAACACCGACGAGCCCGACCCCACCGTCGTGTTCGTCAAGGAGCGGGGCCAGATCCGCCCGGCCCGCGACGAGGAGAAGGTCGCCCGATGACGGCGTGGGTGGAGGTGTGCCCGGTGGAAGCCCTCGTCCCGAACCGCGGCGTCGCCGCCCTCCTCGGGGAGCGCCAGGTCGCCGTCTTCCTCGTCTCCCCCGGCGACGAGGTCCTCGCCATCGACAACCTCGATCCCATCAGCGGGGCCGCCGTGCTGTCCCGGGGCATCGTCGGCTCGGCCGGCGACGTCCTCACCGTCGCCTCGCCCGTCTTCAAGCAGCGCTTCGACCTCCGCTCCGGCACCTGCCTCGACGAGGAGGGCGTGGCCGTGGCCACCTACCCGGCCCGGGTCGTCGACGGCGCCGTGCAGGTCTCGACCGGATGACGACGACCCTGGTCGACGAGTGGCTGGCCGAGCAGCGCCGGCTCACGCCCGTCGAGCGGTTCTCGGCGCGCCACGACGCCGCCGAGCCGGCCCAGGCCCGCTACTACCGCGACCTCATCCCCTCGACCGTGCCGGGCGCGGGCCAGCAGTACCGCTTCGAGGTCGACCTCGACGCCTGCACCGGCTGCAAGTCCTGCGTGGTGGCGTGCCACTCCCTCAACGGGCTCGACGAGGACGAGTCGTGGCGGTCGGTCGGCCTGCTCCACGGCACCGAGCCCGGCGTCCGCTACCAGCAGACCGTCACCACCGGCTGCCACCACTGCGTCGACCCGGCCTGCCTCGACGGCTGCCCCGTCGACGCCTACGAGAAGGATCCCGTCACCGGCATCGTCACCCACCTCGACGACCAGTGCATCGGCTGCTCGTACTGCACGCTCACCTGCCCCTACGAGGTGCCCCGCTACAACCCCAGCCGGGGCATCGTCCGCAAGTGCGACATGTGCCAGGGCCGGCTCGCCGCCGGTGAGGCACCCGCGTGCGTGCAGGCCTGCCCGAACGGGGCCATCGCCATCGGCATCGTCGACACGGTGGTGCTCCGGGCCGAGGCGGCGACGGGTGGCGCGCTCGTGCCCGGCGCTCCAGCGTCGTCGATCACCATCCCCTCCACCGAGTACCGCACGGCGAGGGGCCGGGTCGACGACGTGCTGGCCGCCGACCGCTTCGCTGTGCGCCCGGCGCACGCCCACGACCCCCTCACCGTCATGCTCGTGCTGACCCAGCTGTCGGTCGGCGCCTTCCTGGTCGACCTCGTGCGACCGGGCGCGACCGGTCGGTGGAGCGCGGCCCTCGCCCTCGTCACCGGCCTGCTCGCCCTGGCTGCCTCCGTCCTCCACCTCGGCCGACCCCGGCTGGCCTGGCGGGCCGTGCTCGGCCTCCGCCACTCGTGGCTCAGCCGCGAGGCCCTCGCCTTCGGTGCCTTCGCCGGGCTCGCCGTGCCCTACGCCGGTCTGGCCTGGATCGACCCGGCGAGCCCGTTCCTCACCGTCCTCGGCTCGCTCGTGGCCGCCACCGGGCTGACCGGCGTGACCTGCTCGGTCCTCCTCTACGCCCGGACCCGCCGCACGTGGTGGCGCACCTCGGCCACGTCCATCCGCTTCGGCCTCACCACCCTGACGTGCGGCCTGGGCGCCGTGCTCTGCACGACCGGCGACCGGCGACTGGGCGCCCTCCTCGCCGGCGCCGCCGCCCTGAAGCTGGCGTGGGAGGCCAGCGTGCTGCGCCACCTCCGGGCGCCGGCCGACGACGACCTCCACAAGACCGCCCTGCTGCTCACCGGCGCGCTGGCGCGACCGGCGAGGTGGCGGGCCGCGCTCGGCGGGGCGGGCGGCGTGGCCCTCCCCGCCGCTGTGGCCCTCGGGGCACCGCTCGCCCTGGCGTTCGCCGCCCTCCCGCTCCTCGTGGCCGGCGAGCTGCTCGAGCGCCGCCTGTTCTTCACCGCCGTGGTCGCCCCCCGCATGCCCGGGGTCGGCTGAGCCTCATGTTCACCTTGCGGAAGAAGGCGGGACCCCTCACCCAGGAGCTGGTGCGCACGCCGGGCGGGTTCGGCCTCGGGCAGGTGCCGGCCAACCGGAAGCCCGACGCCACGGCATCGATGGTGTGCGGCTACTGCTCGACCGGCTGCTCGCTCGACGTGCACCTCCGCGACGGCAAGGCCGTCAACATCACGCCGACCACCGCCTACCCGGTGAACCTCGGCATGGCCTGCCCCAAGGGCTGGGAGGCGCTCACGCCGCTCGGCGCCTCGGACCGGGCCACGACCCCGCTGCTCCGCGACGCCCACGGCAAGCTCGTCCCCGTCTCGTGGCCCGAGGCGCTCCGCACGTTCACCGACCGGTTCAAGGGCATCCTCGACGAGCACGGCCCCGAGTCGGTCGCCTTCCTCTCGACCGGGCAGATCCCGACCGAGGAGATGGCGCTGCTCGGTGCGTTCGCCAAGTTCGGCATGGGCCTGGTCCACGGCGACGGCAACACCCGCCAGTGCATGGCCACCTCGGTCGTGGCCTACAAGCAGTCGTTCGGGTTCGACGCCCCGCCCTACACCTACGCCGACTTCGAGGAGTCGGACGTCATCGTGCTGGTGGGCTCGAACCTCTGCATCGCCCACCCGATCATGTGGGAGCGGATCTGCCGCAACCCGCACGCCCCCGAGATCATCGTGGTCGACCCGCGAGCCACCGAGACGGCCGTCGCCGCGACCGAGCACCTGGCGCTGCTCCCCAAGTCCGACCTCACGTTGCTCTACGGCATCGCTCGGCTGCTGATCGACCGGGGCTGGATCGACAACCTCTTCATCGCCGCCCACACCACCGGCTTCATGGAGTTCGCCGAACAGGTCGCCGCCTTCACCCCCGAGCGGGTGTGCGAGGCGACCGGCATCGACCGGGCCCAGCTCGAGCGGGTCACCGAGAAGATCGCCCGGGGCGAGCGGGCCTCGTTCTGGTGGACGATGGGCGTGAACCAGAGCCACGAGGGCGTGCGCTCGGCGCAGGCGATCATCGCCCTGGCCCTCATGACCGGCAACATCGGGCGGCCGGGCACCGGTGCCAACTCGATCACCGGCCAGTGCAACGCCATGGGCTCGCGGCTGTTCAGCAACACCACCAACCTCCTCGGCGGCCATGACTTCGCCGACGCCGACCACCGGGCCAAGGTCGCCGGCGTGCTCGGCATCGACGAGGACCGGATCCCGGGCCGAGCCAGCGACGCCTACGACCAGATCCTCGAGGGCGTGGTGGCCGGACGGGTGAAGGGCCTCTGGATCCTGGCCACGAACTCGGCCCACTCGTGGATCGACCAGGGCCACCTCGAGGAGGTCATGGACCGCCTCGACTTCCTCGTCGTGCAGGACATGTACACGACGACCGAGACGGCCCAGCTCGCCGACCTCGTCCTCCCGGCGGCCGGGTGGGGCGAGAAGGAGGGGACGTTCATCAACTCCGAGCGACGGGTCGGCCTGGTGAAGAAGGTGGCCCCGGCCCCGGGTGAGGCGCTGACCGACTTCGCCATCGTCAAGCTCCTGGCCGACGCGTGGGGCTGCGGCGACCTCTTCGCCGAGTGGTCGTCGCCCGAGGCCGTGTTCGGGATCCTCCGGCGCCTCTCGGCCGGCCAGCCGTGCGACATCACCGGCATCGAGGGCTACGAGATGCTCGAGGCGCACGGCGGGGTGCAGTGGCCGTACCCGGCCGGCGCCGCGCCGCTGGAGCCGGGTGCCGAGCGGCGGCTGTTCGAGGACGGGTGGTTCCCCACCCCCGACGGCAAGGCCCGCTTCCTGTTCGAGGAGCCCCGCCCACCGCGTTCGCTCGCGGGCGGCCCCTACCCGTTGGTGCTGCTCACCGGGCGGGGCTCCTCGGCGCAGTGGCACACCGGCACGCGGACGTCGAAGTCCGCGCTGCTGCGGTCACTGGCGCCGACCGATCCCTACGTGGAGCTGTCGCCGGCCGATGCCGCGACCCGCCACATCGAACCGGGCGACGACGTGGTCGTGGCCTCGGCCCGGGGCACGATGCGGGCCCGGGCGTTCGTGACGGCGACCATCGAGCCGGGCCAGGTCTTCGTTCCCATGCACTTCGCCCGGACCAACCAGCTCACCGACGCCGCCTTCGACCCGTACTCCCGCCAGCCGTCGTACAAGTGGGCCGCCGTCGAGGTGCGTCAGCCGGCGGCCTGGGACTCGTAGCCCCGGAGCAGCCGCTCGAGGCCGGGGTCGGCCAGCGCCACCGCCTCCTCCACCGAGCACCAGCGCAGCGGCACGCCCTCGACCTCGGCCGGCACGTCGTCGGGCCGGTCGGTGGCGAGGAGGTAGCGGAGGTCGGCATGCTCGTGGGCCGGCTCGCCCTTGGCCGCCACCACCGGCACGACCGTCACCTGGAACAGCGCCGGGTCCGGGCCGGGCCACGGGCGCAGGTCGGTGAGGCCGGTCTCCTCCTCCGCCTCGCGGAGGGCGATGGCCCACGGGTCGGACTCCCCCGGGTCGCCATGGCCGCCGACCTGGAGCCAGCGCTCCTGCTTGGCGTGCCACCGCAGCAGCACCCGGCCGGTCGCCGGGTGGACCACGAGGGCCGACGCGGTGAGGTGCAGGAGCGTGCGGCGCGACCACGGGTCGGGCTCGATGGCGACGAGGGTCGTGATGCGGGCCAGGTCGCCGGCCTCCTCGGGGTCGGAGGGGACGTGCGCCTGCAATGCCGCGGTGAGGGGGTCGGCCACCTTGCCATCATGCGTGACGTGCGACCGCTGGACCGCGAGATACTCCGCCTGGCGGTGCCGGCGCTGGGCGCGCTGGCGGCCGAGCCGCTGTACGTGCTGGCCGACACCGCCATCGTCGGCCGCCTGGGCACGCCCCAGCTCGGCGGGCTGGCCGTGGCCACCACGATCGTGCTGTCGGGCTACGCCATGTTCATCTTCCTGGCCAACGGCACGACCGGCACCGTGGCCCGGTTGCTGGGCGCCGGCCACCCGGATCGGGCCGCGGCGCAGGGCGTCCAGGCCCTGTGGCTGGCCTTCGGCGTCGGCGTGGTGCTCGCCCTCCTCGGGCTCGTGTTCGGCGATGCCCTCGTGTCGGCCCTCGGGGCATCGGGCGCGACGGCCGGCTTCGCCCGCACCTACCTCCGGATCAGCATGGCGGGCGTCCCGTCGCTGACCCTGGTGCTGGCCGGCACCGGCTACCTGCGCGGCCTCCAGGACACCCGCACGCCGCTCGTGGTCGCCGTCGCCTCGTCGCTCGGCAACCTCGTGCTCGAGCTCGTCATGGTCTTCGGGCTCGACCTCGGCGTGCCCGGCTCGGCGTGGGCCACCGTCATCGCCCAGACCGCGGCGGCCACCGTCTACGTCGTGGTGATCGGTCGCCACGTGCGGGCCACCGGCGTGCCGGTGCGCCCCGACCCCCGGGCCCTCGTCGTGCTCACCAGGGTGAGCGCCGACCTGTTCATCCGCACCGCCGCCCTGCGGGCCGCCATCGTCGGGACCACGGCGGTGGCCACCCGGCTCGGCACGGTCCAGGTCGCGGCCCACCAGGTGGCGTTCGAGGTGTGGTCGTTCACCGCCCTCGTGCTCGACAGCCTGGCCATCGCCGCGCAGGCCCTGGTCGGCCAGCGCCTCGGGGCCGGCGATGCTGCCGTGGCGCGGGCCGCGGCCCGGCGGGTCCTCCAGTGGAGCACCGCGCTCGGGTGCGCCTTCGGCCTGGTGCTGCTGGCGGCCCGGCCGTGGCTCCCCCACCTCTTCAGCGACGATCCGCGGGTCGTGCACCTGGCCGCCTTCGTGCTGCTGTTCGTGGCCTGCCTCCAGCCGGTCGGCGGCGTCGTGTTCGCCCTCGACGGGATCCTCATCGGCGCCGGCGACCTGCGCTACCTGGCCTGGGCCATGGCCGCCGTGGCCGTGCTCTACCTGCCGACGCTGTTCGTGGTCGGCAGCCTCGGCTGGCTGTGGGCCGCGCTCGCCGGCCTCCAGCTCGGCCGCCTCGTCGCCCTCTGGGCGAGGTGGCGCACGCCCCACTGGGAGCGCGTCGGGGTGTGAAAAGAAGAACAAGGACGCAACCAACGGGGGCGACGCCGTGCCGCCCACGTCGGTTGGCCCTCCCACCGTTCTCGTCACGCTCACCGCCCCTGTACGGCGGTATTCGTGACCAGAAGCAGGTCACCGGCCCGCGGGACGTGGGCATCCTCCAGCTCGCCCCGTTGGTTGCGTCTTTGCCTTTGGCGCTGCCCTAGAACCCGTTCGTCAGCCAGGGCGCCGCGGGCCAGCCGAAGAGGGCGTCGGCCCGGAGCAGGGCGCCGGGGCGGCGCTGCTCCACGCGGCCGGCCCGGGCCAGCACGCTCGGCTTCACACCGCCGAGGTAGATCGACCCGAGCTCGGGCGCGCCGAGGGCCAGGTCGGCGTCGCGGGTCGTCCGCTCGCACCCGGCCCCCGACACCAGCCACCGGCCGTCGTTGGCCGGCCGGAACGGGTCGGTGAGCTCGAGCACCACCTCGTCGTCGGTGCCGTAGGCGCGCGCCGAGAGCGCGCCGGCCGGATCGACCAACCGGACGTAGAGGTCGTCGACCTCGTGGGTGACCTGCAGCCGGCGGGGGTCGGCCAGGCGCCACACCAGGCGCTCGTCGACCGGCCGGCGTCGGCCCACCACCTCGCGCACGAGGTCGATGTCGAGCACGAAGCGGAACAGGGCGGCCTCGACCTCGTCGTCGGTGGCGTGCAGCTCGTGCACGATCAGCACCTCCTCGCCCCGGCGACGCCAGATGACGTAGCCGTCGACCGTGCCGCCGTCGTCCTCGTGCACGGCGAAGAACCCGGCCGACGCGCCCCGCCGGTGCTCGGGCAGGTCGAGGAACCACTTGTCCCACCACGCCGCCTCGCGGGACACCGCGCCGGGGATCCGGCGGGCGGCTCGCTCGTAGATGCCGGGCAGCACCTTGCGCGCCTCCCCGGCGCGCAAGGTCCGGATCCGACCACCCGCGGCCGGCGGCCGGACGAAGTCGGCGCCGGGCACCGCCAGCGACCACTCCCGCTTCACGCTGGCCACGCCGTAGCCGAAGCGCCCGTAGATGAGGGACTCCGACGCGGTGAGCACGGCGAGGTGCTCACCTCGGGCGGCCACGTCGTCGAGCTGGTGGGCCATCATCCGGCGGAGCAGCCCCCGCCGCCGGTGGGTGGGCTGCACGCCGACGCTGGTGACGCCGGCGACCGGTACGACGTTGCCGCCGGGAAGGGTCAGGTCGAACTCGAACGAGCTGGCGGTGCAGGCGATCTCGCCGCCCTCGAAGCCGGCGATCGTGCGGTCGAGCCGGACGATCGAGCGCCACCGCGGGATCTCGGCGTCCTCGACCACGTGGCCGAAGACGGCGCTGACCGCCCGGGCGAACGCGCCGTACTCGTCGTCGGTGACCGGCCGGAGCTCGACATCCATGGCGCCCAGCCTCCCAAGTCCGACGACCGCCGGGCGACCGATTTCGCGATGTGCGCTAGGCGGGAAGGAGGCGCGTCAGCTGGGTCGGGAGGCCCCACAGGCGAGCCGACTCGTCGTCGTTGATCGTGCCCGTCGCCTTGGCCCGCCCGATGGTCGCACCGGTCGGGTCGAAGAGCTGGACCACGAACCACTCGTCTCGCTCGAAGAAGGAGTCGTCGAACACCAGGGACGACACCGTCTTGGTCGTCTCCCCGGGGGCGAAGGTGATCGATCCGGCGGCCGGCTTGAAGTCCTTGTCCGGCGCCGCCCGCCGATCGGACGGTGCGCTGGTGTCCTGGAAGGTCCACCACCTCACCGTCACCGGCGCCGAGCTCGGCGCCGAGAGCGACACGGTCCAGGTCATGGGCCGACCGGCGTCCTCGGCCACGTGCGCATCCGCCACGGACACCGTGACCGGGTCGTCGTCGGCGATGGTCACGCGGGCGTCGACCGGGCAGCAGCGCACGTAGTAGCTCCCGTACGGGTGGACCAGGAACGACTCGTCGGGCTCGTGCACCGCGTCCTGCGTGATGTCGATCGACGCCGTCGCCGTGCGCTGGCCCGGGGCGAACGAGACCTCCCCGGAGCTCGAGCGGTAGTCGGCACCCGAGGCCCGGCGGTCGGCCGGCACGCTGCCGTCCTCGTACGTGACCCACGGGATCGTCAACGCCCGGTCACTCGTGCCCTCGAGGTGGAAGGTCACCAGCGCGTGGCCGTCACCCTCCCCGACGGTCACCGGGTCGACGGTCAGCGCTGGCGGGGGGTCGTCGTCGAGGATCGTGCCCGTCGCCGTGAGGTCGTCGGCGCGAGCCCCGTCGATCCGGTCCAGGTGGAGGTAGATCGTCTCCGGGTCCCACTCGTCGACGGTGTCGTCGATGATCGGCGCCGATACCGTCACCGACGACGAGCCGGCCGGGATCAGCGCGGTGCCGTGCGCTGCCGTGAAGTCGACGTCCGGCGTGGCCGAGCCGGCGATCGTGCTCCAGTCGACGCGGACCTCCTGGGGCGCCGGCCGGTCGAGGGCGAGCGTCCACGTCATGGCACCGGCGCCCTCCGAGGCACGGGTGTCGGCGACCGTCAGCGGCGGCGGACCGTCGTCGTCGAGGATGGTGACGCGAGCGGTCGTCGTTCCGTCCGGACGGGACCCGTCGGGGCGCCGCACCTCGAGGCGGTACTGCTCGGTGCCCTCCGGCTCGACGTCGTCAACCAACGGGATCCGGATCTCGCCTGCCGTGGATCCCGCCGGGATCTCGACCGTGCCGGGCGTGCCGTCGAGGTCTCCGGCCGGCCAGGTCCCGATCGGCCGGTAGGTCAGCGTCACCGGCTCGGCGTGCGGCTGGGTGAGGGTCACCGGCAACACGGCGGAACCGTCGCTCTCGTCGACGGTGACGGCGCCGACCCGGACCCGGTCGTCGGTGCGGACCCAGGTGAGCAGGTCACCCGGACCGCCTGGGTAGTTGCCCCAGCGATCGGACTGGAGGAACAGCACCCGGTCGCCGTCGGCCGACAGGAGGAGCCTGTCGGCGCCGTGGGTCGTCGTGCCCTCGTCGCAGCAGATTCGCTGGCTGACTCCGGTCGTGAGGTCCCGGAACCACACCTCACCGGCAGAGGTCAGGTACGCCGCCGCCGTGCCGTCCGCGCTCACGTAGGCGCCGTGGGCGTCCGGGGCGATCACGCGATCGGCGCCGGTGCCGAGGTCGAGCAGGTGGCTCGGGTAGCCGTCCTCGGGCATGCCGTCGTACACGAGGAACCGGCCGTCCGGGGTCAGGTACCACGGGAACCCGGCGATGGCGACGTTGCCGGCCGGGCGCACCAACGTGCTCGCCCCGTAGGAGCTGATGGCCACGGTGTCGCCCGTGGCGTCGAGCCCACGGATGTCGACCTGGCGGCCGGACTGGAGGAGGAGCTCGAGCGCACCGGTCCGCTGGCGGAAGGCGCCGGTGTTGCCAGCGGCCAGCGCCGGTGACAGCGAGCGGTCGGTCGAGGTGAAGACGACGGTCGAGCCGTCACGGCTCAGCCGCACGTCGTAGCCCAGCGGCACGCCCGATCCGTCAGGCCGGCGGGCCACGGGCGTGGACGTCCCGGTCGCGCGGTCGAGCACGACCAGTTCGGCGGTCGGGTTGCCGAACGCGTCGGGCTGACCGGTCGGGACGCCGAGGAGCACGACCCGCCCGTCGGCACTGATGCCGCGCGCCTGCCCGTGGCCGAGCGACGTGGTGGTGCCGGCGGCGACGTCGGTGACCTTCAGCTCGCCGTTGTCGCCGTCGGACCAGACGGCCGTCGACCCGTCGGCGGAGAGGGCCTGGGCCATGCCGCCCCGCTCCCCGGTCGAGAGGCGGGTGAGGTGCTCACCCGCCACGTCGACGAGGTAGGCGTCCCAGTCGCCGTTGGTGTCGTCGGGAGTGAGACCGTCACCGAGGGCCTCCACCAGCGCGGTGCGCCCGTCGTCTGACGCGCCGATGAGCCAGAACGGCGCGACGGGCTGGCCCGACGCGTCGTGGTTCACCAGCTGCACGTCGGTCGAGTCGACGACGTCGGCGTTGGCCCCCGGCGCGAGGGCGAGGGTGCCACCCAGCAGGGCGACGGCGAGGAACGGCAGGGCCCACCCGCGACGGGGCATCGTGACCTCCGGGGTCGCGCCGTGCCCCATGGCCACGGACAGCGATCTGTTCGCCTCGCTCGACCCGGTTCCCTGCCGATCCTTCGACGATCGTCAGGAAAACGTCATCGACCGGCGCGGTCCTGGAGGATGCGGGTGACGACCTTGCCGTCGGCCTTGCCCTGGGTGGCCTTCATGACCCCACCGACGAAGAAGCCGGTGACCTTGCCGTCGCCGTCCTTGAACCGCTGGAAGGCATCCGCGTTGTCGGCGATGAGCTGGTCGACGATCGCCTCGACGGCGCTGTCGTCCATGGCCTCGAAGCCCATCGACTGGGCGATGGCCGCCGGGTCGCCGCCGGAGGCGACCAGCTCGGCCAGCACCGACTTGGCCTGGGTGGCGGTGAGGGCACCGTCGGCCTCGAGCTTCGACAGCGAGGCGAACGCCGCCGCATCGAGGGCGCCGGCGCCGTCGGCCAGGTTGTTGTCGGCGTGCACCAGGAGCCGGGCGGCCACGCCGCCGGATGCCAGGGCGTCGAGCACGAGGACGTCGAGGTCGCGCTCGACGATCACGGCCACGTCGGACGGCGCCACGCCGGTCAGCTCGGCGAGGTGGGTGCGGCGAGCGGCCGGCAGCACGGGCAGGGCGTCGCGGACGGCGCCGATCCACTCGGCGCCGGGGGCGACGGGCACGAGGTCGGGCTCGGGGAAGTAGCGGTAGTCCATCGCCTCCTCCTTCGAGCGGAGGGTGTTGGTGCGCCCGTCCTCCTCGTTCCAGTGGCGGGTCTCCTGGACGATCCGCTCACCCGACTCGAGCAGGTCGATCTGGCGGCGCATCTCGTACTCGATGGCCCGGCCCAGCGACCGGACCGAGTTGAGGTTCTTGATCTCGGCCCGGGTGCCCCATGGCTGGCCCGGCCGGTTGACCGACACGTTGGCGTCGACCCGCATCGACCCCTCCTCCATCTTGGCGTCGGAGGCGCCGGTGGCGAGGAGGATGCCGCGCAGCTCGTTGACGTAGGCGCGGGCGTGCTCGGGCGTGTGGATGTCGGGCCGGGACACGATCTCGACCAGGGGGACGCCGGCCCGGTTGTAGTCGACGAGCGAGTAGCCGGCGTCGTGGATGCGGCCGCCGCCACCGACGTGGGTGGACTTGCCGGTGTCCTCCTCGAGGTGGGCCCGCTCGATGCCGACGCGGTAGCCGTCGGGCAGCTCGAGGAAGCCGTCCACGTTGATCGGCTGGTCGTACTGGCTGACCTGGTAGTCCTTCGGCATGTCCGGATAGAAGTAGTTCTTCCGGTGGAAGATGCTCGGCTCGACCGTGCAGCCGAGGGCGAGGCCCAGGCGCATGGCCAGCTCGACGGCCTGGTGGTTGAGCACCGGCAGGGAGCCGGGGAGCCCCAGGCACACCGGGCACACGTTGGTGTTGGGCTCGTCGCCGAACTTGTTCGGGCAGCCGCAGAAGATCTTGGTGGCGGTGGCCAGCTCGCAGTGGACCTCGAGCCCCACCACCAGCTCCCAGTCGCCCGTCGTCGCGTCGCTCATCGCATTGCCTCCTCGAGCACGGCGGCCGCCCGCAGCATGGTGGCCTCGCCCAGGGCGGGGGCCAGCAGCTGGACGCCGATCGGCAGCCCGTCGTCGCCGACGCCGAACGGCACCGACATGGCCGGGTCGCCCGACAGGTTCGACGGGATCGTGCACACGTCGTTCAGGTACATCGTCAGGGGGTCGTCGGTCTTGTCGCCGAGGGCGAACGCCGTGGTCGGCGCGGTGGGCGACAGCAGCAGGTCGAACTGCTCGTAGGCCGCCTTGAAGTCGCGGATGATGAGCGTGCGGACCTGCTGGGCCTTGCCGTAGTACGCGTCGTAGTAGCCGGCCGAGAGGGCGTAGGTGCCGAGCATGATCCGGCGCTTCACCTCAGGGCCGAAGCCTGCGGTGCGGCTGGCGATGTTCATGTCGATGGTGTTGGGGGCGTCGACCCGGAGGCCGTAGCGCACGCCGTCGTAGCGCGACAGGTTGCTCGACGCCTCGGCCGGGGCGATCAGGTAGTAGGCCGACAGCCCGTAGGTGGCGGCCGGGACCGACGCCTCCTCGACCTTGGCGCCGGCGGCGGCCAGCGCCTCGGCGGCCGCTTCGGTGCGGCGGCGGACGTCGGGGGCGATGCCCTCGGCATCGAGCAGCTCGCGGAGCACGCCGATGCGCAGGCCCTCGACGCCCTGGCCCAGCACGTCGAGCAGCGAGGGCGCCGGCGACTGGATCGAGGTCGAGTCCATCGGGTCGTGGCCGCCCATGACCTCGAGCAGGAGGGCGGAGTCGGCGACCGTGGTCGAGAACGGGCCGATCTGGTCGAGGCTGCTGGCGAAGGCGATCAGGCCGTACCGCGACACCAGGCCGTAGGTGGGCTTGATGCCCACGACGCCGCACAGGGCGGCGGGCTGGCGGATCGAGCCGCCGGTGTCGGAGCCGAGCGAGACCGGGGCGAAGCCCGCAGCCACCGCCGCCGCGCTGCCACCGGACGAGCCGCCCGGCACCTTGGTCAGGTCGTGGGGGTTCTTGGTCGGGCCGAACGCCGAGTTCTCGGTCGAGCTGCCCATGGCGAACTCGTCGAGGTTCGTCTTGCCCACGGCGACGGCGCCGGCCGCGGCCAGGCGCTGGACGACGGTGGCGTCGTACGGCGGGCGCCAGCCCTCGAGGATCCTCGACGAGCACGTCGTCGGGATGCCCCGGGTGCACAGGTTGTCCTTGAGCGCGATCGGCACGCCGGCCAGCGGACCCGGGTCCTGGCCGGCGGCCACGGCCCGGTCGACGGCCTCGGCCGCGGCGCGGGCCTCGTCGGCCAGCACCAGGTTGAAGGCGTGGACGTCGGCCTCGCGCTCGGTGATGCGGGCCAGGTGCTCGTCGAGCACGTCGACGGCGGAGCGCTCGCCCGCCCGGACGGCGGCGGCGATGTCGATGGCGGTGGTGGCGCTCACGGGGCCTCCCCCAGGACGGGCGGGACCTTGAACCGGTTCTCCTCGACGGCCGGGGCCTGACCGAGCACCTCGGCCCGGTCGAGCGACGGGCGGACCTCGTCGGCCCGCAGCACGTTCTCCAGCGGGAGGGGGTGCGCGGTGGCGGGGACGCCTTCGGTGTCGAGGGAGGCGACGTCGTCGGCGTGGGCGAGCACGGCGGCCAGCTGCCCGGTGAAGAGGTCGAGCTCCTCCTCGGAGACCTCCAGCCGGGCGAGCGTGGCGACGTGCTTGACGTCGTCGCGGGTGATGCGGTCGGCCATAGGGGCACGAGGTTAGGGCCAACCACGGAAGTTCCCTGACGGCGATCGGCCGATCGCCGCGCGCCGCGGGGAGAACCTCGGGCGTACCCTCTCGGTGAGGACAGGCGACCGATCGGAGACGACCGTGGACAGGCGACGACCGCTGCAGATCGGGGCGCTCGTGTGGGCGGTCATCGGTGCGTCGGTGGCGCTGTCCGCGCTCGGGGACGTCGACCCGGATGCACGGCTCCTGGTCGGTGCCTTCTCGATCGGCGGACCGCTCGCCGCCGTCGGCGCGGCCCGGCTCCTGGCCCGAGGTGCGGGCCGAGCTGCTGGCGCCCTGCTCCTGCTCTCGGTCCTCACGCCGACGTACTTCGCCTACGTCCTCAACGTGCCGGCGCTCCTCGTCGGCGTGGCCCTGGTGGTCGCCCCGCACGTCGTGCTCCACGGGAGCGAACGGGAACCGGCGAGCAGCCCGCTCGTCTAGGAGGGCCACGCCGCCGGCCCGGCGGAGGAGCCGGGGAACAGATCCGGCTGTTCGTGCGTCTCCGCGGTGATGATGGCCACCGAGATGGGCGCAACCCAACCCCCCGTGTGGGACGACCCGCTGATCGAGCTGTACCGCGAGCGCTACGAGCCCATGGTGCGCCTCGCCTACCTGCTCACCAGCGACCGCGCCGTCGCCGAGGAGCTGGTGCAGGACGCGTTCGTGAGCCTGCACCGCAACTGGAAGCGGGCGACGAACCCGTCCGCCTACCTCCGGACGTCAGTGGTCAACGCCACCCGCTCGTGGGGGCGGCACCGCACCGTCGAGATCCGCAAGCAGCCGGCGCCGCCCGATCCGTCCCTCATGGTCGCCGACGAGATGTGGGACACCCTCCAGGTCCTGCCCATGCGCCAGCGGGCGGCCATCGTCCTCCGCTTCTACGAAGACCTGCCCGACGCCCGCATCGCCGAGCTCCTCGGCTGCCGGGAAGCAACCGTGCGGACCGCCATCCACCGTGGCCTGGCCCGCCTCCGCAAGGAGATCGAACAGTGATGACCGACGACGACATCCGCGACCTGCTCCGCACCAAGGCCACCGAGGCCACCGTCTCGGCCGACGCCTGGGACAAGATCGCCGTCCGCCTGGACGAGACCGAGCGGAAGGTGCGCCAGCTCCCCCGCCGCCTCGCCCTCGTCGGCGTGGCCGCCGCGGCCGTGGCCGGGATCGTGGTGCTGGCCAACCGGCCCGA
>JAODBP010000236.1 GCA_025464025.1 Actinomycetes bacterium | reverse complement strand
TGCGGGTCTCGACCGACCATGCAGCCTTCGTCAGCTCGCCAAGTTCCTCGCTCCGTCCATCCGCGGGATCGTGGCCGGCGAGCGCCCAGCCGTCAGCGGTCCGCTCGAAGGCCGGGTCGTCGGCGAGCGCCTCGTCGATGCGAGCGATGACCCAGCCTCGCGGTGTGTCGCGGCCGCGCAGGTGGAGCTGAGTCCTGAGCGCTGACTTGAGGTAGCCGTTGAACTCGGCGTCGTTCGAAGCGTGGTTCGCGGCGAGCGTGATCCGGGGCAGGGTGACGCGGCCAACCATGTCGAAGACGAGGTCGTCGAGCTCCTCGTCGGTCCACGACCCACCGCCTGACGGGGGAGGCTTTCCCTTGGAGACGGTGCGGGCTGCGGCCCGGAGGAGCGCGACGAAGCTTTCGCCAATCTCGCCGGAGGCGACCTGTGCGCGAACCCCCTCGGTCACCTCATCTCACCGTACCGGGGTGCGTCCCGGGACGCCGCTACTCCTCATGGCCTTTCGTGCCGGCCAGCGATCTGCCGAATCCGCGTGCCGAATCCGTTTCCCGAATCGGTTGTCGCCTGGAGCCGTCTGCTGCCGTCGTCTACCGTCCTGACCTGCGGCGATGCCGTCTCACATCCACCCGAATCGGGCGGTGCAGGTGGAGGAATCGGTTTCCTAAACCGTGCGTCGCAGGTTCGAATCCTGCCGGGGGCGCTTCACCACACAACCCTCACCAGGGACTTCACCGGCTGAGGCCGGTACGCCTCTGACCGCCAACGCCCGTCGGCACCCCGATTGGCCGCCCTCTGTGGGATGGCTGTGGGATGGCGGAGTCCGGTCTACGGAGTCCTCGCAAGGCGATCGGTCGTCCTTCGCCATTCGGGTATACTCGAACACCGAATGACTCGCTCTCGTACGTCGCCAGAGGAGATGAGCGCCGCCGCGGTGGACACCGCGGTCGCTGCGCTCGAGGCCGTCGAGATCCGTGTCGGCGAGGTCACGACCGACGGCACCTACGACGCTGTGCTGCAGGTCTTGGTCGATGACCGATCCTTCACCGTTCCGCTCGAAGTCGTCTCCTACTGCACTCGCCAGAGGGCAGAAGAGCTGATCTCCCGACACGGCCCCCCGCGCATCGGGGTCTTCCCGCTCGTCGTCGCCGACAAGGTCACCGCGGAGGCGCGGGCCATCCTGACCGACGCCGGCTGGTCGTGGCTCGACCGCCGGGGCCGACTGCACCTGCGCGGCCCTGCCATCCGAGTCGATGTCGATGTCCCGCGCGAGCCGGGGGCGACGAGCTCGGGGCAGTCGGGTCCCCCGATCACTGGGCGGGGCGGCGTCAACGTCGCGTACTGGCTCTGTGGCCACCCCGGCGAAGCGCTGTCGCCGACCCGGAGTGCGGCCGAGCTCGGACTGGCTCCCTCCACGATCTCGACTGCTGTGCGCCGCTTGGTCGACGCAGGTCTCGTGAACGACGACGGCACCGGGCTGTTCCCGGAGCTGTTCTGGGAGCTCGCCGGAGCGTGGCGTGCCGACCGGGCTTGGCTCAACACCGCGCCCGACCCGGCAGTCCATCTCACCGCCGACCTCTACGCGTCGACCTGGCGACGGACGGGCACCGCGGCAGCCGCCGCCTACGGCGCTCCCGTCGTCAGTTCCGAAGGCGGACCCGTCGAGCTCTACGTGCCGGGACCCGTCGCGATCTCGGTCGCTCTTCGCCGCTATGGAGCGGCCGATCCCGGCACCGGTGCGGCCGTCCTCGCGGTGGCACCGGCCAGCCCGGTCACCGCCGGACCAGGCGACGACCACGTGCCCGTCATCGGCGGTTGGCCAGCGGCGCCGGTCCTTGCCGTTGCCCTCGACCTCGCGCAGGACCGGGCACGCGGTCGCGAGATCCTCGCCGACTGGAAGATCGCCGATGCCGTCTGGCTCTGACCTCGTCGTCCTGTCCGGCCCGGCCATGGTTGGCCTCGTTCGCGCCGTGGCCTCTCTCGGCGAGGCTGGCCTCGGCCGACACGCCGTCATCGGTGGCGTGGCCGTCAATGCCCGGCTCGGTCAAGCACACCGAGCGACGGCCGACGTCGACACCGTCGTCGACGAGACCATGCCGCCAGATGCATTCCTCAACCGTGCGTCGCAGGTTCGAATCCTGCCGGGGCGCCAGCCGATCTGCGGTCTGACCTGGGCGACGGTCCGCACCACCTTCTCGTCGTGGCCCGGGTCAGGAGCCGGCGTCGGACGATGCGGTGAGCGCGGCGACGCCTTCGTAGTCGCCGACGAGCGCTTCGCCGGTGGTCTCGTACTCCAGCAGCAGGAGCCCGAGGGGCGTCGCGCGGTGCGCGGTGAGTCGGAGGCCGACGGCGTCGCTCGGGTGGGAGAGCAGTCGTCGCCCCGTGCCGACGACGGCTGGCGCGACGACGAGCCGGAGCACGTCGACGAGCCCAGCCGTCAGCAGCGAGGCTGCCAGGCGGGCGCTGCCGTGGACCTGCAGCTCTCGCCCCGGCCGCGACTTGAGCTCGGCCACCGTCTGGACGGGGTCCCCCCGCAGCACCGTCGTCGGGTTCCAGGACCCCTCGGTGAGCGAGTTGGTGACGACGTACTTGGGCAGGGCGTTCATGCGCCCGGTGAACGGGTCGGCGGGATCGGTGATCTCCGGCCAGTCGCGCGCGAACGCTTCGTAGGTGCGGCGACCGAGGAGGAGCCCGTCGGCGAGATCGAGCCAGTCGGAGGCCTGCTGGACGAAGGTCCCGTCGATGTGGGGGACGAGCCACCCGCCGCGACCGAAGCCGTCGGTGGTGTCCTCGTCGGCGGAGCCAGGGCCCTGGCTGACCCCGTCGAGGCTCACGAACTCGGTGACGGAGATCCTCATCGGGAGCCCTCCTCCTCGGCCAGCATCGCCAACGCTTCGGTCACGGCACCCCAGCCGTCGAAGAAGCCGAGCTCCTCGTGGTGGGAGCGGGCCGCCCGATCTCCGTGGCGGACGATCGCGCGGTAGTCGGTGCCGTCGGCGTGATCGCGGAACACGATCTCGGCGGTCATCGCGATGGGGGCGGGCGCCGCGGGACGCCAATCGCTGTCGATCGCGTTGGTGAAGACGAGGCGGCTCAGCTCCTCGACGACGATGAACGACGCGTCGGTGTGCGGCACGAACTCGTGCCCGTCGTCGCTCATGCGGGTGACGAACCCGCCGCCGGGCCGGACCTCCAGCCGGTCGACGCGCGACCGGCTGGGCGCTGGGGTCCACCATCGCTCCAGCCTCGACGGATCGGTCCACGCCTTCCAGACGACGTCGCGAGGCGCACGGATCACGCGCTGGACGGTGAGATCGAGGTCAGGGTTCATCGTTTGTCGGGTCCTTCTGGTTCGTGACGAAGGTGTCGAGTCGCTCGGTGTGGGCTTCCCAGATGGCGCGTTGCCGATCGAGCCAGCCCTCGGCGAGCGAGAGCCGTTCCGGGTCGAGGGTGCAGGTGCGCACGCGGCCCGACTTCACCGTGCGGATCAGCCCGCACGACTCGAGCGTGCGCACGTGCTTCATGAACGACGGGAGCGTGATCGGGAACGGCCTCGCCAGCTCACCGACGCTGGCCGGCCCGCCGCCGAGGCGCTGCACCACGGCCCGCCGCGTGGGATCGGCGAGAGCGGCGAAGACGCCGTCCAGCGCCTCAAGAGACTGTGCCATGTGGCTAAGTGTCGCAGGTCTCAACACTTTGTGCAATGGCTAAGTGTTCCCGCTCGTCGCGCTCAGCGGGAAGCTCGTGCCGCCGATCGGGCGCGGTCGAGCATGAGGTCGCGCTCGGCGACGTTCAGCGCGAGCCTCGCGGCGAGCTCGAACTCGACGGCGGCCTCGGCGGTACGGCCGAGCCGCTCGAGCAGGTCGCCTCGGACGCTGTGCAGGAGGTGGTACCGGACGAGCGTTCCGGTCTCTCGGATCTGGTCGACGAGGTCGAGACCGACCGCGGGACCGGCGGCCATCGAGAGGGCCACCGCCCGGTTGAGCTCGATGATCGGGGAGGGTGTCGCCGCCGCCAGCACGCCATAGAGGTCGGCCAGCAAGGCCCAGTCGGTCTCCTCAGGACGGAACGCTCGGGCGTGGCAGGCCGCGATCGCAGCCTGCAAGGTGTAGGGGCCGCGCTGTTCGCCGAGGTCCTCGGCCCGCTGCAACGCGGCCAGCCCCCGGTTGATCAGCAGGCGGTCCCA
Source organism: Actinomycetes bacterium (assembly GCA_025464025.1). The sequence continues at coordinate 57,539 of JAODBP010000236.1, read as the reverse complement.
CCGGCGGCGGTCCTGGTCGAGCAGCAGGATCGGTTCGCCCGACGGGCCGACGCGGGCCCCGATGCGCGAGGACTGGATCTCCATCAGGCCCAGCAGCCCGTGCACCTCGGGCTCGTCGGGAGCCAGCGCGGCGAGGAGCCGGCCGAGTCGCAACGCTTCGGCGCAGAGCTCGGGACGGAGCCAGTCGTCGCCGGCCGTGGCGGAGTACCCCTCGTTGTAGATGAGGTAGACCACTTCGAGGACGGAGCCGAGCCGGGCTGCGCGATCGCTCCCGGTGGGCACCTCGAAGGGAACTCGGGCCTCGGCGATCGTCTTCTTGGCCCGCACGATGCGCTGGGCGATCGTCGCCTCGGACTGCAGGTAGGCGCGGGCGATCTCGACGGTGGTGAGCCCGCCGAGCAGCCGCAACGTGAGGGCGGTGCGCGCCGGCACGGACAACGTCGGGTGGCACGCGACGAAGATCAACCGCAGACGGTCGTCCTCGATGTGATCGGGGACGTCGGCGTCGATGTCGGAGAGCGCCACGGTGTCGAGGTCGCGACCGATCTGCGCGTACTTCGTCTCGAGCGACCGGTTCCGACGGAACAGGTCGACGGCGCGGCGCTTGCCGACCGTCATCAGCCAGGCGCCGGGATTGCGCGGCATGCCATCACGCGGCCACTGCTCGAGGGCATCGACCAGCGCCTCCTGCGCCAGCTCCTCGGCCAGGCCGAGATCACCGACGTAGCGCGTGAGACCTCCGACCAGCCGGGCGAACTCGATGCGGAAGACCGCCTCGAGGGCCGCAGTCGAATCGGTGGCCGTCACACCACCGATTCAACTACCCGGCGTCGGACAGGCGCTTACTCGGGGCCGAAGACGGGCCGGATCCGCACCTCACCGTCGCCGGCCACGCCGACGAAGCGCTTCGACCACGCGACGGCTTCGTCCATGTCCCGGCACTCCAGCAGGGCCCACCCGCCGATGAGCTCCTTCGCCTCGGCGAACGGCCCGTCGACGACGGTGAACTCACCGTCCTTCAACGAGATCTTGACCCCCATCGCCGTGGGCCCGATGCCACCGGTGGCGACGATGACGCCGGCCTTGGTGGCCTCCTCCATGAACTTCCCCATCTCCTCCATGAGCTCGGGGGTCGGCGGATCCATCGGAACCGACTCGTCTCCCAGCGTGTATCCGAGGAATCGCATGTGTTGCCCCTTTGTCAGGTGTGGCTTCGTTGCCCCACTCTGCCCCTGCGTCGAACGGGCACCCGCCAGATCGACACGTCTGCCGAAGAAAGCACCCGAGGTGCTTCGGTCGTGGCCGATCGGAGCTCGATCAACCGATCACTCGACGACGCTGATCCGGCGGCCGGTGGTCCGCTCCGGGACGATGCGGACCCAGTGGGTGTAGGCACCGATGGCCCACAGCGCGAGCCGGTGCTCGGCGGCCCGCTCGACCTCCGCGGCTTCGGTGACCTCCTCGGCCCGGCCGACGACCAGCACGCTCCAGGCCGAGCGGCCTCCTTCGTCGAGGCCGTCGACCTCGAAGGCGACCTTGGCCCCGGCCAGGGCGGCGTGCATCTTCGTCCGGGCGTTCGTCGGGAAGACGATGTGGCCGGTCTCCTCGTCGACGACGTGGTTGACCGGGAAGATCTGCGCCACGCCGTCGACGACGACGCCCAGTCGACCGATCGGCGCGTGGGCCAGGTGCCACTGGCAGATCGGCTCCGACAGCTCCTCGAGCCAGGTCTCGACGGTCATCGGTCCTCCTCACCGGGGTGCCGGTGCGCACCCACCACCCCAGGGTGACAGGTCACGCCACCGCGACGGCAGGGACCTTGTGCCCTGCTTCCCCCGACGATCCGGCGGCACGGCACCGCGGGCCGACGAGGAGCACCGGCTGGCGGGCCCGGGCGACCAGCTGCATGGCGACGCTCCCGAGCACCAGCCCGGCGATGCCGAGCCGGGACTCGGTCGCGGCGATCAGCAGGCCGGCCCCCACCGCGGCGGCGTGCACGACGAGCTCGGCGGCCACGTCGTCGGCGTGGAGCAGCCGGACCTCGGTGCGGATCCCGTCGTGACCGAGCGCCGCCTCGACGGCGGCGAGCTCGGCACCGGCCGGCGAGTCCTGCGACAGCGGCTCCTCCGGCGGCTGCACCGCCACCAGCCAGGCGGTCGCCCCGAGGGCAGCCGCCCAACGGGACGCGGTCGGCACCACCCGCTGCGGCGGACCGTGGACGCAGACCTCGAGGTCGGCGAACGACGCCGGGGCCACCGCGCGCCGCCCGACCAGCAGCACGGGGCTCGAACTCCGGCGCACGACCTCGGCGCTGACGGACCCGAGGGCCAGCTCGGCGGTGGCTGACCGGCCGTGCGAGGTCATGCACAGGACCGAGGTCGCGGCGTCTTCCGCCAGCTCCAACAGGGCGTCCACCGGATGGTCGGCGACGACGGCCACGGTGCGGGCGCCCCACGGGGCGGCGACGTCGTCGAGCCAGCGCAGCGCCGGGCCGCAGTCGATCCGAGGAGGACAGACCCGGACGACGGTCAGCCGCCCGCCGACCCGGCGGGCGACGGCGGCCGCCACGGGGAGCGCGGCCAGCGACCGTGCGCTGCCGTCGACCGGCACGACCAGCTCCTCGATCACGGCCGCCCGCACCGCTCGCTCAGCCGGCCGAGCCGTCGATGCCGACGGCGATGCGGGGCGATGTCCTCATGGCCTCACCTTCCGTCACCGGCCGGGTCGGCAGGAGGGTCGAAGGTCCCGACGTCGGCGCCGCCGGTCCCGACGTGCCTCCGGTCCCGTACGCCAGAGGACCTAGGACCCTGGCGCCCGGCGGCCGACGCCGGGAGGATCCGATCATGACGAGGGTGTTCCTGCTCGACGACCACGAGATCATCCGGCGCGGCCTGCGCGAGCTCCTGGAGCACGAGGAGGACATCGAGGTCTGCGGTGAGGCCGGCACGGCCGAAGAGGCGCTGGCCCGGATCCCCCCGACCCACCCGGACGTCGCCGTGCTCGACGTCCGCCTCCCGGACGGCAACGGCATCGAAGTGTGCCGCGAGATCCGCTCGTCGCACCCCGAGGTCCGATGCCTGATGCTCACCTCGTACGCCGACGACGAGGCGCTCTTCGACGCCGTCGTCGCCGGCGCCCATGGCTACGCCCTCAAGCAGGTCCGGGGTCGGGAGCTGATCGAGTCGATCCGCCGAGTCGCGGCCGGGGAGTCCCTCCTCGACCCCGTGCTGACGCAGCGCCTGCTGGAGCGCCTCCGGGCCGCGCCCGTCGAGGACGAGCGGTTCGCCCGCCTGACGGATCGAGAGCAGAAGATCCTGATGCTGCTGGCCGACGGCCTGACCAACCGCCAGATCGGCGACCGCCTCTACCTGGCCGAGAAGACGGTCAAGAACTACGTGTCGAGCGTCCTGTCGAAGCTCGGCATGCGACGTCGGACGGAAGCGGCGGTCTACGCCGCCCGCCGGGACGAGCACCAGCACCCGCGCCACGGCGATCGCTAGCCGACCACCTCGCCGGCCCGGGCTCGCTCGACCAGCCGCTCGCCCACCCCGTGGACGAGGTCGTTCGCCAGCCACCGGGCAACGCGGTGGGCGAGGACGCCGCCGCCGTAGCCGTCGCCACGGCCGTCCCAGCGGTAGGTCCCGCGCAGCTCCACGCGTGCGCCCTCCCCGGCGGCGACGACGGTGAGGTCGGCCGCCAGCTCCCGGAACGGCCCGCCACCGAGCGACCGCACGTGCACGGGCACCAGCACCTCCTCGTCCCGGCGACGGGCCGGGCCGACCTCCAGGTCGACGCTCCTCCCGATGGCGGACACCCCCGACGGCCGGACGATGCCGGTCGGGTCACCCAGCAGGATGGCGTGGGCGCGACCGATCGGCACCTCCACCACGTGGGACGCATCCACGGATCGCTGCACCACCCCAGGGTGGCGACCGGCGACCGGCGCGACCAGGGCCGTTGGACCCTTTGCGTGGGCGGCTACCCGACCGACGACGGGGCCAGCGGCACGACCCAGCGGACGATCGAGCCCCCGCCGGCAGCAGCGCTCACGTCGGCCCGGCCGCCGAGGGCCTCGGCCCGGCTGACCATGTTCCGCAGCCCCGCACCGGCCCGGGCTTCGATGGCGGGCAGGCCGACGCCATCGTCCTCGACCTCCAGGACCAGGTCGGTGCTCACGTCGACCCGCACCTCGACGCGGCGTGCCTGCGCGTGCCGAGCCACGTTGGAGAGCGCCTCGCGGAGCACGGCCAGCAGGTGGGCGGCGACCTCGTCCGTCACCGCGGCGTCGATGGGACCGTCGAGGCGAACGATCGGGTCGAACCCGAGCCCCCGCCCGGCCTCGGCCGCGAGCTGGACGACCTCGAGCCGCACGCTGCGCCCCGGGGCGCGGTGGGTGTCGAGCTCGAAGATGGCCGAGCGGAGGTGGCGCACCGTCTCGTCCAGGTCGTCGACGACCCGTTCGATCCGCTCGACCGCCTCCGGGCGGTCCACCAGGCGAACCGTCGCCTGGAGCACCAGACCGGTGCCCACCAGTCGCTGGATCACCGTGTCGTGCAGGTCGTGGGCGATCCGCTCGCGATCGCTCAGGATCGACAGCTCCTGGGACCGCTCGTGCAGCCGAGCGTTGTCGATGGCGACGGCCGCGGCCGCGGCCAGGCTCATGGCCAGCTCCTCGTCGATGTCGGAGAACCCGGCCCCGTCCTGCTTGTCGGTGAGGTACAGGTTCCCGAACACCTCGCCCCGCACGTAGAGCGGCACCCCGAGGAAGCTCGTCATCGGCGGGTGGTTGGGCGGGAACCCGAAGCTGTCGGGGTGGGCGTGGAGGTCGGGCAGCCGCAGCGGCTTCGGATCCACGATCAGCAGCCCCAGGATCCCGTGGCCCTTCGGCAGGTCGCCGATGGCGGCCCGCTCCTCGTCGGTGAGCCCCACCGTGATGAACTCGGACAGACCCGTCCGATCCCGGTCGAGGACACCGAGGGCGGCGTACCGGGCATCGACCAGGTCCCGTGCCGTGGTGACGATCCGCTCGAGCACGATCGGGAGGTCGAGGTCGGTGCCGATCGACATGACGGCGTCGAGCAGCCGGCGGAGCTGGGCGATGCCAGCGTGGGAACCTGCGCTACGCGTCGGCATGACCACCCTTGGTCGAAGCGATGACTCGACGCTAGTGCGCGGCGGCCGACACCCCTCAGGGCGACGGCGCCACCCCGTAACGTCGGCCGAGGTGACGAACATCGACCGCGGGCCCATCGAGCCGTCGGCCGTCCTCGCCCACATCGTGGCCGGTGCCGACCTCATCGTGCCCTTGGCCAACGGCGAGCCCGTCGCCCTGCTCGATGCGATCGAGGCGGCGGCCCCCGACCTCGACGGGGTCCGCGTCCACCAGATGCACGCCCTCCACGACCGGCCCTACCTCCACGGCGCGTTCGGCGACCACCTCCGCCACGTCTCGTACTTCTTGTCGAGCGTCACCCGGCCGGCGTTCCACGCCGGGCAGTGCGAGCTGGTCCCCAACCACTTCAGCGAGGTGCCCCGCCTGCTCCGGGAGTCCACCCGCTGCTCCCTCGTGCTCGCGGCCGCCGCCCCCATGGACCGGCACGGCTACTTCTCGCTCGGCACCAACTGCGACTACGTGGGCCCGCTGATCGGGCAGGTGCCGTTCTTCCTCGAGGTCAACGACCACATGCCGCGCACGTTCGGGGGCAACCAGGTCCATGTCAGCCAGGTCGTCGGCTGGACGCGCGCCGATCGCCAGCTCCTCGAGGTGCCGCCGGCCGAGGCGAGCGAGGCGTCACGCCACATCGCCGAGCTGGTGGCCGAGCGGATCCCCGACGGCGCCACCCTGCAGGCCGGCATCGGGGCCATCCCCAACGCCCTGCTCGCCGCCCTCCACGGGCACCGCGGCCTCGGCGTGCACACCGAGCTGCTCTCGGACGGCTTCGTCGACCTCATCGAGTCCGGTGCGGCGACCGGCCTCCGGAAGCGCCGGGCGCCCGGCAAGGCCGTCACCACCTTCGTGCTCGGCACCCAGCGGCTGTACGACTTCGTGCACGAGAACTCCGGCGTCGAGCTGCAGCCGGTCGATCAGGTCAACGACCCCGCGGTCATCGCGTCCGAGCCCCGGTTCGTGTCGGTCAACGCCACGGTCGAGGTCGACCTGCTCGGCCAATGCGCCTCGGAGACGGTCGACGGGCGCTACTGGTCGTCCAGCGGCGGCCAGGCCGACTTCGCCCGGGGGGCGATGGCATCAGACGGCGGCAGCGCGTTCATCGTGCTCCCCGCCACGGCCCGGGGCGGGACCGTGTCCCGCATCCGATCGACCCTCACGCCGGGGGCCGTGGTCACCACCTCGAAGAACACCGTCGACCACATCGTGACCGAACACGGCGTCGCCCAGCTCCGTGGCCGTTCGATCCGGCAACGGGCGGCGGCGCTCATCGCCATCGCCGCTCCGCAGTTCCGCGTCGAGCTCACGGCGGCGGCTCGGCAGCTCGACTACCTGTGACGACGCCGATCGGCACCCGCACCTCGACGACGCCGTCCCGGAACGTCGAGGTCGTCCGGCCGGCGTGGTGGAGGGCGCGGCGCATCGCCTGGTTCTCGGGGAGCGTCTCGGCCAGGAGCTCGGTCTTCCCGTGCGCCGCGGCCGCCGCGGCCACGAGCTCGACGAGGCGGCACCCGAGGCCGAGCCCCTGGAGGTCGTCGCGGACGACGAAGGCGACCTCCACCGTCCCGGTGTCGGGGATCGACTCGTAGCGGCCCACACCGACGATGGCGTCGTCGAGGATGGCGACGAGCGCCAACCGGGTGTCGCCGTCGACGTGGGTGAAGCGGTGCAGCTCGGTCGGCGACAGCACCGGGTGGGCGGTGAAGTAGCGGCGCCGGACCGACTCGGGTGAGAGGCGGGCGTGGAGCTCGGCCAACCGCTGGGCATCGTCCGGTCGGATCGGGCGCACGTCGACCATCCGCCCGTCCGTCAGTGCGACCTGCTCCTGCTCGACGATCATGGCTGCCACCTCACTCGTGACGCGGCGAGCGGCCGATGCCGAGGCACCGACCGCTCGTCACTGGGGAACCGGGTGGATCAGGAGTGCTGCGGGCGGGAGAGCCCGTACAGCAGGGCCAGCAGGACCACTGCGGCGCCGGCGAAGGCAGCCCAGCTCACGATGGTGGCGAGCATGCCGACCACCGACCAGCCCCAGGCGTAGAGCAGGAGGCCGCGGAGCGTCTCGCCCCGGAACAGGGACTGGACCTGACCGGCCAGCTTGGCGTCGTCGGGGTTGGCCCGGGACTCCTCGCTCACCTGCGAGTAGGTCTTGCCGCCGGCGATCCCGGCGAGGTGGACCTTGATGTACTCGTTGGCGTAGGCCTTGGCCTTGGGGCCGCTGTCGACGGCCTGGCCGCCGTACTGCTGGAGGCCGGGGTAGGTCTTCGGGTCGAGGGCCGGCGAGCCCTTGGCCGGGAAGCTGATCTTCTGGTCGGCGAGCTGGTCGTGGACCATGTTGGTGGCGAAGCCGCCACCCCAGGCCAGGAGGCTTCCGCCGACGACGAGGACGGCGACGATGACGGCCTCGATGATGGCGCGGCGGGCGTGGGCACGGGTGCGGATGCGAGCCGTGATCGACTCGAACTCCCCCTTGGTGCCAGTGACCGCATCGGAGCTGGTGAGCATGGCTTCGATCCCTTCGTTCGACGTAGTGGGTACGTCGTCATGGTCCGCCCGGCAGGCCCTCCACTCGTAGGGCCGAAGGTCCCACGAGCCCGGGCCTTCGGTCGTCAGCCGCGCTCGGGCCCTTCGGCCGCCGGCACGACCGTGACCGGGATCGTCGAACGTCGGAGCAGCTGGCTGCTGGTGCTGCCGAGGAGGGCGTTCGATGGACCACCGGCGCCTCGAGCCCCGACGACGAGCAGGTCCACGTGCCGCTCGCCGGCCACCGCTTCGAGCACGACGACCGGGTCGCCGGGGCGGACCACCTGCTCGACGAGCAGGCCGGGGGCCACGAGGTGCCGGAGCCGGTCGGCGGCGATGCGGTGCTCGGGGTCGTCCCGGTGCTCGAGCAGTCCGACGGCGTGCACGAGCACGAGACCGGCCCCCAGGCCGGCAGCGAGGCCGGCCGCCCACTCGAAGGCTCGACGACTCTCGGGCGAGCCGTCGACACCGACAGCGATCGTGTCGATCATGTCACCTCTCCTGCTGGCGGGCGCGGGCCTCGATGGCCGCCACGACGGCGGCGCCACCGGGGCCCCCGGAGGTCGCCGGCTCGGTGGACGTGGGCTCGCCGACCAGCGCGGCGGCGGTCGCCTGGACGGACCCCTCGAGGGCGGCGAGGTCGTAGCCGCCCTCGAGCAGGGCCACCACCCGACCGGGTGCGAGGGCGAGGGCCCGCCGGGCGAGGTCGGCGAAGTCGCCGGCGCTCCAGGCCAACCCGGCGAGGGGGTCGTCACGGTGGGCGTCGAAGCCGGCGGAGATCAGGACCCAGCTCGGTCGAAACGCGTCGGCAGCGGGCGCGATGACCTCGTCGAATGCCCGGAGGGCGACGTCGCCGGTGGCGCCGGCGGGCAGGGGCACGTTGACGGTCAACCCTGGCGCCCCCGGCCCCCCGGTCTCGGAGGCCCGCCCGGTCCCCGGGTAGGCGGGCCACTCGTGCATCGACGCGTAGAGGACGCGTGGGTCGTCCCAGAAGATGTCCTGGGTGCCGTTGCCGTGGTGGACGTCCCAGTCGAGGACCAGCACGCGCTCCCCCTGGTCGGCCAGCGACGCCGCCGCCACGGCGACGTTGTTCAGGAGGCAGAACCCCATGGCCCGGGTGGCCGTGGCATGGTGCCCGGGCGGGCGGCACACGACGAACGCGGCATCGCCCGCGCCGAGCCGGATGGCCTCGATGGCGGCGAGCCCGGCGCCGGCCGAGCGCACCGCGGTGAGCCACGAGCCCGACGACGTCGGGGTGTCGGGGTCGAGGTCGCCCCCGCCGCTGTCGACGAACTGCTGGAGGCCGCGGAGGTACGCCGGGCTGTGGACGCGCTCGAGCTCGGCCGGGGTGGCATCCCGGACGTCGACCGGACGCAGGTCCACGCCCGCGCCGAGGAGCCCGTCGTGAGCGGCCTGGAGGCGGGCCGGTCGCTCCGGGTGCCAGGCGCCGGTGACGTGGTCGTCGTCGGCGATCGTCGACACCACGACGAGCTCAGCGGTCACGTTCGGCGGAGCGCTCGGGCGACACGACCCGCCGCTGTCCTCGGGCTCGCGGTCTGGGCGACCATCTCGAGCTCGAGCGGTACGACGACGGCCCGCTGGACCTCGGCCAGCCGGCTCGGCTGGACGTCGACGACCAGGATCGCCTCGATGAGCAGGGCGGCATGCGGGAAGCAGCATGGCTCCTCCGGCACCCTGGGATCGAGCTGTTCGCCCCGCTGCTCTCCGACGTCGCCAGCTCGTCGCCTCATGGCGCCACCTCTCGTCTCACGGTCGTCACTGCACGACCAGGGCGGTGACCATCCCGAACATCCCGTCCTCGCGCTCGGCGTGGGTGAGGATGTGGCAGTGCCAGGCCCAGGTGCCGACCTCGGTGGCGTGGACCAGGACCGAGACCCGCTCGCCGGGGGCGACGAGCACCGTGTCCTCGAGGTGAGGCGTCTGCGGGTAGCCGTCCTTGGCGATGACCAGCTGCGGCATCCCGTGCAGGTGCATCGGGTGGATCTGGAGGCCCTCGTTCATGTAGTCGACCTTGATCCAGTCGCCCTGCTTGGCGACGATCGGCGCCGTGGCCGGGAACGACTTGCCGTTCAGGCTGTAGCCGATCGCCCCCGCGTCGTTGAGGACCATCGGCATGTCGACGGTGGGCGTGGGCGTGCCGGCCGGCAGCGGCATCGCACCGACGTAGAGGGCACCGAGCAGGCCGTTGGTGACCTGCTTGGCCGCGTCGTGGTGCGAGTGGTACATCGCCACCATCGGCTCACGGGTGGTGAACTCGTACGTGAAGCTCTCGCCCGGCTTGATCGGGGCCTGGGTGATGTCCGGGACGCCGTCCATCGCGTTCGGCACGAGCATCCCGTGGGGGTGGATCACCGTCGACTCGGGCAGCTCGTTCTCGAGCACGATCTTCACGTGGTCGCCGACGCCGACCCGGATGGTCGGCCCCGGGACCTGCTCGTTGTAGCCCCACGCCTTGACCACCTTGCCGGGCTCGACCTCCCAGTCGAACTCGCTGGCCGTGAGATCGAACTCCTTCGTCCCGTCGGCCAGCACCTTCGGTGCCATGTCCTGTCCGCCGACGCCGGACGTCTTGGCCGGGAACGCCTTGGTCCGGGCCGCCATCGCCTCGTCCATGGCCTCTGCCGACATGGCCGAGGTCGGCGGCGTCGCCGCGGCCGAGCCACCGGCGCCCTCGACGATGTGGAGCATCCCCGTCATGCCCGAGCCCTCGTGGCCGGGCACGGCGCAGATGATCGTGTACTCGCCGACGGCGAGCGACGAGACGTCGAGCGTCACCGACGCGCCGGCTGCGACGTCAGGGGTCTTCAGGTCGGTGCCCTGGACGGCGAGGTTGTGGGCCACCGAACCCTTGTTGGTGACCTTCAGCGCCCCGCCGACCGCCACGCTGGGCATGGCCGGGTCGATCGTGAACTCCGAGAGCGCCACCTCGACGGCGCGGCCGGCGCTGGTGGCCACCGTCCCGACGCGCTTCGCATCGTCGGTCGCCCGCACGGCGAGCCCGACGGAGAACACCATGCCGAGGAGGGCCAGGAGGCCCAAGAAGATGCCGACGACCGCGAGGCCGTCCTGCCGATCCGATGCAACGTCGCCCATGTCCCGATCATCGGCACGGCCGGGGACGATCCGGCAGGGCCGACGGTCACATCGTTCGGGACCTTGGTCCCGGTCAGCCGCCGCGCTTCGTCTGCCGCTCGGCGAGGCGGGCCGCGTACACGGCGGCCTCGGTGCGACCCTGCATGCCCATCTTGGCCAGCATGTTGGACACGTAGTTCTTCACCGTCTTCTCGGCGAGGAACAGCTCGGCACCGATCTGGCGGTTCGTCATCCCCTCGGCCAGGAGGTTGAGGATCTTGCGCTCCTGCTCGGTGAGCGACTTGAACCGCTCGTCCTCCTCGGGCGCGTGGCGGAGCCGCTCGAGCACCCGCGACGTCAGCGACGGGTCGAGGAGGGACTGGCCGGCGGCGACGCGCCGGATCCCGTCGATCAGCTCGGCGCCCCGCACCTGCTTGAGGACGTAGCCGGCCGCACCGGCCATGATGGCGTCGAAGAGCGCCTCGTCGTCCGCGTACGAGGTGAGCATCAGGCACTGGATCTCCGGGTGCGCCGAGCGGACGTCGCGACACACCTCGATCCCGTTGCCGTCGCCGAGGCGGACGTCGAGCACGGCGATGTCGGGCGTGGTCGCCGGGATGCGCATCAACGCCTCCTCGGCGGTGGACGCCTCGCCGACCACCTCGAGGTCGTCCTCGGCCTCGAGCAGCTCCCGCATGCCCCGCCGGACGATCTCGTGGTCGTCGAGCAGGAAGACCCGGGTCATGACGCCCAGTCTCGTCGCTCCACCGCGGCCGCGTTGGATCCCGACCGCCGACCCTGCTGCTAGCTGCAATGCGTTCGTCGGCCCGGTCCGTCATCGTGAGCAGGGACCATGGCCCTGCGCGTGCTGATCGTCGACGACAACGCCCACTTCCTCGAAGCGGCGCGGCACCTGTTGGACCGCGGGGGCGTCCAGGTGGTCGGAACGGCATCGACCAGCGCCGAAGCGCTCGCCGACGCAGCCCGGTTGCGGCCCGATCTCGTGCTCGTCGACGTCGATCTCGGCGACGACAGCGGGTTCGACCTCGCACACCAGCTCACCGAGGCGAACGGCGTCGACCCGGTCCAGGTGATCCTGATCTCCGCCTATCCCGCCGAGGACCTCGGCGATCTGGTCGAGGCGAGCGCCGCGGTCGGCTTCGTCGCCAAGTCGGACCTCTCCGGGGACGCGATCACCGCGCTCCTCGGATCGGAGCGCGACCGTTGAGGGGCCCGGCGGGGCTCGCCTACCGAGCTTCGAGGAAGGCGAGCACCGCCAGCACCCGGCGGTGGTCCTCACCTTCCTCGTAGATCCCCAGCTTCGGCAGGAGGCTGCGCACGTGCTTCTCGACGGTGCCCTCGGCGACGAGCAGGCGGCGGGCGATGCCGCTGTTGGAACGACCCTCGGCCATCAGCGCCAGGACCTCGCGCTCGCGGGGCGTGAGCACGTCGAGCGGGTCGCGGCGACGACGAGCCTGGACGAGCTCCTGCACCACCCCGGGGTCGACCACCGACCCGCCCCGTGCGATCCGGTGGACGCTCTCGACGAAGTCGCCGACATCGGTCACGCGGCTCTTGAGGAGGTACCCGACACCCTCGCCGCCGGCCAGCAGCGCCATGGTCTCCTCGACCTCCACGTGCGCCGACAGAACGAGGATCCCCGTCGACGGGCGTTCCTCCCGGATCCGGCGAGCGGCCACGAGGCCCTCGGTCGTGTGGTGGGGCGGCATCCGGACGTCCACGACGACGACGTCCGGCTCGCGCTCGCGGACCAGCTCCAGCAGCTCGTCGGCATCGCCGGCCTGGCCGACGACATCGAAGCCCGACCGCTCGAGCAGGCTGGCGATGCCTTCGCGCAGGAGCACATCGTCATCGGCCACGATGACGCGGGTGGCGGGTCCGTTCACCCCCGTGCCTGACCAGGAGAGGTCTGTGCCATGCGGTCATTATCAACCGTCCGCTTCTCGACCCAGGTGCTGCTCCTCCAACTCGGCATCCTCGGTCTGGTCTGCGCCGCCGGCTTCGCGCTCATGGCGCTGCTCGTGCGACACGACCTGGTGGAGCAGTACCAGGAGCGGGCGCTCGCCATCGCCCGCAGCGTCGCGGCCGATCCGCAGGTCGCCGAGGCGATCGTGGCCGAGGACCGGTCCGGCGCGGTGCAGGCCCGCGCCGAAGCCGTGCGACGGCGCACGGGCGCGCGCTTCGTCGTCGTCACCGATGCCGCAGGCATCCGCTACTCGCACCCGGACGCCACGCTGGTCGGCCACCCGGTGGCGGCCGACCAGGCCCAGGCCCTCGACGGCCACGAGGTCAAGACGTTCGGGACGAGCGCCGTGGGCGTGGCGGCGAGGGGGAAGGTCCCACTCCGGGACACGTCCGGCAACGTCGTCGGCGAGGTGATCGTCGGCATCCTGGCCAGCGACATCGACGCGCACCTGCGCGACCTCCTTCGGGGCGCGGCCGGGTTCCTCGGCATCGCCATCGCGCTGGGCGCCGCGGGCGCCCTGGGCCTGACCCGGCGGGTGAAGCGCCAGACGCTGGGCCTCGAGCCGGCCCGGCTGCGCCTGCTGTTCGAGGAGCAGGCCGCCCTGCGCCGCGTCGCGACGCTGGTCGCTCATGGGGTCTCGCCGACCGAGGTCTTCGGCGCGGTCGCCACCGAGGTGGCCGACCTCCTCGGCGCCGACACCACCTGCCTGTTGCGCTACGAGCGCGGCGCCTCGGCCCGCGTCATCGCCGCGACCTGCCGGCGAGGTGCGCCGATCGCGGTCGGCAGCACCGGCGCCCCCGAACACCGGGCCGTCGCCATCGCCGTGCTGGACGGCCGCCGCGCGGCCCGGTTCGACGGCACCGAGGGCCCGCCGGCACCGGCCGGTCAGCTCGGGACGTGCAGCGTCGTCGGCGCTCCGGTCATCGTCGAGGGCGACGTCTGGGGCGTCGTGGTCGCCGGTTGGATCGAGCGGCTCGGCGCGCCGCCCGATGCCGAGCAGCAGATGGCGGAGTTCACCGAGCTGGTCGCGACGGCGATCGCCATCGCCAACAGCCGGACCGAGCTCGCCGCCTCGCGCGCCCGCGTGGTGGCCGCCGACGACGCCGCCCGCCGCGGCATCGAGCGAGACCTCCACGACGGCGCGCAGCAGCGGCTCGTGTCGCTCGGGCTCGAGCTCCGCGCCGCCGAGGCGGCGGTGCCGGCCGGGCTCACCGAGCTGGAGGCGCAGTTGGGCCGCGCCTCGAACACGCTCGCCGAGGCGGTGACGGCGCTCCAAGAGGTGTCACGGGGGATCCACCCCGCCGTCCTCTCGCGCGGGGGCCTGGGTCCCGCGCTCCGTGCCCTCGCCCGTCGGTCGTCGGTGCCAGTCGAGGTCGAGGTCGAGGTCGGTGGGGACCAGCGGCTGCCCGACCAGGTCGAGGTGGCCGTGTACTACGTCGTGTCCGAGGCGATCACGAATGCGACGAAGCACGCCGACGCATCCGGGGTCCACGTCGAGGTCGACGTCGTGCGCTCCGTAGTGCGGGTCGCCGTGCGGGACGACGGCATCGGGGGCGCCGACGCCGGGCGAGGGTCGGGCCTGACGGGGCTGCGCGACCGCGTCGAGGCCCTCGGCGGGTCGCTGAAGGTGGTGAGCCCTCCGGGCGAGGGCACGTCGCTGCTGGCGACGCTCCCGGTCGATCCCGCCCGAGGCTAGGCCCACCGCACCAGGCCATGGTGCAGCTAGCAGGAGGGCGGCATGCCCGCCACCACGACCGGCGGGCTGGTGCTGGTGGTGGAGACACGGCCCCGGCCGGGCGCGACGCTGACGCGACGTCCGGGACCCGTGCCCACCGCTCGTAGGTTGCGCCTGTGCAGTCTTCAACCCTTGCTCGAACCATGACGGCAACAAGCCCCGGCGGCCGGCCGTGACGGCCGCCCAGCTCGCGCCCTGGCGCCGGGCGGTGCGACGGGCGACCGCAGCCGTCGGCCTCATCGAGCTCCCCTCGAGCCGGTACGTCGAGCTGTCGCCCCTGGCGCGCCAGCTCGTCGGCCCCGGCAGCACCTCCGGGTCCGACGTGCTCGCGCCGGACGAGCAGCCCGCCACGGTGGCGATCATGCACGCGGCGAGCTCTGGGGCCGTCGACGGCACCGAGACCCGGCGGCGCACGTGGCACCGGAGCGACGGGTCCACGGTGGACGTCACCGTGCGGGGACGGGTCATCCGGACCGACGGCGAGAGCCATGGCATCTTCGTGGCCCGGGACCTGGCCCACCCGTCGGCCGACCCCCTCGCCGGGTTCTCGGCCGACGCCCTCGGTTGGGCGACGACGGGCCTCACCGGCCCCAGCGTCACCGCCACGCTCGACCCGGACTGGCGCGTCGGCGAGCTCATCGGCGACACCGGGCCGTTCGGCGACGTGCTGGACGAAGGCGTGGACCTCGGCGCGGTCACCCATCGGGACGACCTCGTGCGCCTGCTGTTCGCCTTCGCCGGCGCGACCACCCACGTCGACAGCTCGACCCGGCTCCGGCTGCTCTCGGGTGGTGGGCCGATCGCCGTCGAGGTCGAGGTCACCCGCGACGCCGACGGCGACTGGTGCGTGACCCTCGCGCCCGTGCACCGCCCCGTGCACGAGCTCGCCGGGGCCCTTCGGCGCATCGCCAGCGAGCTCCAGCACGTCGGGGCAGCGGTCGACGCGAGGAGCAGCGACGTCCTCGAGGTCCCGGCCGTGCGCAACCTCCCCGAGCGCCAGCAGGAGATCGTCATCCGCCTCGCCCGCGGCGAGCGGGTCGGAACGATCGCGTCGAAGCTGTTCATCAGCACCAACACCGTGCGCAACCACCTGACCGCCGTCTACCGGAAGTTCGGGGTGCACTCCCAAGAGGAGCTGCTCGCCCTCCTCCGCGGCGATCCCAGTGACGAGTCACCCAGTCCGACGTGACGGTCCGGCCATTCCCGCGGCGAACCACCAGCGTTACAACTGGCGCCACGTCCAGACTCGAGCCGACCGAACCGCTCGGCCGTGAGGTCCGGGTGCTGATCGCCTCACGCAACCGCGAGTTGCGGGAGCGCCTCGTCGATGCCGCGCGTGCCCACCCGCTCGTCCACCTCGTCGGCACGCTGCGAGACATCTCGGATGCCCGCACCGGCGGGCCGTACCCCGATGTCGTCGTCGTCGGCGGCGGCGAGCCCAGCCGCGTCGGGGTGAACGCGGTCACCCTCGCCCGCGAGCTCTTCCCCGGCGTGCTGCTGGTGCCCGTCACCGAGGACGACGAGCCCGACCGCATCGTCGACTTCGCCCAGCGGACCGCCTCGGAGACCCTCCCCCGATGATGTCGGTGTCAGCGCTCCCCCTCGAGCAGCCCGACGATGCGGTCGCCAGCACTCCGGGCGAGCGTGTGCAGCTCCTCGTCGCTGCGGACCCAGTGGCCGAAGGCGGCGATCAGCACGGCGCTGGCCGCACCGGCGAGCAACTGGACGTCGATGTCGAAGGTCGGGCGGCCGTAGCGCTCGGCGAGGAGCGTCGTCATGGCTTGGCGCCACTTCGCCTGCCCGACGTGGGCCCGCTCGGCGAGGAAGGGCGTCTGCATCACGAGCTGGGAGCGGCGCTGGGTGACAGCCTTCTCGGGCTCGTAGTGGCGGCAGAAGGCCTCGACGCCACGGGCGATGTCAGCCCACGACGGCGCGTCCGATCGCAGCTCCGCCCCCAGGTGCCGGAGGAAGTCGTCGATGTCCTCGTCGAGCTTGGCGAACACGACGTCGTCCTTGGTGGCGAAGTACCGGAAGAACGTCCGCTCGGCCACGTCGGCCGCGGCCGCCAGCTCGGTCACCGACGTCTGGTCGTAGCCCTGCTCGAGGAAGAGGTCGAAGGCGGCCCGCTCCAGCGTCTCGCGGGTCCGGCGCTTGTTCGCCTCCCGGCGGCCCGTCACGCGGACGGGCCCCTTCTGACAGTCATTGACAACTTGCACATCCTGCAGGACGATGGGGCTGCGGCGATGTCCGGCAACGGGGGGATGTGCGTGACTGGCGCCGAGGTGCCGAATCGGCTGGAACGGCCGTGAAGCGGCACCAGCGCGGGCCCGACGCCGCCGAGCTCCTGACCGTGCTCGCCCGGACCGCGTCGCGCCTCCGGGCCCTGGGCGACTCCAGCGAGACGAGGCAGCTCATCTGCCAGGAGGCCATGCTGCTGGCCGACGGGCGCAGCGCCATCCTCTACCTCGCCGGACCCGGTCGCATCCTCGCCGTCGCCGGCATCGGGCCCCGCGCCCTGGCCACCCGCGAGCAGCTCGAGATCGCCCCGCTGGTCGAGGAGGTGGTGCGGCACGGCAACCTCGAGGTCGGCGACGACGGGATCGTCGCCGTGCCGGTGCTCGACGACGCCGTGGTGCTCGGCGCCGTCGAGGTGCACCAGGCGCCGCGGCCGACGCCGGTCGTCATCGACGCCCTGCACGTCTTCGCCCACCTGTCGGGCTCGGTGTTCGAGCGCTTCGGCGGCGTCGTCCAGGAAGGCGCGGTCGACCCGGTGTACGGGGTGGGCGACCACCGCCGGGGCGCTGCTGCCCTCGCCTCGGTCCGTCCCGGCGACGGCATCGTGGTGTGCGAGCTCGACGGCATCGCCGAGCTGCGCCGGCGCGACCCGGCGGCGGCCAACCTGGCCCAGGGCCAGCTCGGCCTGCACCTGCGCAACGCGATCCGACCGGGCGACGTGGTGGCCCGGTCGGGCGAGGACGCCTTCCTGCTCGTGCTGCGCCAGCTCCGGGCCCCGATCGACGTCGTCGTGCGCCGCGTCACCAGCGGTCGAGAAGCGTCCGGATCGGCTGGCACCCTCAGCGTCGGCGCCGCCCTGCACGTCGAGGGCGCGGCACCGGCCGACTCGTCCGAGACGGCGGCGCGCATGATGGCGTCGGCCAAGGCGACGGGCGCCGGGCGCCTGCACGTGGCACCGGCCGGATCGTGACGAGCTGGTCATGAGCAACCTCGACATGGTCGCTGTGACCCGACCGTTCGGCAATGGGATTTTCCACGCATTCCCGACTCGACGTATCAGAGCTGTGGGATCCCGCTCTGTATTCGCAGTCCGCTCGTTGCGCGCCTTCCGGCCTCCTTCGGCCGGTCGCGCGGCATAGGGCCAGGGGAAAACGCAGTGGAAGGACGAGGGGTGGAGCACCGGGCCGACGGTGGCGCCGTCGAGCGGCTGCAGGTGGAGGCGCGCGGGTGGCGGCTGCTCGTCGCCGTGGCCGGCGTGCACCTGCTGATCCTGGTCGCCACCGCCGGCGGCCGGGCCTACGAGGTGCTCGTCCGGAACGACGGCATGGCGTTCTCCGACTGGCTCGGGCTGGCCCTGGTCCTGACCGCCGGCGTGATGGCCGGCGGCCTCTGGCAGAGCCTGCGGGTGGCGCGCGGCCTCGGCGTCGAGGCCCGCTCGGCCCAGCAGCGGGAGGCACAGCTCCTCGAGACCACCAACGAGTGGTTCTGGTCGGTCGACCCCGACGGCACGTTCCTCTCCTCGAACGCCGCGGTCGAGCACCTGCTCGGCTACGCCATCGGCGACATCATCGGTCGCACCATGCCGGCGTTCATCCCGGTCGAGGACCGAGAGGCCGTGCTCGCCGACCGCCGGGCCGTCACCCTGCGCGGCGACCCCTGGTCCGAGCGCGTGGTCCGCTACCGGCACCGCGACGGCTCCGACCGCTGGCTCGAGAGCAACGGCGTGCCGATCCTCGACGACGACGGCCGGCTCAGCGGCTTCCGCGGCGCCACCCGCGACGTCACCCGCCGGGTGCTCGACGCCCAGGCCGACGCCGCCGCCCGTGACGCCTTCCGCGAGAAGCGGGCCCGCATCGCCGCCGCCGTGGCCGACCCCGAAGGCCGGCTGCGCATGGTCTTCCAGCCGATCATCGCCATGGACGGCTCGATGGCCGGCGTCGAGGCCCTCGCCCGGTTCACCGGCCCGCCGAACCGGGCGCCCGACAAGTGGTTCGCCGAAGCGAGCGAGGTCGGGCTCGGCGTCGAGCTCGAGCTCACCGCCCTGCGCCTCGCCGTCGCCCAGCTCCCGAACCTGCCCGAGGGCTACCTCGCGGTCAACCTGTCGCCCACCTCGTTCCTGTCGAACGAGCTGCTGGCCATCGTCAACGATCCGACCTTCCCGTCCACCCGGATCGTCGTCGAGCTCACCGAGCACGTCGAGGTCACCGGCTACGAGGACCTCCGCGAGGCCATCGCCCACCTCCGCAGCGTCGGCATCCGCCTCGCCGTCGACGACGCCGGCTCCGGCTTCGCCAGCCTCAAGCACATCCTCGAGCTGCGGCCCGACGTCATCAAGCTGGACCGGACCATGGTGACCGGCATCGACGACGACCCGGCCCGGCGCGCCCTCGCCGCCGCCGTGGCCGACTTCGCCGCCAGCATCGGCGCCCGGGTCGTGGCCGAGGGCGTGGAGGAGATCGGCGAGCTCCAGGCCGTGCGCGTCGCCGGGATCGGCTGGGCCCAGGGCTACCTCTTCGGCCAGCCCGGCCCGCCGCCGATCGTTGCCGCCACCCCGGCGCCGAGCGGGGTCCGGGCCATCGTCGTGGACGACGACCCGGTGGTCCGCATGCTGGTCTCCGGCATGGCCCGCCAGGCCGGCATCCAGATGGTGGGGCAGGCCAGCGACGGTCGGGAGGGGCTCGAGCTGGCCGCCACCGAGCAGCCCGACATCATCGTGCTCGACCTCTCGATGCCCGTCATGCGGGGCGAGGAGGCGCTGCCCGAGCTGCGCCGCCGCCTCCCCGACGCATACATCGTCGTGCTGTCCGCCGTGGCCGACGTCCGGGTCGGTGCCGACCTGGTCGCCGGGCTGGCCAACGCCTTCGTCGCCAAGAGCGACGTGGCCGCTCACCTCGGTGACCTGTTCGGCACCGTCCTCGCCCAACGAGACATGAGGGTCCTACCGTGAACCGACGCCGCCGCATCGTCGCCGCCGCCCTCGTCGCCACCGTCTTGGGCGCGGTGCCGATCATCGCCCTCGGCCTCTCGGTGACCAACGTGGCCGAGAACGCCGTGCGCGACGAGGTGCACGCCCGCATGCGGACCACGGCCGAGGCCAGCGGGCAGATCCTCGACGACACGTTCTCCCGCGCCGTCGCGTCCGTGCAGACCGCGGCGGCCCGCGCCCCGTTCGTCGAGGCGGTGCGGGCCGCGGCCGCCGGGGACGACGCCAGCCTCGCGAGCCAGCTCCGAGCCACGAGCCTGAACGCCAGCATCATCGCCGTCTTCGCCACGAACGTCGACGGCGAGGTGCTCGCCGCCACCCCGGACGGCGCGCTCGACGCGGCCACGGTGCGGGCCTGGGCCCGGGCGACGCGGAGCACCACCTCGACGACCCTCTCCGACGCCTACGCCCCCAGCGGCGGCCACTCCCTCGCCATCGCCGGCACCAGCCTCGTCGGCACGCCAGGTGCCGAGCCGGTCGGCGTGTTCGGCATCGTGTTCGACCTCAGCGGCGTGCACACCTACACCCAGAGCATCGCCAAGGCCCAGCACGTCGAGCTGACCATCGTCGACCGGGCCGGCACCGTGCTCAGCACCCCCGCCGGTGCCACCAGCCACGTCGAGCACCTCGGCGGCTCGATCGGTGCCGGCCTGGCCGCCGGCCGCGACGGCCTGGGCAGCCGCACCGTCGACGGCCGCAAGGTCCTGAGCGCCTACGCCGCCATCCCCACCCTCGGGTGGCGGGTCCTGGCCGAGACGCCGGAGCACGCCGCGCTGGCCGGCGTGCGCCACGTCCGCAGCACGGTCCTCGCCGTCGTGCTCGTCCTCCTCGTCGGGCTCGCGATCGTCGTGGCGATCGTCGTCCGGTCCGAGCGACGGCGCCTCCGAGCCGAGCAGGGCTGGCGCGACGCCCACAGCGACGCGGTCGAGGCCTCCCGGATGAAGTCCGAGTTCCTCGCCAACATGAGCCACGAGATCCGCACCCCGCTCAACGGGGTCCTGGGCATGACGACCCTGCTCCTCGACACCGACCTCACCGAGGACCAGCGCGACCTCGCCGAGACCTCGCACCGGTCGGGCGAGGCCCTCCTGACGATCATCAACGACATCCTCGACTTCTCCCGGATCGAGGCCGGCAAGCTCGATGTCGAGACGGTCGAGTTCGACCTCCGCGGCCTGGTCGAGGACGTCAGCCGGCTGCTCGCGGCCTCGGCCGACACCAAGGGGCTCGAGCTGTTCTGCGCCGTCGAGGCCGACGTCCCGGCCCGGGTGCTCGCCGACCCGACCCGGATCCGCCAGATCCTCTCGAACCTGGCCGGCAACGCGGTCAAGTTCACCGAGGCGGGCGAGGTCGTGATCCGGGTCAGCGCCGACGAGCTCGGCGACGGGAGGTTGCTGGCCCGCATCGCCGTCTCCGACACCGGCATCGGCGTGCCCCAGGCGGCGCAGGTGCACCTGTTCGAGGCCTTCACCCAGGCCGACTCCTCCACCACCCGCCGCTTCGGTGGCTCCGGCCTCGGCCTGACCATCAGCCAGCGCCTCGTCGAGCTCATGGGCGGTGACATCGGGTTCACCAGCGAGGAGGGCAGCGGCAGCACGTTCTGGTTCACCGTCCCCATGCTCGTGAGCGAGACCGACACCGAGGAGGGGCCCGCGCCCGGCGACGTGGCGACCGGGACGCGGATCCTGGTCGTCGACGACAACGAGGTCGGCCGCACCCTGCTCCAGCGGATGCTGGCGGCGTGGGGGATGGACGTCACGCTGGCGACCGGGGGCGCCGACGCCCTCACCACCCTCACCGTCATGGCCGAGGCGGGCCGGCCGGCCGAGCTGGTGCTCCTCGACCTGAACATGCCGGAGCTCGACGGCCTCGGCGTCACCCGTGCCATCCGGGCCACGCACGGCTCGTCGCCCCGGATCGTCCTGCTGACCTCGTCCGCCCAGCAGGGCGACGCCCGGCTCGGTCGCGAGGCCGGGATCGACGGCTACCTGTCCAAGCCCATCCGCCGGAACGACCTGGCCCAGGTCATGCGGCTCGTCATGGCCGGCGACGACCGCCCGGCCGAGCTCGTCACCCGCCACGTCGTCAGGGAGCACCAGGCCATGTCGGAGATCCGGATCCTGCTCGCCGAGGACAACCCGGTGAACCAGAAGGTCGCCGTCCTGACCCTCGAGCGCCTCGGCTACCACGTCGACGTCGCGGCCGACGGCGCCCAGGCCGTCGCCGCCGTCGAGCGCAACCACTACGACGCCGTGCTCATGGATTGCCAGATGCCGGTGCTCGACGGCTTCGAGGCCACCCGCCAGATCCGCGCCGCCGAGCAGGGCGGCCGACGGCTCCCGATCATCGCCCTCACGTCCTCCGCCACCGAAGCCGACCGGCAGCAGTGCCTGGACGCCGGGATGGACGACCACGTCGCCAAGCCGCTCCATGCCGCTGCGCTCCAGGAGGTCCTCAGTCGCATGACGAGCCAGCCCACCGAGCCCGTCGAGGACGAGGACCCCATCGCCGCGCTGACCGCGGCCGCCGGACCCGATGTCGTCGCCGACCTCATCGAGACCTTCGCCGCCGACTCCGAGGTGCAGCTCGACGAGCTCCGACAGGCGGCCGCCGATGGCAACCTTCTGCGCCTCGGCGCCGCCGCTCACCGCATCCGCGGCGCGGCCGGCGTCTTCGGGGCCAAGGGCATCCTCGGCGCCTGCGCCACGATGGAGGACGCGGCGAAGGCGGGCCAGCTCGACGTCGCCCGCCAGGCGCTCACCGAGCTCGAGGCTGCGCTCCCCGTCACCGTCGCCGAGCTGCGAGCGCGGACGAGCACCTCCGACGCCGGGACCTGAGCCCGTACGACCGCCCACGGGTCAGCGGGCCAGCGCACCCGGCCGCGCCGGGGCGAAGTGGGCCAGGAGCTCGGTCTGCGAGTGCACGCCGAAGAGCTGGAAGATCGCCGCGAGGTGGTTCCTGACGGTGCTCGGGCTGAGGAACAGATCACGCGCGATGACGGGCACGCGGTCGCCTCGCAAGAGCCGCCGGAGCACCTCCCACTGCCGGCCCGTCAGGCGCCGGAGCTGGGGGTGCCGGCTGGGATCGGGTGCCAGCCCGGCCTGGTGGAGGACGCCGCTGGCCTCGATCTCCACCCCGATCCGCCACAGGTGCTCCTCCAGCCGAGCGCTCCGCGCCGCGGCCGGGTCACGGCGGGGCAGGAGCACGAAGGTCCGCTCCCCCGAGCCGGCCACCGACAGCAGGGTGCACCGCAAGCTGATCCAGTCGCCCTCGCCGTCCCGGACGTCGACGTCCACCGACGCCCACCGCCGGACGCCCGCCTCCCGGTCGGCGTCGACCACCGACGGCACGTCGCCCTCGGCCACCAACCCGAGGAACCGCCGGCCGACCACCTCGTCGGCCGGGAACCCGAGCACGTCCTCCACGCTGGCGCTCACCGAGGTGATGGACCACGCCCGGTCGAGCGTCCCGACGACCACGTCGACCGGTGGGCCCCAGCGATCGCTCACCGGAGCGCCACCACACCCCCCAGCACGCCGTCGATGACGTCGACCACGAAGTCGTCGTCCAACGGGGCATGCCGGTGCAGGAGCCGGTGGTAGACGGGCCCGTAGAGGAGGTCGAGGGCGACCTCGACCTTGATCCGGTCGGGGACCTCGCCCCGGGCCTCGGCCCGGGCGAACGCGGCCCGGCCCAGCTCGCGACGAGGGTGCACGAACCGGGCGTGGTAGGCCTCGGCGAAGGCCGCGTCGCGATGCGCCTCGATGACGAAGGCGGCGATCAGCTCGCCGTAGGACCCACCTCGCAACCGCGCCGCCCACGGCACGAGGAGCTCGACCAGGTCGCCGCGCAGCGACCCCGTGTCGGGCTGCTCGGGCTCGACGCTGGCCCACGAGCGGTACAGGGCGTCGAGGGCGAGCAGCTCCTTCGTCGGCCACCACCGGTAGATCGTCGCCTTGCTCACCCCGGCCCGCTCGGCGATGGCGTCCACGCTCACCCCGCCCAGCCCGTGGGCGAGCAGCAGCTCGGCCGTGGCATCGAGGGTGGCGACGCGGGACTGCTCGCTGCGAGGACGGCCGCGCCGGGGCGCATCGGTCACCGCGGACCGGCGATGGTGGCGACGTCGTCGTCGGTGAGGCCCAGCGACGCGGCGACGACGATGGGGTCGACCTGGTCGGGCCGGCGGAAGCCGACGATGGCGCCGTCGACGGCCGGGTTCAGCAACGTCCAGGCAACCGCCACGGAACCCGGCGTCGTGCCGTGCCGCTCGGCGACCACGCGCAGCCGATCGACGAGGGCGAGGTTGCGGGTGAGCTGGGGCTCACCGAAGCGCTCGTCCCGCCGGCGCCAGTCATCGTCGGGGAGGTGGGCGATCCGATCGCGGGTCATGGCGCCGGTGAGGAGGCCGGAGCCCATGGGCGAGTAGGCGATGACGCCGATGCCACTGGCCTCGGCGAACGGCAGGACGTCGTCCTCGACCCCGCGGTCGACGAGCGAGTACTGCGGCTGGAGGGTCTCCACCGGGGCGATCTGCTGGATCCGCCGGAGCTGCTCGACGTCGAAGTTCGACACGCCGATGTGCCGCACGAGCCCCTCGGCCCGGAGCTCGGCGAACGTGGCCCAGCCCTCCTCGATGTCGGGCTCGGGGTCGGGCCAGTGGATCTGGTAGAGGTCGATGGCGTCCACGCCGAGCCGCTCGAGGCTGGCCTCGACCTCGCGCCGGATCGAGTCGCGCTTCAGGCTGTGCACCACCCGCCCGCCCCCGCCGTCGAGCAGCGACGCCTTGGTGAACACGTACGGGCGCTCCGCCCGACCGGCGAGGGCCCGGCGGACGACCTCCTCCGAGTGCCCCATCCCGTAGACGGCGGCGGTGTCGATCCAGTTCACGCCGAGCTCGAGGGCCCGGTCGATGGCGGCGATCGACTCGTCGTCGTCCTGGTCGCCCCAGCCGAACTCCCAGCCGGAGCCACCGATGGCCCAGGCACCGAAGCCGATGCGGGTGATCTCCAGGCCCGTGGTGCCGAGCTCGGTGGTGGCCAACGTCAGCGATGTCATCACGACCTCCTCGTGTCCAATACGAAACTATCAGTACTGGAAACCGGAGGCCAACGGGATCCATTCCCGATCAGGCGCCGGGCAGGACCACGATCTTCCGCTCGGTGGTGGTGGACACCAGCCGGGTGAAGGCGTCGTCCACGCCGTCGAGCCCGACGCGGCCGGTCACGAACGGCGCCGGATCGATCTCGCCGGTGCCGAGGAGCGACGCCGCCGTGGCGAACTCGTCGCGGCGGTAGTAGACGGCGAAGCGGACCTCCGCCTCCTTCATGATCCCGGTCAGCGGCACGATCTGGTCGGGTTGGAGGCACACACCGGCCACGACGACGCGGCCGTGCACGACGACGGCGTCGAGCGCCGCCTGGATCAGCCCCGGGAGCCCGACGCACTCGAACACCACATCGAAGCCGCGCGGCGGTGCGTCGGCCGTCGGGTCGTGGACGCCGGTGGCGCCGAACGCCGCGGCCCCCTCACGCCGGTGGGCGACGGGATCGCTGACGACGACCTCGGCGGCCCCGAGCCGGCGGGCCCAGAGGGCCACCGCGGTGCCGACCGGGCCGGCACCGATCACGAGCGCCCGGTCACCCGGCTGGAGCCGGGCCGTGACGACGGTGTGCAGGCCGACGGCGAGCGGCTCGACCAGGGCAGCCAGCTCGCCGACGGCCGAGGGCAGCGCGAACGTCGTGGCCGGATCGACCCGGACGAGCTCGGCGAAGCCACCCGGGCGGCCACCGACGCCGAGGTAGTCGACCCGCTCGCAGTGGGCGACGTCGCCGGTGAGGCACCAGCGGCAGCGACCGCACGCCCGGAGCGGCATCGCCGCGGCCAGCTGGCCCTCCCGCCACCCCTCCACGCCGGCGCCGATGGCGACGACCTCGCCGCAGAACTCGTGGCCGAGCACGGCACCGGGCGGCATGGCCTCGTACATGTGCAGGTCGGAGCCGCAGATCCCGCACGACCGCACGCGGAGCACCAGCTCCCCGGCGCCGGGCGTCGGGTCGTCGAGCTCGACCACCTCGAACCGGTGCTGCCCGTCCAGGACCGCGGCGCGCATGGACCCTCCCCCGACGTTGGTCCCGGCACGATACTGATGCGGGTGGGCGAGAGGACGCAGGTCGACATCGGCCCCGTGCCGGCGGTCGTCGCACTCGAGTGGTGCGCCAACAGCAGCAAGATCGTCGCGGCCGCCGCTCGTCACCGCCACCAGGTGTCGGTGTACCTGCGCCGGCCCATCCTGGAGCTCATCGAGACGTTGCTCGTCCTCTGGAGCGACGCCGCTCGCGACGCCTCGGTGTTCCAGTGGTCCTCCGCCGTCGACACCGACCAGCTCGTCGCCATCCTCAAGGAGTGGCAGGCGCTGGCGTCCCTCACGCCCGCCGACCTCGAGCTGCTCGGGTGCAGCTGGGCGCCGTCCCACACCGGCCCGATGTTCGACGCCGTCCACGCCGCCCTGGTCGACGCCCTCGCGTCCGTGCCCGAGACGGCCACGGTGGCCAGCGACCTCGCCGCACGACCGCCGGGGCGGGCCACGCCAGAGCGATGACGACGATGGGCCGCTGACCCTCCCGCCGAAGTTGGTCTCGGTACGATACCGACACCGGCGTCGGAACTAGGGTCGCGCCAATGCTCTTCGGGCTCCGCTTCGACCTCCGCAACCCCGACTTCGCGGGCGTCACCATGGCCGAGCGCTACCAGGCGCTGCTCGACATGTGCGCCTGGGCCGACCAGCGGGGCGCGCTGTTCCTCGGGCTGTCCGAGCACCACGGCGCCGACGACGGCTACCTGCCCAGCCCGCTGGTCATGGCCGCCGCCATCGCGGCCCGGACGACGAGCGCCCGCATCGGGATCAACGCCCTGATCGCCCCGCTCCACGACCCGCTCCGCCTGGCCGAGGACGCCGCCGTGGTCGACCTGCTGAGCCAGGGCCGCCTCGACCTCACCATCGCCGGCGGCTACGTGGGCGACGAGTTCGACATGTTCGGCGTCGCCCTGAAGGAGCGCCCGGCCCGCGTGACCGAGGCCATCACCACGCTGCGGGCGGCGTGGACCGGCGAGCCGTTCGAGTTCCGGGGCCGCACCGTGCGGGTGACGCCGGCCCCGGCCCAGCCCGGCGGCCCGAAGCTCGTGCTCGGCGGCACCAGCGAAGCCGCCGCCCGCCGGGCGGCCCGCATCGCCGACGGCTTCATGCCGTCCGAGCCAGCGTGCTGGGAGTTCTACCGCGACGAGTGCCAGCAGCTCGGCAAGGCCGACCCCGGCCCGGTCATGTCGGGCTTCGGCGACGTGGTGATCCTGGCCGAGGACCCCGAGGCCATGTGGCCGGTGCTCGGCCCGCACTTCATGCACGAGTCGAACGCCTATGGCGCCCTCCAAGGCGCCGCAGACGTCACGGCGACCTACCACGAGGTGACCGACCTCGACGCCCTGCGTGCCCTGGGGCAGTACCGCATCCTCACGCCCGACGAGTACGGCAAGGAGCTCGAGACCATGGACTTCGCCTTCGCCATGTTCCACCCGATGGTCGGCGGCATCCCGCCCGAGCTGGCCTGGCAGCACCTCCACCTCTTCGAGGAGTCGTTCCTGTGATGCGGATCAGCACGGGGCTCGACTACGCCGGCGACGTCCGGGCCACCGCGGCACGGGCCGTCGAGCTGGAGCAGGCCGGCGTCGACCTGGTCTGGGTCGCCGAGGCCTACGGCTTCGACGCCGTGAGCCTGCTCGGCTACCTCGCCGCCACGACCGACCGCATCGGCCTCGGCTCCGGCATCCTCAACACCTACAGCCGCACGCCGGCGGCGCTGGCCCAGACCGCGGCCGGCCTCGACGCCCTGTCCGGCGGGCGCTTCACCCTCGGCCTCGGCGCGTCCGGCCCGCAGGTGGTCGAGGGGTTCCACGGCGTCCCCTACGACACGCCCATCGCCCGCATCGGCGAGATCGTCGACATCTGCCGGATGGCCTGGAGGCGCGAGCCCCTCGTCCACGACGGCACGGTCTTCCACCTGCCGCTGCCCGCGGGCGAGGGCACGGGGCTGGGCAAGCCGCTCAAGCTGATCAACCACCCGGTGCGGGCCGACATCCCGATCCACATCGCCGCCCTCGGCGCCAAGAGCGTCGAGCTCACCGCGGCCAAGGCCGACGGCTGGATCCCGTTCATGTTCGTGCCCGACCTCGCCTCCAAGGTGTGGGGCCAGCCCCTCGAAGCCGGCCGGGCCCGGCGCTCGCCCGACCTGCCACCGCTCGACGTCGTCGCCGGTGGCCTGGTCGCCATCGGCCCCCACGCCGAGGCGGCCAAGGCCCGGGAGAAGATGCGGCCGAGCCTGGCGCTCTACATCGGCGGCATGGGGGCCAAGGGCAAGAACTTCTACAACGACGTGTGCCGGGCGTACGGCTACGAGCGCGAGGCCGACGAGATCCAGGACCTCTACCTGTCGGGCAAGAAGGACGAGGCGGCCGCCCTGGTGCCGGCCGAGATGCTCGAGCTCGGCTCGCTCTGCGGCGACGAGGCGTTCGTGGCCGACCGGCTCGCCGCCTACCGGGCCGCGGGCGTCACCACGCTCAACGTCACGCCGGTCGGGCCCGACCCGGCCGGGACGCTCCGCACCCTGCGCGAGCTGGTCGGCTGATCACCGAGCCCGGAGCCGTCGCGGAACCGCTCCTGCGGGTCGCGCCGGCCTGACCCCGGCCTCGTCCTGGAGCCCCAGGGCGTTGATGCACAACCTCGTCACGACGTCGACGCCCTCGTCGAACGAGCAGTCGAGCCCACCCTG
Organism: Actinomycetes bacterium; assembly: GCA_025464025.1. The sequence goes on along the minus strand of JAODBP010000236.1, from coordinate 28,997 downwards.
CACCAGCCACAGCTCGGCGAAGCGGCCGACCATGGCGCTGAGCGCCTGGGCCGCGAGGCGCGGGTGCAGCTCGGGATCGGCCCGCCCGAGGTGCTGGAGCCGCGCGATCGAGTCCTCGGCCTTGGCGAGGTAGTGCTCCTGCCGGGCGGCCCGGGCCGACTGCACGTGGGGGTCGTACCGGGAGACCTGCTCGATGACGCCCATGATGCGCGCCTCGTCGCGGTACTCCTCGAGGTAGCGGTGGTTCGACGCTCGCAGCCGGTCCCACACGGTGGTGCCGGTGGATGCGTCGAGCAGCCCGCTGTCGACCACGGCGTGGCCGGTGAGCCGCTCCTCCTGGGCCTCGGCGACCTCGCGGAAGACCTCTTCCTTCGATTCGAAGTAGTGGTAGAAGGAGCCGTGGGAGAGGCCGGCCCGGTCGGCGATGTCGGTGATCCGCGCCTCGAGGAACCCGTCCTCCTCGAAGACCTGCTTGGCGGCGTCGAGCAGCCGGGCGCGCGTCTGCGTGCCCTTGCGTGATCGAGGCCCGATCGGCTTGCCACCGTCGGCCGGAGCGGTCGGCATCGCCGGCAATGTAGTGGTCGGCCTGCGGAGGCTCAGACCCCGTCGCGCTGCAGGAGGAGCACGCCCGAGGGAGTGCCACCGCCCGACGTCACGACCGCGGTCGACGCGCCGACGACCTGCCGCGCGTCGGCCTCGTGGCGGAGCTGGGCCACCGCCTCGTAGATGAACCCGAAGCCGTGGGTGCGCCCCTCGGAGAGCTGGCCGCCGTGCGGGTTCACGGGGAGCTCGCCGTCGAGGGCGATGCGGCGGCCTTCGTCGAGCCAGTCCTGGGCCTCGCCGAAGCCGCAGAACCCGAGCCCCTCGAGCCAGGAGATGGCGTTGAACGTGAAGCCGTCGTAGAGGAACGCCACGTCGATGTCAGCCGGGCGGAGGCTCGTGCGGGTCCAGACGTGGGCGGCCGGCCCGAGGACCTGGGGCTCGTGGGTGAGCGTCCCCTGGTCCCACGACACCCGCTCGAGGATCTGGGTGCCGACGGCCTCGACCCGGATCGCCGGCTTGGGCAGGTCGGCGGCGACCGACGCGTCGGACACGATCACGGCGATCGACGCGTCGCACGGCACGTCGCAGTCGTAGAGGCCGAACGGGGTGGTGATCGGGCGGGCCGACAGGTAGTCGTCCATCGTCATGGGGTCGCGGTAGATCGCCGCCGGGTTGCGGGCCGCGTTGGCCCGGCCGTTGAGGGCGATGTAGCCGAGCATCTCGCGGGTGGCGCCGTAGCGGGTGAGGTACTGGTTGGCGTTCATGCCGATCCAGTTGGCGGCCGACATGGCGCCGTACGGCGACCGCCAGGCCATCCACCCCGAGGCCCGCCCGCCCCCGCCACCGCGGAGGCCGAGGGCGGCGTAGGTCGCCTCCCACACGGTGCGGAAGCACAGGACGTGGCGGCACAGCCCGTTGGCCACGGCCTGCATGGCGGCGATGACCGAGCCGCCCGGCCCGGGGAGGTCGCCGCCGCCGTTGTGCCACGTGGGGTGCAGCCGCAGGGCCTCCTCGACCGCGGTGATGCCGCCCTCGCTCATGCCCATGGCACCGGCGCCGGGGTAGGTCGAGAGGCCGTCGATGTCGTCGAGCGTGAGGCCGGCGTCGGCCACGGCCTGGAGGCAGGCGTCGACGGTGAGGGACAGCGGGTCGACCATCAGCCGGCGTCCCATGGCCGAGCGGCCGATGCCCGAGAGCACGGCCTTGTGCTCGAACCGGTCGCTGCCGAGCGGCGGGCGCGGCGCCACGCGCACCGGCTCGGGGATCGGGTTCGGGTTCGTGGCCCCGGTGGGCGCGAACAGGGGGAGCCACACGTCGTCGTGCTGCTCGAAGCGGACGGCCACCTCCTGGCCGACGTGGACCTCGCTCGGGTCGCACCCGACGACGTTGGTCGTGAGCCGCACGTCGGCCTGCTCCTCGAGGGCGACGACAGCGATGGCGTAGGGCGGGTCGAGGTCGAAGCCGGGCAGCCAGGGCTGGGTGTTGACCGTGAACCCGGCGACCGTCGCCCGCCCCGACACGACCGTCGGCTCCCACGCCCGGCTGCGGCACGCCGGGCAGATCGGCACGGGCGGGTGCACGAACGTGGCGCACTCGGTGCAGCGCTGGATGCGGAGGTGGCCGTCGGCGCCCGACGTCCAGAACCACTCGGTGGCGGGGGTGAGCTCGGGGAGCGGCCTCATCGGGCCCCGAGCGTAGGGATCACCTGGGGCAGCTCGGCCGTGGTCCGGATGCCGGGCTCGGCGGCGACCACGTACCGGATGGCGTTCACCGGCCGGTTGGCCGTGAAGTTGGGCGTCGTGTCGGCGTAGCGCTCGGGCTCGACCGGGAACCCGATCGACACGTCGAGCGGCGTGTCGCCGTCGACGACCACCCGCCAGCCCGTGCCCCGCAGGTCCCAAGCCGGCTCCACGTCGGTGGCGCAGTACCAGTTGGCCCGGAACGTGAGCAGCGGCTCGCCGCCCCGCCGCCCGGTGACGACCATCCGCTGGGCGGCGACCGTGCCGGCCGGGACGGTGCCGGCCGCGATGGCGACGTCGTGTCGGGCCACGGCCACCTCGCCGGTGCTGTCGACCGAGTCGATCGGCAGCCCGATGGCGTCGCCGACGGCCGAGAGCGACGGCCCGAACGACGCGGTGCCGTGAGCCCACCGCCGTTGGTCGAAGGCCGCCGGATCCTTCCCGAAGCCCATGACGTCGAACAGCAGCTCGGGTGAGTTCCGGGACGACACGTCGGCGAACTCGTCGATGACCAACCCCTCGAACCGGCGCTGGAGCGACAGCAGCACGAGAGGGAGGGCCTCGGTGATGAAGCCCGGACTGCTCCCCGTGCTGTGGATCGACGTGGCGCCCTCGCGGCAGGCGGCCTCGACGCGGGCCCGCACGTCCGGGTCCATGCTGGCCGGTCGGTGGAACTCGCCCCGGGTCGTCACCACGTTGGCGCCCGACGCCAGCAGGCGGCACAGCACGTCGACGTCGACCCGGTCCCCCATGTAGAGCACGCAGTCGGCCCCGAGGCCCACGATCTCGTCGACGTCCTGGGTGGCCGTCACGCCCACCTCGCCGACGCCGCACAGCTCACCGGCGTCGCACCCGGCCTTGGCGTCGGCGTACACGTACAGCCCGACCAGCTCGAGGTCGGGGTGCTCGATCACCTGGCGCAGCGAGCGCCGCCCGATGTTCCCCGTCGCCCACTGCACGACGCGGAGCTGCCTCCCATCCGTCATCGATCGCTCCCCTTCAGCCCTGGAGGGCGGCGATGGCGCCGCCGTCGACCAGCACGTCGGTGCCGGTCATGAACGACGCCTCGTCGGAGACGAGGAAGGCAGCCACCGCGGCCAGCTCCTCGGGCCGACCCTCGCGGGCCAGGGCGCTGGCCTCGACCATCTGCGCCATGGCCGGCTCGTTCGTCGCCTCGAGCCGGCCCATCCCGGTGTCGATGATCCCGGGTGAGAGGGAGAGGAGCCGGGCCCCGACCGCACCCCAGGCCTTGGCCCGGTGCCGGACCAGGCGGAGGACGGCGAGCTTCGACAGGGCGTAGGACATCCGAGGGTCGTCGGGATCGAGGCCCATGGCCGCCAGGTCGTCGAGGAACGACGGCGACGCCGGGTCGTCGAGGATGGCCTCGACCTCGGCGCTCGGCGGCAGCATGTGGGCCGACATCGACGAGAAGCACAGGGCGACGGAGCCGGCCCCGAGCACCGGCTCGCAGGCCCGGAGGACGCGATCCGTGCCGAACAGGTTCACGGCCCAGATCGGTCGGCCCGAGGCCATCGAGGGCGAGAGCCCGGCGGTCAGCACGAGGGCGCCGAGCCGGCCGGTGGCGGCGACGAGGGCGTCGACGTCGGCCTGCTCGGTCACGTCGCACGCCATCGACGCGACACCCGAGCCCAGGCCGGCGGCGACCTCGGCGACGCGGTCACCGTCGCGATCGGCCAGGAGCAGCGGGCCGCGGCCGAGGAGGCGGGCGGCCACGGCCGCCCCCATCCCCGATCCGGCGCCGAGGACGACGTTCGTGCGCTCAGCAGACATCGACGACGACCTTTCCGATGGCCTTGCCATCTGCGACGTACCGCAGGGCGGCGGCGACGTCGGCGAGCGGGAACGTGGCGCCGACGTGCGGGGTGACCCGCCCATCGGCGAGGAGCGCCATGAGCTCGTCCTCGTTGCGGCCGAGCTCGTCGGGCCGCCGCTCGGCGAAGTCGCGGAACTGGAAGCCGAGGATCGCCATCCCCTTGAGCAGCACGAGGTTGAGCGGGATGCGGGGGATCTCCCCCGAGGCGTAGCCCACGGTCACGAACCGACCGCCGTAGCGCAGCGAGCGGAGGGCCGGCTCGGCCAGGACGCCGCCCACCGGGTCGACGACCACGTCGGCGCCGTCGGGCAGGAGCTGGCGCAGGGCGGCGCGCAGGTCGCCGGCCCGGTGGTCGACGAGGTGGGTGGCCCCGCCCGCCTTCGCCACCTCGAGCTTGTCGGATGACGACGCCACCGCGGTCACCGTCGCGCCGAGGACGGCGCCGAGCTGCACGGCGGCCAGGCCGACGCCGCCGCCGGCCCCGAGCACGACGAGCTCCTCCCCCGGCTGCACGGCCGCCACCGAACGGAGCACGTGGTAGGCGGTGCGGTGGGCCACGCCGAAGGCGGCCGCGGTGCGGACGTCGATGCCGGCCGGGATGCGCGCGAGCGACCCGGCCGCCGCCACCGCCTCCTCGGCGAAGGCGCCGACCAGCACGGTGCCGCTGACCTGGTCGCCGACGGCCACCGCGGTCACCCCGTCGGCGACCTCGGTGACGACGCCGGCGAACTCGCTGCCGGGCACGAAGGGCGGGGGCACGCTGAGCTGGTACTGGTCGGCGATGAGCAGGACGTCGGGGAAGTTGACCGACGCCGCCCCGACGCGGACCCGCGCCTGCCCGGCACCGAGCACCGGCGCGTCGACCTCGTCGACGCGCACGACCTCGGGCGGCCCGTGCTCGGGGCAGACGGCAGCCCGCACGTCAGCGACCCTGCCAGACCGGGGCGCGCTTCTCGACGAACGCCGTCGCTCCCTCCTTGGCGTCGTCGCTGCCGAACACGACCGTCCGCCAGTGACCCCGGCGCTCGTCGGCCTTGGCCGGGTCGGTGGCGTACAGGCGCACCAGCTCCTTGGAGGCGGTGAGGCTCAGCGGCGCGTTGGCGGCGATGCGCTCGGCCATGGCCAGGGCGGCCGGCACCACCTCGTCCGGCGCCACGACAGCGTTCACGAGGCCGACCTCGTAGGCCCGTGCCGCGGTGACCGGGTCACCGGTCAGCGTCAGCTCGAGGGCGACGCCGAGCGGCACCCGCTGGCCGATGGCCGTGCCGCTGCCACCGGCGAAGAGGCCCCGCTTCACCTCGGGCAGGCCGAACATCGCCTCGGCCGAGGCGATGATCACATCGCAGCCCAGGAGCAGCTCGAGCCCGCCGCCGAACGCCGAGGCGTTGGCCGCCCCCACGACGGGCACGGCCGCATGGCCGTCCATCAGCCGCATGAGGACGGCCATCTCCTCGGGCGTCGCCGTCGGCCCGACGCCAGCCAGCGCCTTCAGGTCCATGCCGGCGCAGAACGCCTTGTCGCCGGTGCCGGTCAGCACCACGGCGCGGACGTCGGGGTCGGACTCGGCGTCGGTGATGCCCGCGGCCAGCCCACCGATGATCCCGGCGGTCAGGGCGTTGCGGGCGTCGGGCCGGTTGAGGCGCAGGACGACGACGTTGCCGTGCCGCTCCCGGACCAGCTCCTCGTCGGGCCCGCTCATCACTGGTAGTCCGTGGACTCGGCGAGGTCGGCGGCGGCCCGCATGAGGTCGAGGACCACCGGCCCGAAGGCCTGGAGCTTCTCGTCGTCGCCCGCCCGCTGGAAGCCCTGCTCGAGGACCACGGCGAGCTTCCACTTGGCCAGCACGCAGTAGTAGTCGATGTCGTCGACCTGCCGGCCCGACACCGACGAGTAGTGCTGGAGCACCTGGTCCTTGGTCGGCATGCCCTGCATGTCGACGTAGGTGAAGCCGTCGGTGAGGTTGTCGGGGTCGTCGGGCCACGAGTGCACGACCCAGCCGAGGTCGAGCTTCGGGTCGCCGACCGTGCCCATCTCCCAGTCGACGAGGGCGGCCAGCCGGGCCGGGGCGCCGTGCTCGTACATGACGTTGGCGAACTGGTAGTCGCCGTGCATGAGGCCGGGGACGAAGTCGATCGGCTTGTGAGCCCGCAGCCAGGCCGCGGCCTCGTCGAAGCCGGGCAGCTCCCGCCCCTTGATCCGCTCGAGGAACGCCGTCCAGCGATCGACCTGGCGCTCGTGGAACCCGTCGGGCCGGCCCAGGTCGTGGAGCCCCTTGGCCTGCCAGTCCACGTTCGACAGCAGGGCGATGCCCTCGACGAGCTGGTAGGCCAGCCCCTTGCGGGCGTCGAGGTCGGTGTCGAACGGGGCCGGCCACTTCCCCATCGTGCTCATCGGCGACCAGCCGTCGACGAAGCCCATGACGTAGAACGGCCGCCCCAGCACGGCGCCGTCGTCGCAGTAGGCGATGGCCGGCGTGTGGGGCACGTCGGACCCGTCGAGCGCCTCGATGATGCGCCACTCGCGGAGGATCCCCTCGTCCCGCGCCGCCGGCGCCCCGGACGGCGGCATGCGGAGGGCGCCGTGGAGCTCGCCCCGCTGCACCTCGTAGATCTCGTTCTGGGTGCCGCCGGAGATGAAGCTGCTCGTCAGCGGCTCGCCCGCGCCGGGCAGGCCGGCGGAGTCCATCCAGGCGGAGAGTCGGTCGTTGTCGATCACAGGTTCCCCACTTCGTGCTCGAGGTGCTCGGCGAACTTCTCCTTGGCCGCGGCGAGCCGCTTCGGCAGGTGCCCGGTGGGCCAGAGGTCGTCGCTGGCCTTGTGGTCGCGGAGGACCTGCTTGCCGATGGTCATCTTGTGCACCTCGGTCGGTCCGTCGGCCAGGCCCATGACGCTGGCGCCGAGCAGCATCGAGTGGAACGGCATCTCGTTGCTCACGCCGAGGGCGCCGTGGAGCTGGATGGCCCGCCACGCGATGTCGTGGAGCACCGTCGGCATGATCACCTTCACCGCGGCGATGTCCTTGCGGACCTTGCGGTAGTCGTTGTGCTTGTCGATCGACCAGGCCACGTACAGCACGAACAGCCGGAACTGCATGAGCTGGTTGTACGAGTCGGCGATGTAGCCTTGGGCGAACTGCTTCTCGGCCAGCAGGCCGCCCTGCACCTCGCGGCTGAGGACCCGCTCGCACATCATGTCGAGCGCCTTGTTGGCCAAGCCGATCGTGCGCATGGCGTGGTGGATGCGACCGCCGCCGAGGCGGGTCTGGGCGATGGCGAACGCCTGCCCCTCGCCACCGAGGAGCGCCTCCTCCGGCACCCGCACGTTCTCGTAGTGGATCAGCGAGTGCGACCCCTCGCCGAGCGGCTCGGCGCCGAGGCCGGCGTTGCGCACGATGTTGATGCCCGGCGTGTCGCTCGGCACCAGGAACATCGACATGCCCTGGTAGGCGCTGATCTCCGGGTTGGTGACCACCATGACGATGAAGAACGCCGCCGTCGGCGCGTTCGACGAGAAGAACTTCCACCCGTTGATGACCCACTCGTCGCCGTCCTTCTCGGCCCGGGTCTGGAACAGGGTCGGGTCGGAGCCGCCCTGGGGCTCGGTCATCGAGTAGCAGGAGAACAGCTCGCCCTCGAGCAGCGGTCGGAGGTACGTCTCCTTCTGCTCGGGCGTGCCGTAGTGGGCGATGATCTCGGCGTTGCCGGTGTCGGGCGCCTGGCAGCCGAAGACGATCGGCGCCCACGACGAGCGACCGAGGATCTCGTTGAGCAGCGACAGCTTGAGCTGGCCGTAGCCCTCGCCCCCGAGCTCGGGCCCGAGGTGCGTCGCCCACAGCTTCTGGCGCCGGACCTCCGCCTTCAGCGGGTCGAGGATCTTCTTCAGCGTCGGGTCGGGCGGCGTGAACTCCAGGCCGCCCCAGAGCATGTCGAGCGGCTCGACCTCCTCCCGCACGAACGCATCGGCCCAGTCCAGCTTCGCCTGGAACTCGGGCTCCGTCTCGAAGTCCCACCCCATGTGGACCACCTCCCCGCTGCCAGAATATGATTCTGGCAATGGAGAATCCAGTTTTACCTGGCTCCGGCACGGGACAGCTCGGTGAGGATCTCGCCAACCGGATCGCCCGGCGGACGCTGGAGAGCCGTGGGTCGGGCTACGCCGCCGAGGTCCGCAAGCTCCTCGACGCCGGCCGTGAGGTCATGGCCCAGCGGGGCACGTCGTCCCGGGCCCGGGTGGCCGACGTCGTCGCCGCCGCCGGCCTGTCGAACGACGCCTTCTACCGCCACTTCGCCTCGAAGGAGGCGCTGGTCATCGCCATCCTCCAGGACGGGACCGAGCGGCTCCGGGGCTACCTGGCCCACCAGATGGAGAAGGAGCCGACGCCGGAGGGCAAGGTCCGTCGCTGGGTCGAAGGGATCCTCGCCCAGGCCGCGGACGACGAGAGCGCGGCGACGACGCTGGCCGTCCTCTGGAACGCGGGCAACGCCGTCGACGTGACGGCCAGCCCGGAGACGACCCTGGCCCCGCTGCTCGAGGCACCGTTCGCCGACCTCGGGAGCGACGACCCGGCCCTCGACGCGTCGCTCGTGGCCCACGCCATCGTCGGGCGGATGTCGGACCTCCTCCAGCACGGCGAGCGCCCGACCAAGGCCGACACCAAGCGGGTCGTCGACTTCTGCCTGCGGGCGGCGTCCCGGATCGCCGCCGAATAGGGCTTGTACCGACCGGTCGGATTCCGCAACGCGGTGCTTTGGCACGACCCTTCTCGTATTGGCCATTGCGCCTCTCAGAACCGAGAGTCACGCTCTCCGACAACGTGACACCTGTCACGGGTGAGCGTCCCGGGGGGAGAGACTGATGAAGCAGCTACGTCGGTTCGCGATCGTCGCCACGGCGGTGGCGACGCTGGTGGGGGTGACGGTCGTGATCCCCGTCGCCGAGGCGCAGACCACGGCCGGTGAGTTCGACCGGCAGGACGCCTTCTGCATCAAGACGGACCCGCCCGCCGGTCGCCGGAACGCGGCGAGCCCGGGCGTCACGCCCGACTCCATCACCGTCGCCGACGCCTCGGTGGACGACAAGATCCTCCGCCGACTCGGCGTCAACCTGTCGCCCTACGCCGACTACAACAAGGCGTTCATCGCCGAGATCAACGAGCGTTGCGGCGGGATCAACGGCCGCAAGATCGTCCTCAAGGGCGTGTACGCCAACGCCCTCGCCGTCGACCAGGCCGCCCACTACCAGGCGAACTGCATCCGGATCACCGAGGACTACAAGGCGTTCATGCAGATCGGCACCGGCACCCCGGCGGGTGGGTTCCCGCGGTGCGTCGGCGTCCTGCACAAGACCATCGCCCTCGTCGGCAGCCCCGGCGCGCTGACGTCGGACGACTACGCCGACTCCAAGGGCCGCATCGTCTCCCGCTATCCGGCCATCGACCGGCAGGCCGCCGTCTTCATCTCGGATGCCCGGAAGGAAGGCACGTTCAAGGACAGGAAGGTGGCCGTGGTCGGCCTCCAGACCAAGGCCACGGCCGTGCAGGAGATCCGCGACCAGTGGATCGACCCGCTGAAGAAGATCGGCGTGGACGCCCAGCTCGAGGTGCTGCCCTGCATCGGCACGAACTGCAAGGCGCAGATGACCGCCGCCGTGAGCCGCCTGAAGAACAGCGGCATCGACCTCGTCGTCTTGAGCAGCCACTGGTACTCGAGCAACATCGGCGCCCTCTACAAGCAGATGGCCGAGCAGAAGCTTGCCGCCCGTCTGGTCGGGCCGTTCGTGGCCAACGTGCACGCCGACGCGCTCCTCCCCCAGCAGGCCGCCGACGCCGGCCGCGACGGCACGCAGTGGGCGAGCGACAAGGGGGTGAGCGCCTTGGTCATGACCGAGGTCGACATGCCCGGCACCTGGCGGGTCGGGCTCAAGGACACGCCGTTCGCCCGGATGTGCCAGGAGGTCATCGCCCGCCGCCTCAACCAGAAGGCACTGGTCCTCGGGGAGGCCGACGCCACCAACTGGTTCGCCGTGACCCAGACGTGCGAGAACGTCCGGGCCATGGGCCGGGCCCTCGCCAGCCTCGGCGCCAACGTGACGACCGAACGCATGGCCGCCGCCCTCGCCGCCCTGAACGGCGAGCCGCCGACGACGATGCCGAACATCCGGACCAAGCTCTTCTACTCGGGCCGCGACGTGGAGCCCGAGAAGGTCACGGAGGTCAAGCTCCAGTTCCCGTGCCCCTTCGGCACGAACCGGAACACGGGCTGCATGCTCGCGGTCGACCGACCGGTCCGGGTGCGCAACCCGCGCTGAGGTGCTGAGCCCGCCCCCACCCCCTGGAGGGCGGGCTCACACCTTGCGGGTGATGCCCCCGTCGATGCGGACGGTGGCGCCGGTGGTGAAGCTGGACGCGGCGCTGACGAGGTGGAGCACGGTGGGTGCCACCTCGTCGGCCTCGCCCAGCCGACCCAGCGGCACGAACGAACCCTCGAGCGCCTCCGGCGACCACGCGTTCGTCACGTCGGTGCGGATCGGGCCGGGCAGCACCGCGTTCACCCGCACCTTCGGCGCGTAGGCCTCGGCCAGCCCGACGGTGAGGGCGTTGAGCCCAGCCTTGGCACACGCGTAGGGCAGCTCGTTGACGCTGGCCACCAGCGAACCGGTGGTGCCGATGTTCACGATCGCCCCACCGTCGTGGGCGGCCATGTGCGTGGCGGCCAGCACGGCCAGGCGGAACGGTCCCTTCAGGTTGACGGCGAACGTCTTGTCGTAGAGCTCCTCGGTGACGGTGTCGAGCCGCTCGTACAGCGGTGACATGCCGGCGTTGTTCACCAGAACGTCGAGCCGGCCGAGCTGGGCCAGCGTCTCGGCCACCAGGCGGTCGCAGTCGTCCCAGTGGCCCACGTGGCAGGCGACGGCGACGGCCCGCCGACCGGTCGAGGCCCGCACCTCGGCCGCGACCGCCTCGCACGCGTCGAGCTTGCGGGACGCCACGACGACGTCGGCACCGGCCTCGGCGAGGGTCTGGACGATGGCCCGGCCGATGCCGCGGGACCCCCCGGTCACCACCGCCACCTTCCCGGAGAGGTCGTACAGGGCACCGAGGTCGCTCATCGGAGCATCGTCGCAGAACGTGCATCTACGGTGTCGAGAACGACGCTTGCGGAGGGGACACATGGAGCGGTTCACGCCGAGCTGGCACGCGGCTCAGACGCCGGACGCACGGGCGATCGTCATGGGCTCGAGCGGCGAGACCACGACGTACGCCGAGCTCGACGACCGCTCCGCCCGGCTGGCCCGCGCCCTGCGTGACCGCGGCGTCGAGCCCGGCGGCCACCTCGCCATCCTCATGGAGAACAACCGGGCGTTCCTCGAGGTGGCGTGGGCGGCGCAGCGGTCCGGCCTGCACTACACGGCCATCAACAGCCACCTCCGCCCCGGCGAGGTGCAGTACGTGCTCGACGACTGCGGGGCCACGGCCCTCGTGGCGTCCGAGGCGATGGCCGACGTCGTGGCCGGCCTCGACCGGTCTCGCATCACCACCTCGATCGCCGCCGCCGGCGACCTCCCCGGGTTCGAGCGCTACGACGACGTGCTGGCCGGCACCGACCCCGGTCCGCTGGCCGACGAGCGCGAGGGCCGCGAGATGCTGTACTCCTCGGGCACGACCGGCCGACCGAAGGGCGTCCGCAAGCCGCTGCCCGGCACGGCGTTCGGCGACCCGGGCGCCGTCCCGGTGCTGATCGCCCAGGGCATCACCCGGTACGGCGTCGGATCGGGCTCGGTCTACCTCTCGCCCGCGCCGCTGTACCACGCCGCGCCGCTCGTCTACTCGACGTCGGTGCAGCGGCTCGGGGCGACGGTCGTGGTGATGGAGCGCTTCGACGCCGAGCAGTGCCTCCGCCTGATCGAGGAGCACGGGGTCACGCACGCCCAGTTCGTGCCGACCATGTTCACCCGGATGCTGCGGCTGCCCGAGGAGGTCCGCCGGAGCTACGACACCTCCAGCCTGCAGATGGTGGTCCACGCCGCCGCGCCGTGCCCCGTCGCGGTGAAGCGCCAGATGATCGACTGGTGGGGCCCGATCATCCACGAGTACTACGCGGGTACCGAGGACATCGGCGGGACCTCCATCACCCCGGAGGAGTGGCTGGCCCACCCCGGCTCGGTGGGCCGGCCCACCGACGAGTGCCACGTGGTCGGCGAGGACGGCGAGGAGCTCTCGCCCGGGAAGGCCGGCGTCCTCTACTTCAAGAACGACCGGCCGTTCGAGTACCACAACGACCCGGAGAAGACGGCCGCCGTGGCCAACGACAAGGGCTGGCGCACGCTGGGCGACATCGGGTACCTCGACGACGACGGCTACCTCTACCTCACCGACCGCCAGGCCCACATGATCATCTCCGGCGGCGTGAACATCTACCCGCAGGAAGCCGAGAACGTCCTGGCCGGCCACCCCTCGGTCGCCGACGTGGCCGTGATCGGCGTCCCCGACGCCGAGATGGGCGAAGCGGTGAAGGCCGTCGTCGAGGCCACCGACCCGGCCGCCGCCGGCCCCGAGCTCGCGTCCGAGCTGCTGGCCCACTGCCGCGTCGAGCTGGCGTCCTACAAGTGCCCCCGCAGCGTCGACTTCGTCGACGCTCTCCCCCGCGACCCCAACGGCAAGCTGTTCAAGCGGCTGCTGCGGGAGCGCTACTGGGAAGGGCACGACTCCCTCGTGCTCTGAGCGAGTTCAAGGACAAGGACGCAACCAAGGGGGCGACCGGGTGCCGCCGGACCGCCGCGGGCCCGTTTGCCGTTCTCGGGCCCGAACGGTGCGGATTCCGCACCGTTTGGGCCCCAGAACCGGATTCGCAGGGCGCACCGACCTGAGGCACGCAGGCCTCGCCCCGTGGTTGCGTCCTTGTCCTTACTCCTGCACGCGGCGGCGGAGGACGTGGAGGACGTCGGTGGTGCGGGTCATCGCCACGTAGACCCGGCGGGCGCCGCCCTCGCCCTCGGCGGCGATGGCGTCGGGGTCGACCACGACGACGGCGTCGAACTCGAGGCCCTTGGCTTCGAGCACGTCGAGGACCTCGGCACCGACGTCCCGGAGCGAGGCGCACATCGCCGCCGGCGCGATCACCGCCGTGGTGCCGGCCACGTCGATGGCGGCGACGGCGGCCCGGACCTCGTCGAGCCCGACCCGGTCCAGCTCGTCGACCCGCGGCAGCCGGGTCGAGCGGACCGAGCGGGTGGCGGTGGTCTCGACGCCGGCGGCGACGAGCACGGCGACGGCGGCGTCCATGACCTCGGCCGGCGCCCGGTAGTTCACGGTCAGCTCCACCAGCTCGAACGACCGCGCCCCGAGGGCGGCCGCGACCGCGTCCCACGAGCCCGTCCCGCCGGGTCGGATGGCCTGGCCCTGGTCGCCGGTGATCGTCATCGAGTGCGAGGGGCAGCGTCGGGCCACGGCGCGCCACTGCATGGCGGAGAGGTCCTGGGCCTCGTCCACGACGACGTGCCCGTACGTCACGTCACCGGGCCTCGACGGGCGCGCCACCGGCTCGACGTTCCGCGCCACCAGCGAGTCGTGGACGCCCCGCAGGTGCTGGGCCGCGGCGTCGCCCAGGAGGTCGCCGGCCCGGAACCGGCGGTCGCAGGCGTCGCACCGGAGCCGGTCGCCCCCCGGGTCGCCGCCGGAGGTCACGAACGCCAGCTCCGCGCCGCACGACGGGCAGTCGGGCACCAGGTCGCCGAGGACTCGATCGACCATCGGGTCGGCGCGCGTCGCCGCCGGTCGTCGGCGAGGCGCTGGCAGCGGGCCGAGGAGGACGTCGAGCTCGTCGAGCAGCGCCACGTCGGCTTCGCTCCACCGCTCGTCGTCGCCGTCGGCCCGCTGGAGCAGCAGCGCCTCCTCCTCGGTGAGCCCGGCCCGGACGAGCCGGCGGGGCGCGGCGTACAGGAACCGGAGGAGCCGCTCCGGGGTCAGGAGCGGCCACACCGCGTCGAGCACGTCGACGACGTGGCGCTGGTCGACCAGCTCGCCGACCGGCACGGCATCGCTCATCGACCCCTGGCCCAGGTGTTGCACCGAGCGGGCGACCGCGTCGTCGAGCGCCCGCTGGAGCAGGGCGAGGACGCCCCGCTCGACCAGCCGGCGCCGGCCGTTGTGGGTGCCCGTCGAGCGACGGGCGCGTGCCACGACCGGGCGCAGGTCCTCGTGGTCGAGCCGCAGGGTGAACCGGCCGCAAGGGATGGCCACCTCCCGCTTCGGCACCCGCTCCCGGTCGGCCACCGCCTTGGCCAGCACCGCCGCCATCCGGGCGTCGCCCTTCACCCGGGCCGCGGCGTCGTCGTCGGCCCGGCCCACGGCGACCGGTGGCCCGAGCTCGGCCGGGGTGGCGAGCACGACGCGGTCCTCGCCGAGCGACGGCACGACCTCCTCGACGTAGCGGAGGAACGTGGCGTTCGGCCCCACGAACAGGATCGCCTGCTCGCGCAGGGAGAGGTGCTCGGCGTAGAGGAGGTAGGCGGCGCGGTGAAGCGCGACCGCCGTCTTGCCCGTGCCCGGCCCGCCCTGCACGACCAGCACGCCGGCTCGGGGCCGGCGGATGACCCGGTCCTGCTCGGCCTGGATGGTGGCGACGACGTCGATCATGCGCCCGGTGCGCGGCGCGGTCAGCGCGGCCAGGAGCGCGCCCTCGCCGACCAGCTCCAGCCCGTCGCGGAGCGCCGAGGTCGCATCGAGCACCTCGTCGTCGAGCCCCACCAGCCCGTCGCCCCGCCAGCGGAAGTGGCGTCGCCGCACGATGCCCATCGGGTCGCTGGGGACGGCGCGGTAGAAGGCGGCGGCGGCTGGCACCCGCCAGTCGATCAGCAGGGGGTCGCCGGCCTCGTCGGCGACGGCGAGGCGCCCGACGTACCACCGACCACCGTCGTCGAGGTCGAGCCGCCCGACCGCCATCCGACCCTTGGGCAGGTCGAGGGCGGCGAGGCGCAGGGCCGCCTGGGAGGCGACGACGTCGCGCTCGAACAGGGAGTCGACCACGTGGTCCTCGTCGCGGATGTACGCCTCGGAGGCCAGGACCTCGGCCCGGGCCCGCAGCTCCTGGACCCGTTGGTAGAGGCCGTCGACGTAGGTGCGCTCCGCCTCCAGCTCGGCCTCGATGGCACTCACCTCACTCGTCGGGCGGTCGTCGAGCATGCCGGTCGCCACCCGCGGGCGCAACCGCGCTAGGGGTCGACGCCCTCCGGGATCCACGACGGCGGGCGCTTCTCCATGAAGGCCACCATCCCCTCGCGCAGCTCGGCCGAGGTCTCCAGCGACCAGCTCATCGTCTGGGTGTCGATCGCGCCGTAGCGCTCGTTGAGCATGCGCTTGACGTGCATGCGGGCATCGGGCGCGGTGCGCAGGACCTGGTGGGCGGCGTCGAGCGCGGCGGCTCGCAGCTCGTCGTGCGGCACCACGCGGGAGAGCAGCCCGAGGGTGCGGGCCTCGGTCGCATCCAGCACCCGTCCCGTCAGCAGGAGGTCGCGTGCCACGGCGATGCCGACGTGGGCCGGCAGCACGGCGGCGTAGAAGGCGTCGGGGATCCCGCGGAGCAGCTCGGGCGCCCGGAACGTCGAGCGGTCGCTGGCCACGGCCACGTCGGAGAGCATGGCGATCAGCAGCCCACCGCCCTGGCAGAGGCCGTTGACGGCGGAGATGACCGGCGCCCGGCTGTCGCGCACGGCGAGGAACGGGAGGATGTCGTTGCCGACCGCCGGGGGCACCGGCTCCTCGCCGGCCTCGACCGTCCCGCCGAGGTCGCCTCCCGGCGCGAACACGTCGTCGACACCGGTGATGACCAGGGCGCCGAGGTCGGGATCGGTGTTGACCAGTCGCACGGCGCGCTTGATCCCGTAGTACATGGCCGGCGTGAAGGCGTTCCGCTTGGCCGGCCGGTCGATCGTGCACCAGGCGATCGGCCCGTCCCGCTCGAGGCGGAGGTGCGGCGTGCCGAGCTCGTGTTCCGTCACGGGCCACACGATAACGTGATTCTCATGCACAGAGACCATGGCTTCCACGACCTGCGGGTCAAGGCCGTGGTCGAGGAGACGGCGGACACGAAGTCGTTCGTGCTCGACGTGCCCGAGGAGCTGCGGGCCGCCTTCCGCTACCGGGCCGGGCAGTTCTGCACGTTCCGCGGCCCCGACGAGCTCCTCCGCTGCTACTCGATGTCGAGCGCGCCGGAGACAGACGCCGACCTGACGGTCACGGTCAAGCGCGTCCCCGGGGGTCGGGTGTCGAACTGGTTCAACGACGAGGTCGCCACCGGTGCCGTGCTGGCGGTCACGGCGCCGGCCGGCACCTTCTGCCCGACCGGGCACGACCGCCCGGTGGTGGCGTTCTGCGGCGGGAGCGGCGTGACCCCGGTGCTCTCGATCGCCAAGAGCGTGCTGGCCACCACGACCCGGCCGGTGCACGTCCTCTACGCCAACCGCGACCGGAGGTCGGTCATCTTCGACACCGACCTCGCCACCCTGGCCGCGGCCCACGCCGATCGTCTGGAGGTCCGCCACCACTTCGACAGCGACGGCGGGTTCCTCGATGCCGCCGCCATCGTCGAGCACGTGGGCGACCGGCTCGACGCCGACTTCTACATCTGCGGCCCCACCCCGTTCATGGACCTCGTCGAGGGCGCCCTGCACGGGCTCGGCGTCGAGGCCGACCGGATCGCCATCGAGCGCTTCGGCGCGCTCCCGCCCCCGGTCCCGGTCGACGCCCCGCCGACGGGCGGCGGGCCGACCGAGCTCACGCTGGTCCTGAAGGGCAAGCGCCACGTGGTCGCCTACCAGGCCGGCGACACCGTGCTCGAGACCGCCCGCCGCGGCGGCCTGCCGGCGCCCTACTCGTGCCAGGCCGGCGACTGCGCCACGTGCATGGCGCTCGTGCGCGAGGGCGGCGCCACGATGCGCCGCAACAACGCCCTGACCCCCGACGAGGTCGACGAGGGCTGGGTCCTCACCTGCCAGGCCATCCCCGAGGGCGACCCGGTCACGATCGAGTACGAGTCGCTCTGAAGGGAAGCAGTGCCGAGAGGACGACTGGCCTGGTCCCCGCACTGCATCTCTCAGGTGTTGCGGCCGCCGTTGACGCCGATGACCTGGCCGGTGACGTAGCCGGCCTCGTCGGACACGAGGAACGAGCAGGCGTTGGCGATGTCCTCGGGGAGCCCGGCCCGCCGGACCGGCGTCGTCTTGGCGTGGTCCTCGACCGAGCCGCCGAGCTCGCCCCGCCCCTCGGAGGCGCGGAGCATCGGCGTGTCGACGAAGCCGGGCGGGATGGTGTTGACCGTGATGCCCTTCGGCCCGAGCTCGAGGGCGAGGGCCTTGGTGAACCCGATGAGCCCGGCCTTCGACGTGACGTAGTGGACCATGAAGGGCTGGCCGCCCTGGGCGCTCGACGACGAGATGTTCACGATGCGCCCCCACCCGGCCTCGACCATGTCGGGGACCACGGCCTGGCAGCAGTAGAAGGGCCCGTTGACGTTGACCCGCATGATCGAGTCCCACAGGTCGTCGGTGATCGACAGGAACTTGTCGGTGCTGGCCCGACCGGCGTTGTTGACCAGCACCAGGGGCGGCCCGAGCACGTCGCGGACCTGCTGCACCGCGGCGTCGACGGCCGACCGGTCGGACACGTCGACGGTGAGGGCGACCCCCTCGTGACCCTGGTCGACCAGCTCCTTCGCCACCACCTCCGCCGCTGAGCCGTCGAGGTCGAGGATGGCGACGGCCAGGCCGTCGTCGGCCAGCCGGTGGGCGATGGCGCGGCCGATCCCCGATCCGGCGCCGGTGACGATCGCGGTGCGGCGGGTGCTCATGGCTCGCTACGATACTCCGACTCTCTCTTGCCGAGAACGTCGTATTCGAAGGAGCCCGCCATGGCCCGTCCCCGCACGCCGCCGCGCCCGATCCACCTGGTCGCCGCCGGCATGCTCGACGTCGTCACGGGCGAGGTCGTCCGGCCCGGCGACCTCCTCATCGAGGGCGAGCGGATCGTCGAGGTCGCCCCGACGACGGTGCCAGCCGACGCCGAGGTGATCGACCTCGGCGACGTGACCCTCCTTCCCGGCCTCATGGACATGGAGCTCAACCTCCTCATGGGCGGGCCCGACCACACCAGCCCGCTGGTGGCCGTGCAGGACGATCCCGCGGTGAAGACCCTCCGGGCCGTCGCCAACGCGCGTCGAACCCTGCGCAGCGGCTTCACGACCGTCCGGAACCTCGGGCTCTTCGTCCAGACCGGCGGCCTGCTGCTCGACGTCGCCCTCAAGCGGGCCATCGACTCCGGCTGGATCGACGGCCCCCGCATCGTCCCGGCCGGCCACGCCATCTCCCCCACCGGCGGCCACCTCGACCCCACGATGTTCCAGCGGCTCGGGCCGGGGATCATGCACCTCACCATCGAGGAGGGCATCGCCAACGGGGTCGACGAGGTGCGCAAGGCCGTGCGGTACCAGATCAAGTACGGCGCCAAGGTCATCAAGGTCGTGGCGTCGGGCGGCGTGATGTCGCACACCGGCCCGGCCGGCGCCCAGCAGTACTCGAACGAGGAGCTGGCGGCCATCGCGGACGAGGCCCACCGGGCCGGGTTGAAGGTCGCCGCCCACTGCCACGGCGACACAGCCATCCGCAACGCCATCGAGGCTGGCATCGACTGCATCGAGCACGGGTCGCTGGCGTCGGACGAGACGCTCGACCTCATGAAGGAGCGAGGCACGTTCCTCGTCGCCACCACCTACCTGGCCGACGGCATGGACACGTCCCACGCCGACCCCGAGCTCCAGGCCAAGGCGGCCGAGGTGTTCCCCCGGGCCCGGGCGACGATCAGCAAGGCCATCGAGAAGGGCGTGAAGGTCGCCTGCGGCACCGACGCCCCGGCCATCCCCCACGGCCGCAACGCCAAGGAGCTCATCGCCCTCGTCCAGCGGGGCATGTCGCCGCTCCAGGCCATCCGGTCGGCGACCACCGTTTCGGCCGAGCTCATCGACGCCGACTGGGGCCGACTCGAAGCCGGCCTCTACGCCGACGTGATCGCCGTCCCCGGCGACGTCCTCACCGACATCACGGTGACCGAGGACATCCGCTTCGTCATGAAGGGCGGCGTCGTCTACCGCAACGAGCAGGTGTAGCGCGGGCCCGGCCTGCGGGTCCTGTCACCGAGCAGATCCTCCCTTCCCCTCGTTCCTCGGGGCGGGCCCCTCCTTCCTCGGCGCCACCCGCAGGCCTCGTCTTCAACCCCCCACGCCGTTCCTTGTTTGGCACCTGCGCATGAGCCGGCCATCGAGGCCGTCTCCTGCGCGTGGTGCCGGACCGTCGCGCCGGCCTCCGCGCCGCGAACCCGAGCCGGCTCAAGCACGTGCTGCCGGACAGGAGCGACGCGTGCGGGCAACGCGAAGGAGCCAGCCTCGATGGCCGGCTCGTTCGCAAGTGCGTACCAAAAGAACTTCCGTGCACTCACCAACGAGGGCTGCGGGTGGCGCCGAGGAAGGAGGGGCCCGCCCGACGGAGGAGGGAAAGGAGGATCTGCTCGGTGACAGGACCCGCAGCCCGGGCCCGGAACCAGCAGACGGACGAGCTAGGCCCCGACCCCGTGGAGGATGAGGTCCCAGAGCTCCTCGGCGGGATCGACCTTCGCCTTGCCCGAGCTGCCGCCGATGGTGGCGGAGAAGGCGTTGAACATGATGGCCTCGAGCACGATGCCGGCGATCGGGCCCTGGCGCAGGCCGGGGCGGATGGCGCCGGCGGCGGCGGCCTCGTCGAGCACCTCGCCGAACAGGGTGACGATCGGCGTGAAGGCCCGGGCCGCCTCGGCCGGGTGCGACGTCAGGAGCTGCTGGGCGAAGTCGACGTAGACCGAGGCCGTGGTCTTCTTGGCCTTGCCCTTCGCCGTGTCGCGGCTGAGGCGGTAGTACTCGACGACGAAGCGGTGCAGCCGATCGAGCGGGTCGGTCTCGGAGGCGATCTGGGTGCGGAGCGACTCCGCCGTGGTGCGGACCGACTCCTCGAACAGGGCCAGCAGCAGCTCGTGCTTGCCGCCGAAGTACTGGTAGAAGCTGCGCAGCGACTGGCCCGAGCGCTCGACGACCTCCTGGACCGTGAACTCCTTGCCCGTGCTGGCCTCGTTCATCAGCTCGAGGGCGGCATCGAGGAAGCGCTGCACCCGGCTCTCGGCGCGGGTCCGGGCCGAGTCGAGGGAGCGGGCGACCGCCAGCTCCCGCCAACTGACCGCGTCGTCCCCCACCGGTTCGTTCGTCGTCACGAGCGGCAGGCTACCCCGACCTGAGGTAGAGCGGTGATCTCGCTCGATCGCCAGTGACCCTCGTCACCGGAGAGAACAAGGTTCCCGTCAGGCCGGTTCGACGACGACGTCGACGCTGGACGCGCCGCTGTCGGGCACCCGCGGCTGGCGCCACACCTCGACCGGGAACGACACGGTCACCAGGGCGGCGAACAGCCAGAGCAGGTGCTGGTCCTCGTCGGACATCCCCTCGTAGGCGACGCCCCGGAGGTAGTCGGTGCTCTCGGCCAGCCGGGGGAACACGGCGTCGTAGAACGCCTGGAGCTCGTCCATCGAGGACTCGAGCCGCTTGGCGTAGCGGTCGCCCTCGCTCGGGAGGGCCCAGTCGGCGTAGGGCTCCAGGTCGGCGAAGTCGGGGGGCAGGGTCGACATCAGGCGCTCCTCACGACGCGGCCGAGACCCGCACCGGCGTGCCGGACTGGGCCTGCAGGTGGTCGGCGACGTGCTGCTTGGTGACGGTGTGGAGGTGCCGGAGCATGACCTCCTGGTCGCACAGGGGGAACTCGGTCACCGTGCGGGTCTCGATCATCGACTGGGTCGCCTCGAGGGTGTTGCCGTCCTGGAGGGCGTACTCCTTGAACGTCACCACCGCGAGCTCCTGCTGGAGGCGCTCGAAGGCGTTCTGCGGCGGCGCGAAGTACAGCGACGTCTCGAAGATGTGGGTGTTGTAGGACGTCGGCCAGTAGTGGTATGTGAGGTACCAGTTCGGCTTCCAGAGCAGCAGCATGAAGTTCGGGAAGAAGAGGAACGAGTCGATGCCCCAGGCCGGGTGGCGCGACGGGTTCACGCCGGGCGGGAGGTCGCCCACGTCGGGGCCCTCCCACGGGCCGAACAGGCCGCTCTCGAGCACCCGCTCGATCGGCTTGACCATGCTCAGGTCCTTCGGCGGCGACATGCCACCCCACGACGAGACCATGGCGTGGGGGCCGTCGACGTCGTAGTGCAGGGCCTCGTAGCCGTACCCCTGGAGCTTGCGCGACTCCTCCTCGGTGGCCTGCTTCGCGTGCAGAACAGGCGCGTGGTAGAACTCCATGAAGGCGTCGATGAAGAGCTTCCAGTTGGCGCCGATCTCCGCCCGGTACGTGTGCTTCTGGGTCATGAGGTCGAACCGGTAGCCCTCGATCCCGGCGCCGAGGCGACCCATGGAGTCCCGCAGCGGCTGCGCGTCGGGGTCGAGGTTCACGAAGATGAACCCCTCCCAGACGTCGACCTTGACCGGCACCAGCCCGAAGGCGGCCTTGTCGAGGTCGAAGAACTCCTGCTCCTGCTGGACGAAGTTCAGGTCGCCCTCGAGGCCGTAGCGCCACCCGTGGTACTTGCAGGTGAACTGGCGGCAGACGCCGCTGGTCTCCTCGCGGGGGAAGTCGTTCCACACCAGCTTGTTGCCGCGGTGGCGGCACATGTTGTGGAAGGCCCGGACCTCGCCGGCCATGTCCCGCACGAGGATGACCGCGGTGCGGGCCGCGTCGAGCTCCTTGGTGAAGAACGTGCCGTTGCGCGGGAGCTGCTCGACCCGGCCGACGTTGAGCCACGTCTTGCGGAAGATGGCATCGCGCTCGAGCTCGAAGAAGTCCGGGGAGATCGAGTCGTCGTAGCTCGACGGGGTGGTCGCCAGCCCGAAGTGCTCGGTCCACGACCCCTCTTCGGGCTTGTTGAACTTCGGCATCCCCAGACGATAGCACGCGTCTCTTCTAGTGAGAAGAGCGTTTCCAGTTGGCGAGATCGTCGTCCAGCTCGATGCGGAAGGTCCGCATCACCATGGCCAGCACGTCGTAGGTGCCGACGGTGAAGACGAGGTCGAGGAGCTGCTGCTCGTCGAGCGCAGCGGCGAGGGTGGCCCAGGTCTCGTCGGTGATGGTGGCGTCGGCGACGAGCTCGTCGACGGCCCGCACCATCGCCCGTTCGAGCGGGTCGAAGCCGTCGGCGTCGGGGCCCTCGGCGATGCGCTCGATCTCCTCGGGCGACAGGCCGGCGTCCCCGGCGAGGATGACGTGCTGGCGCCACTCGTACTCGGCCTCGCGCACGGCCGCGACGCGGAGGACGATCACCTCCCGGTGCCGGGTCGACAACGTCGTGCCGAACAGGGCGTGGCCGGTGAGCCCGTGGTACGCCGTCGCCAGGTCGGGGTGGTGGGCGAAGGTGCCGAGGACGTTGAGCGCCTTGGGCCGGCTGGGGTCCTGCACCGGGAACGGGTGGCGGGGGTTGGCCGGGCGCATGGCGGCCATGGCCGCCCGCATGCCCTCGGGCCACTCCTTGGGCGGGATCGGGGGGATGCGCGGCCCGGGCGTGGTGGGGTGTTCCAGCGTCACAGCTCTCCTTCTCGCAGCAGCGGCAGCATGGCACGCCCGCCAGGCGCGTTGCCACTACAGGAGAACTCCGTTATCGTCCGCGCCCATGGCCGCCGTCCCGCCCGTGGAAGACGTGATCGAGCTCCAGCAGCTGCTCGCGCGGTACGCCCTCGGCATGACCAAGGACGACGTGGAGTCGGTCATGGACGTGTTCACCCCGGACGGCACCTACAGCGCCTTCGGCGACGTCTACCCCCTGGCCGACTTCCCCGCCCTGGTGGCCGCCGCGCCGAAGGGGCTGTTCATGGTCGGGCCCGCCGTGCTCGAGCTCGACGGCGACACCGGCACGGGCCAGCAGCCGCTCTGCTTCGTCGAGCAGAAGACCCACGACATGCGGATCGGTTGGTACACCGACACCTATCGTCGGACCGATGGTGGCTGGCGACTGCAGACCCGAGCGATGACCTTCCTCCGCAAGAGCGGCGCCCACGACTCGGGCCGCGCCCACGACCCGACCCGGCCGGTCCCCACCGCCGGTTGATGGAGCTCGACGAGTTCCGCACCTCGCTCGATGCCTGGCTCGACGCGAACCGCGACGAGCTGACGCCCGACCGCACCCGGGTCGAGTCGCTCGACGAGCAGATGGCCCACCTGTCGAAGGTGAAGCGGCTGGCCTACGACGCCGGCTGGATGCGGTGGGGCTGGCCCGAGGCGATCGGCGGCCTCGGCGGCTCGACGCTGCTCCGGGCCTACCTCGGCGAGGCGCTCACGTCGGGCGACTTCGTCGAGCCCGGCATCTACTCGATGACCGAGGTGCTGGCGCCGACGATGATCGACTACGCCACGCCCGAGCTGGCGGCGACGATGGTGCCCCGGCTCCTGCGCGGCGACGAGACGTGGTGCCAGGGCTTCTCCGAGCCGGGCACCGGCAGCAACCTCGCCTCGCTCGCCTGCCGGGCCACCCGCACCGACGACGGGTGGCGGGTCACCGGCCAGAAGGTCTGGACCAGCCTGGCCCAGTTCGCCCAGCGCTGCGTGCTGCTGACCCGGACCGGCACGGTCGAGTCGGCCCACCGGGGCATCACCGCCCTCTTCGTCGACATGGACTCCCCCGGCATCAGCATCCGGCCGATCGGCGCGATGCACGGCCACCCCGACTTCTCCGAGGTGTTCTTCGACGACGTGGCCGTGCCGTTCGACCGCACGCTCGGCGACGAGGGCCAGGGGTGGGCCGTCGCCATGGACCTGCTGCCCTTCGAGCGCAGCACGGCGCTGTGGCACCGGGCCGCCTACCTGCACCGCCGCCTCCAGGAGGTGCTCGACGCCGCCCCGCCCGGTGCCCTCGACCCGGTGCAGGTCGGCGAGGTGACCCAGCTCCTGTACGCCTTCCGTGCCCGATCGCGCGGCACCCAGCACCGGCTCCACCGGGGCGAGCGCCTCGGCGCCGAGACGTCGATCGACAAGGTGCTCGTGGCCAGCGCCGAGCAGGCCGTCTACGACCTCGTCGCCGACGGCCTGCCCCTCGAGGTGACCACGGGCGACGACGCGGTGAGCGCCCGGTGGCGCTCCGGCTACCTCTACTCGCGGGCGGCCACGATCTACGGCGGCAGCGCCGAGATCCAGCGCAACATCATCGCCCGCCGCCTCCTCGACCTCGGGAACGACCGCTGATGGACGCCGACGACCTCGAGCTGTTCGCCCGGTCGGTGCGGGGCGCGGTGGGTGCCGACGACGTCGATGCCGCCCTCGCCGACCTGGGCTGGGTCGAGGCGATGGCCGATGAGCCCGAGGCGGCGATCTCGGTGCTGTTCAGCCTGCAGGGCGAGGCCGGGGCCCGGTCCCGCGCCCTCCACCTCGTCGTGGGGGCCGATGCGCTGCCGCTCGGCCCGACCTGGGTCCGCCTCGGCGGCGAGGGCCGACCGATCGGTGGCGTCGACCCGGCACTCGGGCTCGTGGAGGTCGACGCCGTCGAGGGATGGGCCGGCGACCTCCGGCTCGGGCAGATCGCCCTCGGCCACGAGCTGGTGGGCGCGTCCCGCACGATGCTGGCCCTGGCCCGCACCCACGCTCTGGAGCGGGAGCAGTTCGGCCAGCCCATCGCCCAGTTCCAGGCCGTCCGCCACCGGCTGGCCGAGGCGCTGGTCGCCATCGAGACGGCCGAGGCCATGTTGGAGGCGGCATGGCTCGACGGCACGCCGGTCACCGCCGCGATGGCCAAGGCCCTCGCCGGCCGGGGCGCCCGCACCGTCGCCCGCCACTGCCAGCAGGTGCTGGCCGGCATCGGCTTCACCACCGAGCACGACCTCCACCGCTTCGTCCGCCGCACGCTCGTCCTCGACCAGCTCCTCGGCAGCGCCCGCTCGCTCACGAAGTCGCTGGGCGACGACCTCATCGCCACCCGCACCCTCCCCCCGCTCCTCCCCCTCTGAGCGAACTGGCGACGGATTGACA
This sequence comes from Actinomycetes bacterium, assembly GCA_025464025.1. The sequence continues at coordinate 3,822 of JAODBP010000236.1, read as the reverse complement.
ACGTTTGTGTTGTCAATCCGTCGCCAGTTCGGTCAGGGGGCGGGCGTGAAGTCGAGGTGCAGCTGGTTGAGGCCGCGGAGGATGTAGGTGGGGGCGTAGGCGAAGCGGCGGGCGCCGGGCGGGCCGTGGTGCGCCTCCGAGATGCGGATGTCGTGCATCCGGTCGAGCACGCGCTCCAGGGCGACGCGACCCTCGGCCCGGGCCAGCGGCGCCCCCGGGCAGAAGTGGGCGCCGTGCCCGAAGGCGACGTGCTCCCGGGCGTTGGGCCGGTCGACCCGGAAGTCGGCCGGGCACTCGAAGCGACGCGGGTCGCGGTTGGCGGCGGCGTTCACGACCATCACCGTGGTGCCGGCCGGCAGGTCGACGCCGCCCACCGTCGTCGGCACCCGCGACAGGCGGAAGTCGCCCTTCACCGGGCTCTCCACCCGCAGCACCTCCTCGATGAAGTTCGGGATGAGGTCGCGCTGGTCGCGGAGGCGCTGCTGGAGCTCGGGATCCTCGGCGAGGAACCACAGCGCCGAGGAGAGGAGGCGGACGGTGGTCTCCTGGCCGGCGCCGAACAGGTTGGCGGCGACCCGGACCACGTCGAGGATCTCGGGCGTCGAGCCGTCAGGGAAGGTGGCGATGGCCAGGCCGGTCAGCACGTCGGCCTGCGGCGACCGCCGGCGGTCCTCGACGTAGGACGTGAGCTCGCCGTAGAGGAACTCGAGCGGGCTGTGGCTCAGCGTGTCGTCGCCGGTGCTGCCCAGCCCCTCCTTCGGGCGGTGGGCGCCCTGGAGGACGTCGCGGAACCGCGGCCGGTCGGCTTCGGGGATCCCGAGGAGGTCGGCGATGACGAGCAACGTGAAGGGGGCGGCGAAGTCGCGCACGAGCTCGCACCCGCCGCGCTCGACGAAGCCGTCGAGCTGGCGGTCGGCCAGGTCCCACATCGACGCCTCGTTCTCCTTGAGGCGCTTGGGGGTGAGCAGCCGCATCAGCAGACCGCGGTGCTCCTTGTGCGCCGGCGGGTCCATGGTCGGGAGCTGGTCGCTCATCGGGAGGGCGTCGCGGTGCTCGACGATGAGGTCGGTGACGTCGTCCCCCTCCAGCGGCACGGGGAAGCCGGGGAACGGACCGGTCACCGAGTTGCACGACGACCACGTCGCCACGTCGTGGTAGACGGCGAGGGCCTCCTCGTAGCCGGTCACCATCACCACGTCGTGGTGGGGCTCGCGCTGCACCGGGCACTGCGAGCGGAGGTGCTCGAAGTAGGGGTACGGGTCCTCGACGAAGTCGCGCGACCGGAAGAAGTCGACGGCGTCGAAGTCGCTCACTTCGGTTCCTTCGGCGCCAGGAAGCGGTCGAGGTTGGCTCGCAGCTCGGGCGACTGGAACGAGCGGTCCTCGGCGCTCAGGGCGTAGTCGATGGTCGACAGCACGGCCCGCTCGAGGTGGAGGTTGAGGATGCGCTTGGTGTCCTCGGTCGCCCGGGCCGGCAGCTTGGCGATGCGGTGGGCGCAGGCCAGCGCCTGCTCGACGACCTCGCCGTCGGGGCACACGTGGTTCACCAGCCCGATCTGCGCCGCCCGCGCCGCCGGGATGCGGTCACCGGTGAGGGCGTACTCCTTGGCCAGCTGCAAGCTCATCAGCAGCGGCCAGGTGATCGGTCCGCCGTCGGCCGCCACCAGCCCGATGGCGACGTGGGGGTCGGCGAGGTGGGCGCTCTCGGCCATGAACACGATGTCGGAGAGGGCGACCAGGCTGCACCCGAGGCCGACGGCCGGGCCGTTGACGGCGGCGACCACCGGCACCCGGCACTTCACCATGCCGGTGACGATCGCCTTGCCGTCGATCAGCGTCTGCTTGCGGAGGGCCTCGTCCTTGGTGAGCTCGTCGATGTAGTTGAAGTCGCCACCGGCCGAGAAGGCCCGGCCGTTGCCGGTGAGCACCACGGCCCGCGCATCGAGGTCGGCGTCGAGCTGGGGCCACAGGTCGGCCAGGGCCCGGTGCAGCTCGTGGTTGGTGGCGTTGAGCTCGTCGGGCCGGTTGAGCCGGACGATCCGGACCGCCCCGTCGTTCTCGATCTCGATCACGTTCGTGCTCATGTCGGCAACCCCAGGATTCGTCGGGCGATCAGGTTTCGTTGGATCTGCGAGGTCCCGCCCATGACGCTCTGGGCCCGGCTGTAGAGGTAGGTCTTCATGCCCGCCTCACCGCCGATGGCGAGTGCCGCGTGACCGACGGTCTGCTCGGTCCACGTCATGAGCAGCTTGTCGACCGAGCCCTCGGGGCCGTGGGAGACGCCGTCGAGCCGGTCGGACAGGCGTCGGCTCACGTGGTGGCGCAGCATCTCGGTCTCGATGATCGCCCACACCAGGTCCCGCCGCCGCTCGACGTCGGCCGGCCCGGTGGCGACGAGCTCCTTGACCGTCTTGCGGTAGCGGGCCACGTAGCCCAGCTCGCCCGGCTCCCGCTCGTGGCTGACGACGGTCATGGCCAGCGGCCACCCCTCACCCGGCTCGCCGATCATGTTGGCGGCCGGCACCCGGGCCCGGTCGAAGAGCACCTCGCCGAACTCCTTGGTGATGCCGTTGATCATCTTCAACGGGCGCCGCTCGATGCCGGGCTGGCCCATGGGCACGGCGAAGGCGGAGATGCCCTTGTGCTTGGGCACGTCGTGGTCGGTGCGGGCCAGCACCAGGCACCAGTCGGCGTCGTCGGAGTAGCTGGTCCAGACCTTGTGCCCCGTCAGCACGTACTCGTCGCCGTCCCGGTCGGCCCGCGTGCGCAGCGAGGCCAGGTCGGAGCCAGCGTCGGGTTCGCTGAAGCCCTGGCACCAGCGGTCGCGGCCGTTGACGATGCCGGGCAGGAACCGCTGCTGGATCTCGTCGGACGCGTGGTGGAGGATCCCCTGCACCAGGTAGCCGAGGCTCGGTCGGGGCGGGCTGCCGGCGGCGGCCAGCTCCTCGTCGAGGATCACGTCGTAGACGCTGGGCAGCTCCTGGCCGCCGATCGCCGTGGGCCACGACAGGCCGAAGAACCCGCCGTCGTAGAGCGACTGGTGCCAGCGGGCCTGGCCGGCCCAGTAGGCGTCCTCGGTGGACGACGCCGGGAGGCCGGGGTCGTTGTCCCGGAGCCACACCCGGAGGCGCTGGCGGAACTCGGCCTCGGCCGGCGAGTCAGCGAAGTCCATGGTGCTCCAGCACGCGGTCGAGGCTCGGGCCGACGCCGCCGAGCACCTCGGTCGACAGCAGCGCCCGGCGGAGGTGGACGTGGGCCAGGCACTCCCACGTGTTGCCGATGCCGCCGTGCACCTGGATCGCCGTCTCGCACACGGCGCGCGCCGACCGGGCGCAGTACGCCTTCGCCACAGCAGCGGCGGCGAGGGCGACGTCAGCCGGCAGGGCGTCGACCGCCCACGCGGCGTGGAGGGCGATGCTGCGCGACCCCTCCATCAGGGTGAACGCGTCGGCGAGGAGGTGCTGGACGGCCTGGAACGAACCGATGGCGGTGCCGTACTGCTCGCGGTCCTTGGCGTAGGTGACGGCGAGGTCGACGGCGCCGCGCATGGTGCCGACCAGCTCGGCGCTGGTGAGGGCCAGGCCCAGCGCCGTCCACGCCGTCAGGTCGCCGACCTCCCCGATCGGCGTGGCCGGCCCGACCCGGGCCGAGGGCCGGGTCAGGTCGACGCCCTCCACCACGCCTTCGATCGGAGCCTCGGCCAGCACGTGGCCGTCGAGCAGCACCAGGGCCTGCTCGGCGCCGGCGGCATCGACGGCGACGGCCGCGCCCAGGGCACCGAGATCGGGCGCCAGCGCCACGGTCTCGGACGACGCCGCCGCCG
>JAODBP010000081.1 GCA_025464025.1 Actinomycetes bacterium | reverse complement strand
TCAAACGGGTGCGGGACCACGACGAGGGCCCCAACACCGGCGGTATGGGCGCCTACGCGCCACTGACCTGGGCGCCCGATGGATTCGTCCCCGAAGTGCAGGCGCGGGTGCTGGATCCGGTGCTGGCCGAGATGGCAAGCCGGGGTGCACCTTTCGCCGGGCTGCTCTACGCCGGGTTGGTGCTCACCAAGGACGGCCCGCAAGTTATCGAGTTCAACTGCCGATTCGGCGACCCGGAAACTCAGGTGGTGCTCGAGCTTCTCCGGACACCGTTGGGTGGACTACTGAAAGCCGCTGCAGACGGCGATCTTTCGGCCTACGCCGAGCTCGAATGGCAACCCGGGTTCGCCGTCACCGTCGTCGTCGCCGCCGAGAATTATCCCGGGACACCGGTCACCGGCGACGTCATCGCCGGTGCCGACGGCGATGGGATCCTGCACGCGGGGACGACGCTCAGCCCTGAGGGTTCGGAACTGTCGGCCGGCGGGCGGGTGCTCTCGGTGCTCGGTACCGGCGCGAGCCTGGCGGCAGCGAGAGCTCAGGCCTACGAGCGCATCTCGACGATCGGCCTACGAGGATCGCACTACCGCACGGACATCGCGCTGGCCGCGGCCGAAGGGCGGGTCGTCGTCCCGTGACTCCGTCGCTGCCTGGTCGACACCCGGCACCCGCTGCCGCTGGCCGACGACGAGCCCGAGCGCGTCGCCGAGGCCGTGGCTCGCATGGGCCTCACCCACGCGGTCGTCACGGCCGTGGCCCGCGACGACCTCGACGACGGCGGGGCCGGCGCCTTCGCCGCCACCATCGAGGCCATCCGCCGGCGTCGCCCGGGGTGCGCCGTCGAGGTGCTGATCCCCGACTGCAAGGGCGACGTGGCGTCGCTCGACACGCTGTTCGCGGCCCTGCCCGACGTGCTCAACCACAACCTCGAGACGGTGCTCCGGCTCCAGCGGGCCGTGCGCCCGTCGGCGGGCTATGCCCGCTCGCTGGCCGTGCTGGCCCGGGCCAAGGCGGCCGGGCTCACCACGAAGTCGGGGCTCATCCTGGGCATGGGCGAGACCGACGACGAGGTGCTCGTGGCCCTGGCCGACCTGCGGGCGGTGGGCGTCGACATCGTCACCATCGGCCAGTACCTCCGGCCCACGGCGAAGCACCTCCCGGTGAGCCGTTGGGTCGAGCCGGCGACCTTCGACGCCCTCAAGGCGGCCGGCGAGGCCATGGGGATCCCGCACGTCGAGGCGTCGCCCCTGACCCGGTCGAGCTACCACGCGAAGCAGGCGGCGGCCGCCACGGCCTAGTCCGGTCGGGCCATGGCGCCGAATGGCCGCCTTTGCCAGGCTGGCCCCATGCGTCGGATCTGGGGGGTCTGGCTCGCGGTCGTGCTGGTTGCGGCCGGGAGCGCGGTGGCGGTCGCTCGTCCGGCGGCGACGCCGAAGGTCGTGGGGGGCACACCCGGGAGCTACGCATCGGTCGGCGCGCTCATCCGACCGGGCGACGGCTCGGTGGCCGCTCGCCAGTTCTGCGGGGGCGTGCTGGTCGCGCCGACCGTGGTGCTCACCGCGGCGCACTGCTCGACGGTCCTGCAAGGCACCACGGGCGGGCTCGTCGTGCTCGGTCGGTCGGACCTGACGGCGGCCGGCGGCGAGGAGATCGCGGTCAAGTCGGTGGTCCGCAACGACACGTGGACCGGGCAGGGTGGCTCGTCCGGCGACATCGCCGTGCTCGAGCTGGCCCGCCCCTCGGCCCAGACCCCGGTGCCGATGATGACGGCGGCGACCGAGCCGGCCTACCTCGGGACGACGCCCCAGGGCACGATCGTCGGCTGGGGCTACACGGCGGCGAGCGGCACGACCCGCAGGCCGTCCCCCACCCAGCAGGCCGCCACCCTCCCCGTCTTCCCCGACCAGGAGTGTCAGCGCACGTTCGGCCCCCAGTACGACGCGACCCACCTCGTCTGCGCCGGTGGACCGCAGGCCTCGGCGTGCAACGGCGACAGCGGCGGCCCGCTGCTCGTGACCGACTCCAAGGGCCAGCTCGCCGTGGCCGGGCTGAGCAGCTTCGGACCGCCCGTGTGCGGTCGCAGCGCCTACACCCGGGTCAGCGCCTACACCGACTGGATCGCCGCGAACCTCCCGGCGTCCACGACGCCGACCACCCCGCCCTCGACCACCCCGACGACGGCCAAGCCGGCGGCCGCCGGCTACTCGGTGCTGTCGGCGGACGGCACCGTCTACTCGTACGGCTCGGCCCCCAACCGGGGCTCGGCCGGGGCGTGCAAGGGCCCGAAGAGCTGCCAGGACATCGCCGGGCCGCCCGGCGGCGGCTACTGGGTGAGCCGGGGCACGTGCGACCTCGCTGCGTTCGGGCCGGTCACCGTCGTGGCCTCGCCCAACACCAACGAGCGCTGCACGCTGGCCTCGACGCCATCGGGCAAGGGCCTCTGGGCGCTCACACCGTCCGGCCGGGTGTTCAACCTGGGGACGGCGCCGGCGTACGGCAACGGGGCGAACCGACCCAAGCTGGCGTGGCAGCAGATCGAGCCGCGACCGCAGGGTGACGGCTACTGGCTCCTCGGCACCGACGGCGCCGTGGCCGGCTTCGGCGCGGCCAAGGCCCAGGCCGCCTCGGCCGGTGGCCAGCGGCTGGGCCAGCCGGCCGTCGGCCTGGCGTCGACACCGGCCGGCACTGGCTATTGGCTGGTGGGCCGCGACGGCGCCGTCGCCACCTACGGCGGCGCCCGGTTCTACGGCTCGACCGCCGGTCGCAAGCTGGGCGGCGCCATCATCGGGATCCAGGGCACGCCGAGCGGCGCCGGCTACTGGCTGTTCGGCGCCGACGGTGCCGTCCACCCGTTCGGCGACGCCAAGGCCCTGGGCGCGCCGATCGGCAAGCCGGGCCCCATGGTGTCGGCCATCCGCCGCTGAGTCGCTGCTCTCCGCCGCTCGGTCTTGATCCCAAGGACGTTCGTCCGTGCGACGTCGCGCCATGGATGTCGGGCGTTGTCGTCAGGGGTGAAGGGCAAAGGACGCAACCAACGGGGCGAACCGTCGCGCCGGGCCGCTCGACGTGACACACGCCGGGCTCGCCCCCTTTGGTTGGCCGTCCTTGTCCTTGACGGGGCGATACCCGCAGCCCACCCTGACGAACGTGGATGGGATCTACCGCTAGGCGAGGGCGAGCTCGTCGCCCCGGGCGAGCCGCCCCGGTGCGGTCACCGTGGCGCCGACGCCGAGGAACGTCGCTCGCTCGCCGTTGATCGTGCGCAGCACGGTGAGGTCGCGCTCGATGCCGGGCTGGGCCCGCGTGACGACCACGCACCGGTCGATCTGCTTCACCACGTCGAGGCCGACGGCGCCGATCGTCACCGCCCGCCCCACGAGCCCGTCCTCCCCGTCACCCTCGACCACGACGTTCGGGCGGAACCGGCGCACGTCCCAGTGCCGCAGGGTCGTGGTCGACACGATCGACACCTGCGTGCGGGTCGAGTCGTGGAACGTCCCGGCCGGACCCCGCCAGCGCACCCACTCGCCGTCCTCGCGCTCGGCGTCGACCGGCGTCTCGTAGAGGCCCTGCCGGTCGTCGCCGGCCTCGACCAGCGCCACCGGGTGGCCGAGCCAGTCGCTGAGCGGGGCGTCGTCGGTGGCGACCGAGCCGTCGGGCAGCACGACCCGCACCCCGTCGCCGTCGAGGCAGGCCGAGGCGTGCAGCAGCTCGGGCTGGCGCCGGGCCGTGAGCGTGAGCCCGGTGCGCAGGTCGAGCAGGGCCCAGCGCCGGTCGCCCACGAGGCCGTGCTCGTCGACGTCGACCACGTCGACGAGCTCGCCCTGCATCGACTTCACGGGGTAGCGCCAGAGGCCGGCCACGCGCACCCGGAGAGGGTACGCGGGGCTAGCGCCAGCGCGAGCCCAAGGTGAACGAGCCGACGATGCCGAGGAGGGCGAGCGCGAGGACGCCGAGCACGACCGCCAGCGACAGGCCACCGGCGTCGGTCGACGACGCCGCGAGCTGGGGTTCGGCGACCACGACGGCGCCGACCATCCCGGGGTGGAGGGTGCAGGTGAAGGCGTAGGTGCCCGGGTCGGTGAACGTGTGCGACGCCTTCGCCCCCGGGAGCAGGTCGCCGACGCCCCACCCGGCGCCGTAGAGGTTGTGGGTGAGCGGGTCCTCGTTGCGGAACGTGATCGTGTCGCCGGGCCGAGCGAGCGTGGTGCCGGGGCGGACGCACATGCCCGAGTAGGCGATGTCCACCGTGGCCCGCTCGGTGGTGTCCGGGTCGTGGCAGCCGCCGCCCGCGCCGGCCCGGTCGGCACCGAGCAGGACGACCGTCAGCGAGAGCAACCCGACGAGGACGAGGCGAGCGCGCATGCCCCTTCTACACCGCTCGGGCCGCTCAGGTTCCGAGCGAGGCGGCGAGCCGGATGGCGTCGGCCCGGTCTCGGACGCCCTCGACCCGCACGGTGACGTCGCCGACCTGGACCACCAGGGTGCTCCCGGCCAGGCGCACCCGCTGCACGACGGGCACGTCGCCGACCATGACGACCACCTCATGGACGCCGGTGACCCAGAGGCCGGGCCGGCCGGCGACGTCCACGGGCTCGACCCGCCCGCGGCCGGCGAACTTGTGCAGGAGCGGCTCGTTCGGCGCCTCGCCCCGCAGCTCGGTGAGGAGGGGTCCGTCGATCCACCGGAGCCACACGATCGGCGCCGGCCCTCGGTCGTCGAGCCAGATCTCGTCCGGTCGGCCGAGCCGGGCGGGGAGGAGGGGGCGGAAGCCGGCGCCGCGCTCGGCCTCGGCCAGCGTGACCCGGCGACCGAGGTCGAGCGGGGGCCCGCCTGGCGCCGAGCCCTCGTGGACGGCGACGGCGCCGATGCCGAGCCAATGGGCCACGGCCGGCACCGCCGGCACGCCGACCCCCACGGCGACGGCCAGGGCCACCAGCCACGGCCAGCGCCGACGAGGTCGCTCGGTCCGCAGCCGGGCGCCGACGGCCGCGGCCAGCCCGGCGCCCTCGGGGACGTCGAGGTGGTCGGCCAGGTCGGCCAGGCGGGTCTCGAGGTCGGTCATCGCAGCACCTCCCGGAGCCGGTCGTGGGCCCGCGAGAGGCGGGACTTCACCGTGCCGGGCCGACACCCGAGCGCCACGGCCATCTCGGCCTCGGACAGCCCGGCGAACCACCGCAGGGCGATGACCTCGCGGTCGGTGCCCGAGAGCGACGCGACGGCCTCGGCCAGACGACGGCGGTCGTGCTCGGACTCGGCTGCCTCCTCGGGCGTCGCGGCCACCGTGGTCACGGCCTGGCTGCCGGCCCGCACCCGGAGCTGCTCCTGGCGGGTGCCGCGCCGGCGGGCGTTGCGGGCCTCGTTGGCCACGATGCGCAGCACCCACGGCCGGAACGGCGACCCGAGTCGGAAGCGGGGCAGGGCTCGGAACGCCTTCACGAACGCCTCCTGCACCACGTCCTCCGCGTCCGGGCCGGCGATCCCGTGCGCGACGCGGAGGGCCACGCCCTGGTGGCGCGCCACGAGGACCTCGAACGCGCCGACGTCGCCGCCGGCGGCCCGCTCGATGAGCTCCCCGTCCTCCACGTCCAGCGGTCCGGCCTCCTGTCCCGTCCTACACCGCCCGGCCCGGTCCGGTTCCCCGAGAACTCGATCATGGCGGAGGGGTGCGGCGCCTACCGTCCCTGGATGGCCACCGCCTACGAGCAGCTCGACGACGACCTGCGCGCCTTCGTGACTTCTCCGGCGTGCGATCGGTGATCCTCGTCGCCCTCGACCGGGTGTCGTCGTCGTGCGGCTTCGGCGTGCCGCTCATGGCGTTCGTCGCCGACCGCGACCGGCTGGAGCGGGCCCACGCCAAGCGGGGCGAGGAGGCCATGCCCGCCTACTGGGCGTCGAAGAACTCGGCGAGCATCGACGGGCTCCCCGGGATCTCGGGAAGAAGTGCTTGATCGCAACCCTAAGGTTGCGATAGGGTGCGACCCATGATGAACGACGTGATCGAACGAGACATGGTCCTGTCCCAGCCGCTCGAGCGGGTCTGGACCGCCCTGACCGACCCGAAGGAGCTGGCCTCCTGGTTCCCCGACCGCGTCGAGCTCGACGTGCGACCCGGCGGCGAGGGCACCTTCGCCTTCGACGTCGACGGCGGCGAGCACGTCGCCGGCGTGGTGGTCGAGGCGGTCGACCCGATGACCCGCTTCGCCTTCTGGTGGGGCGACGTCGGCAACGACGTCGACAAGCGCACGCTGGTCGACTTCACGCTCGAGCCGGTCGACGGCGGCACCCGGTTGCACCTGGTGGAGTCCGGGTTCGCCAAGATGGCGAACGGCAACGAGATGCGGGAGGGCAACGAACATGGCTGGACCGTCCAGCTCGGCAAGCTCCCGGGGTACCTCGCTGCCTGAGCGTGAGGACGCGGCGGTGGCGGTGTTCGTCGCCCTCGCCGACCCGACTCGCCGCCACCTCCTCGACACGCTGGCCCGGAAGGGTCCGGCCACCGTCACCGAGCTGGCCGACGGCCTGCCGATCAGCCGGCAGGCCGTGGCCAAGCACCTCGCCCAGCTGGCCGACGCCGGGCTGGTCGAGGCCGGTGACGCCGACGGCCGGCGGGTCCCGTATCGGCTCCGCCCGGAGCCGATGCGGGACGCCCACGCCTGGCTCGGGGTGCTGGCCAACCAGTGGGACGACCGCCTCTCCGCCCTCCAGAGCCACCTCGAAGGCCCGTAGGGGACTCGATCCTCGGCACGGTCACTAGCCTCGCAACCGTGTACGCCGAGCGCTTGACCCGCGTCCGAGACCGGATGGACGACTTGGGCGTCGACGTGCTGCTCCTGAGCCTGGGCGCCGACCTCCCGTACCTCACCGGCTACGAGGCCATGCCGCTCGAGCGCCTCACGATGCTCGTGGTGCCTCGCGACGACGACGCGACCCTGGTCGTCCCTCGCCTCGAGGCCCCGCGCGTGGTCGAGCGGCCCGAGGCCTTCACCGTCCTCCCCTGGGACGAGACCGACGACCCGGTGGAGATCGTGGCCAAGCTCGCCGGCACCCCCGGCGTGGCCGCCATCGGCGACCGCACCTGGGCTCGCTTCCTCGTCGACCTCCTGGCCTCGTTGCCCGGCACGGCGTGGCGCAAGGGCAGCGAGGTCACCAGCCCGCTGCGGTCGGTGAAGGACGATGCCGAGATCCGGGCGCTGCGCCGGGCGTCGCTCGCCGCCGACCGGGTGGCGACCCAGCTCCAATCGGGCCAGATCCCGCTCATCGGCCGCACCGAGCACGAGGTCTCGCAGGACATCGGTCGCCGCCTCGTCGCCGAGGGCCACCTCCGCGTGAACTTCGCCATCGTCGGCGCCGGCGAGAACGCGGCCAGCCCGCACCACGAGCCGGGCGAGCGGGTCATCGGGCCGAACGAGGTCGTGCTGTGCGACTTCGGCGGGACGATGCCCGACGGCTACTGCTCCGACATCACCCGCTGCGTCTGGACCGGAGGCGAGCCCACGGCCGAAGTGCGCGACCTGTACGCCGTGCTCCAGGACGCCCAGGCCCAGGCGGTCGACGCCGCCGTGGTCGGCACGCCGTGCGAGGACGTCGACGGCGTGGCCCGCCGGCTCATCACCGAGGGCGGCTACGGCGCCCACTTCATCCACCGCACCGGGCACGGCATCGGGCTCGAGGAGCACGAGGACCCGTACCTCGTCGGCGGCAACTGCGAGCGCCTGGTCCCGGGCCACGCCTTCTCGATCGAGCCGGGCATCTACCTGGCCGGCCGGGTCGGGGCCCGCATCGAGGACATCGTGATCGCCACCGACGCCGGTCCCGAGTCGCTCAACCAGGTGACCCACGACCTCGTCGTGGTCGACGCCTAGCCATGGACCTCGGGATCGCCGGGCGGGTCGCCCTCGTCACGGCCGCGTCGAAGGGGCTGGGCCGGGCGTCGGCCGAGGCGCTGGCCGCCGACGGGGTGAAGGTGGTGATCTGCGCCCGAGGGGCCGAGGCGCTGGAGGCGACAGCGTCGTCGATCCGCGACGCCGGCGGCGAGGTGCTCGCCATCCAGGCCGACGTGACCGAGCCCGACCAGCCGGCCCGGTTGGTGGCCGCCACGATCGAGGCCTACGGGCAGCTCGACATCCTGGTCGGCAACGCCGGCGGCCCGCCCCCGGCCTCCGCTCTCGACGTCGACGAGGCCGGCCTCGATGCCGCGCTGAACGCCAACCTCAAGACGTCGATCCGCCTGGCCCAGGAGGCGGTGCCCCACATGCGGGCGAGCGGGTGGGGGCGGATCTGCTTCATCACGTCGGTGTCGGTGCGCCAGCCCATCGGCGGCCTGGCCCTGTCCAACGTGGCCCGCACCGGGCTGTGGGCGTGGGCCAAGACCCTCTCGCAAGACCTGAAGGACACCGGCATCACCGTGAACCTGGCCTGCCCCGGCTCGCACGCCACCGACCGGGTGAAGCACCTCGGCTTCGGGCCCGACGTCCGCCTCGGCGCCCCGGCCGACTTCGGCAAGGTCGTCGCCTTCCTCTGCTCCGAGCCGGCCAACTTCGTCAGCGGCATCGCCATGGGGGTCGACGGCGCCGCCGTGGCCGGGTTGCTCTAGGAAAGAACAGCGCCGAGAGGCAGTCTGGCCCGGTTCGGCCCCGAAGCCGCCGTCGTTTCGTACCGACCGGAGACAACCAGAGCGCCGTGCGGACGGCGGCCGGGGCCGTAACTGGGCCAGGCGGCCGGAGGCTCGATCTCGCGGCCTCGGCCGCCGCACGCGCAGCCATCTCAGCCCGCGCCGCAGGCGCCCCTGTGAGGGCGCTACACCAGCTCGCCGAAGCGGTCGAGGTAGGCGGCGAAGCGCTCGCCGACCTGCGCCTCGTCGAGGCCGAAGTCGTCGAGCGTGTAGCGGTGGGCGCCGTGCTTGCCCTGGGGCGAGGCGGCGACGTGGGCTCGCATGGCCGCCTCGGCCTCGGCCGTGAACGCCATGTCGAACCGCTGGTAGAGCTCGGCCGTCGCCGCCACCGGGTCGGTGACGAGCTCGCGGTAGCTCATGTCGTGGAAGGCGGCGTCGCCGGCGCGGTCACGGTGGGCCAGCATGCGGTCGGCCATCACCGCCGCCTCCTCGAACCAGTGCTCGGCGATGGCCAGCCGGAGGTCGGCATCGGTGAAGGTGCCGGTGAGCGAGCACGTCACGCTGCACAGCGAGCCGATGACGCTGATGGGATCGCGGTGGGTCCACACCAGGCGGGCGTCGGGGTAGACGGTCGTGATGGCGTCGATGCCGAGCTGGTGGTGGGGCGACTTGAGCTGCCAGCGACCGGGGTGCTCGGACTGGAGGAGCTGGAGCACCTGGCGGTGGTAGCGGTACGACGGGACCAGGTCGGTCTCGCCCAGCCAGCGGTCGTAGGTCGGGATGTGGAACATGGCCGAGAACTGGAGGCTGGCGAACGTCTGGTTGAGCATCACGATGCACTCGATCGGCTCGTGGGCCTCGTCGTGGTGCATGGTCTTGAAGTCAGGGTTGCGGTCGGCCAGCAGGTTGGGCGCGGCGCGCGCTGCCTCGAAGCGGGGGTCGGTGGCGTAGGTCGCCGTCGTGGGTGGCGGCACCGACTGGCGGGCCTCCCAGCCGAGGAGCGACCGGTTGGCCGGGTCGGCCGCGAGCAGGTGGCTGAGGGCGGTGGTGCCGGTGCGGGGCTGGCCGACGATGAACAGCGGAGCCGCGACCACCTCGTCGGCCAGATCTGGGTGGCGCGTCGTCCAGTCGACGACCCGGAGCCGGTTGGCCAGGGCCTCGGCGATCGAGCCCTGGAGCACGAGCCGGCCGAAGTCCGAGAGCTGGGCCTCGGCCTCGGCGGTGGCGACGAGGAGGTCGAGCCCCTCGCGGAACGACGGGTCGCCGTAGTCGGCGAGGCCCACGTCCGTGGCTGTCGCTTCGAGCAGCTGGTCGACGTCGAGCAACGCTCCCCCTTCAGCCTTGGAGGAAGCTCCCGTCGCCGGTGATGGCGTACGGCACCCCGGCGTCCTCCCCTGGTGGCCCCGCACGGTATTCGGTCAGCTCGTAGTGGACCGCGGGGGTGTCGACCCAGCCGAAGGTGCCCTCGGGCGTGCGGCAGTACGTCGATGGGAGCTGCTCCCGGAGCGGCACCGCCGCGCACCGCAAGGTCACGCCGGCCACGACCTTCTCGGAGAACACGGGGTCGCCGGCCTGGACCCGCCGGGCGTCGGTGGCCAACTGGCGGGCCGGGCCGGAGGAGAAGAAGTTGGTGAACACGCCCGTGGGGGAGAGGAGCGGCTCGCGGACGTCGCCGACGCACCGCTGGGCCGACGTCCGGCACGTGGCCGGCTTCGGGCCCACGACGAACACCAGGTCGCCCATCCGGATCTGGGCCGACGTCCCGTCGCTCACCACGGCGAGGTCGGTCTGGGTCCCGCCCAGCTTCTGGAGCACGTGGTAGGTGGCGGTGAACGGCGCCGAGTGCACGCCGTCGAGGAAGGCGGCCAGGTCGGCCGGCAGGCCGGCGGTCAGCTCGGTCGAGGTCGTGGTGCTCCGGGGGGCGGCGGTCCCGCCGCCGTCGCTGCTGCACCCGGCCAGCAGGGCGGCGAGGACGAGCAGGGGGAGCAACCGGCGCATGTCGGGCAGGACCGTAGTGCTCGGTACCCTCCGGCCTGTGATCCGCCTCGACGCCGCCACCGTGCTCCTCCAGTGGGCCACCGGCGGGCTGCTGTTCCTGTGGGTCACGACCCGCCGGCGCGAGGTCGGCATCGGCTACGGCTGGCTGCTGCGGGGCACCTACCTGCTCTTCGCTGCCGGCTCGCTGGCCGCCGCCGCCGTGATCGGCTGGGTGCCGGTGCGCGACGTGTGCGCCGCCGGTGTGGTGGTGGCCAGCGGGGTCGCGTTCGTCGTCTCGGTCGTCCGGCGCCGGGCCGGCGTGGCTGGCCAGGCCGAGCTGGCCGAGGCCCGCTCGGAGCGGGTGGCGGCCATGACCGGCATCGACCGCGCCGCCACGGCCAAGGACCTCGACGCCCCGGAGTTCCCGCCCGTGCTCGACCTGCTCGCCCCCGTGCTCGGGGTGATCGGCCTCGTGGCCGCCGCCCTCGACGCCGGCGGCAACCACTGGGTCGCCCTGCTGCGCACGCTGGTCGGCGCCGCCTTCCTCGGCGTCGTCACCGACGCCATGCTCCTGGGCCACTGGTACCTGGTGCAGCCCGGCATGTCGCGGGCACCGCTGCTCGAGCTGGTGCGCTGGACCATGTGGGTCTGGCCGTTCGAGGTGGCGGCGATGCTGCTGCCCACCGGCATGTTCTCGGTGTGGTCGGGCTCGGTCGACGACGGCTACAACGGCATCCTCGGGTGGTTCTGGGCCGTGTGCGCCGGCGGCACGATCGTGCTCTGCGTCGTCACCCGGGCCGCGCTCAAGGAGCGCTACTACTCGGCCGTGATGGCGGCGACCGGCCTGCTGTACCTGGCCATCCTCACCGCCTTCGGCACCGACCTCGTCGCCCGCGCCGTCCTCGCCAGCTGAACTGGCGACGGATCGTCTGCAGATCTGTAGACGATCCGTCGCCGGTTCGGCGGTGGGTCAGCGGGCGTTGAAGTACTTGGCCCGGGGGTGGTGGCAGATGATGGCGGAGGTCGTCTGCTCGGGCTGGTACTGGTAGCCGGTCTCCTCGGAGACCTCGATGCCGAGGCGCTCGGCCTCGAGCAGCCGGGCCACGGTCTCGTTGTCCTCGAGGTCGGGGCAGGCCGAGTAGCCCCACGAGTAGCGCCCGCCGCGGTACTGCTGCTTGAACAGGCCCTTGAGCGACGGCCCGTCCTCGTCGGCGAACCCCCACTCCTCCCGGATGCGGTGGTGCCAGAGCTCGGCCAGCGCCTCGGCCATCTCGACGCCGAGGCCGTGGAGCTTCAGGTAGTCGGCGTACTTGTCGGCCGCGAACAGCTCGGCCGTGCGCTCCGACACCGTCTTGCCCATCGACACGATGTGGAACGCGGTGTAGTCGGCCTCGCCCGACTCGATGGGCCGGAAGAAGTCGGCGATGCAGAGGAACGGCGCCTCCCGCTGGCGGGGGTAGTGGAAGCGGCCCCACTCCTCCGTGCGGCTGTCGTCGGTCCAGATCACGAGGTCGTCGCCGTCGCCGTTGGCCGCGAAGTAGCCGTAGACGACCTGGGGCTCGAGGATGCCCTCGGCCTTGGCCTGGCCTAGCAGGGCCCGGAACTCGGGCCGGATGCGGTCCTTGAACTCGGTGTCGCTCTCGCCGCTCTCGGGCCGGTACTGCCACTGGTTGCGGAAGAGGGCCGTCTCGTTCACGTAGGCGGCGATCTCGTCGAGCGAGATGCCCTTCACCACGCGCGACCCGACGAACGGCGGCTTGAACACCTCGTTCTCAGAGGTGACCTCGGGGGAGCGGCGGGGCAGCTCGACGTCGGGCACCTCGCGCTCGCTGCGCCGAGGCGGCAGCTTCCGCTCCGACGGCTCCCGGCCGAAGTTGGGGTCGTGCTCGCCCGTCTTCTTCATCTCGACGAGCTTGTCCATGGTGTGGAGGCCCTCGAAGGCGTCCTTGCCGTAGAACACCCGGCCGTCGTAGACGCCCCGCAGGTCGCGCTCGACGTAGGTGCGGGTCAGCGCCGCCCCGCCGAGGATGATCGGGAGCTCGGCCAGGTTGCGCTGGTTCAGCTCCTCGAGGTTCTCGCGCATGATCAGCGTCGACTTCACGAGCAGGCCGCTCATGCCGATGGCGTCGGCGTCCACCTCGAGCGCCTTCTCGATCATCTCGGCGATGCCGATCTTGATGCCGAGGTTGTGCACCTCGTAGCCGTTGTTGGTGAGGATGATGTCGACGAGGTTCTTGCCGATGTCGTGGACGTCGCCCTTCACCGTGGCCAGCACGATGCGGCCCTTGCCGCCCTGGTCGGACTTCTCCATGTGGGGCTCGAGGTAGGCGACGGCCGCCTTCATGGTCTCGGCCGACTGGAGCACGAACGGCAGCTGCATCTGGCCGGAGCCGAACAGGTCGCCCACCACCTTCATGCCGGCCAGCAGGTGGTCGTTGACGATGGTGAGGGCCGGGATCGTCTCCAGCGCCAGCTCGAGGTCGGCCTCGAGGCCCTCGCGGTCGCCGTCGATGATGCGGGCCTCGAGCCGGTCCTCGACGGGCCAGCCGGTGCGGTCCTCCTTGACGACGTCGGCCGCCTTGACGCCCTCGAACAGGGCGAGGAGCTCCTGGAGCGGGTCGTAGCCCTCCGAGCGCCGGTCGTAGATGAGGTCGCGGCAGACCTCGACGGCCCGCTCGTCGATCTTGTTCAGCGGCATGATCCGCGCCGCGTGCACGATGGCGGCATCGAGGCCGGCCTGCATGCACTCGTAGAGGAACACGGAGTTCAGGACGTGGCGGGCGGCGGGGTTGAGGCCGAAGCTCACGTTGGAGAGGCCGAGGATGGTCGACACGCCCGGCAGCTCGGCCTTGATGCGCCGGATGCCCTCGATGGTC
>JAODBP010000186.1 GCA_025464025.1 Actinomycetes bacterium | reverse complement strand
GGCCGGGGAGCGGGCCGCGCTCGCCGGGCTGAGCCGGGGCGGGCGCACGTCGGCCGGCGGCGCCTGCCACCTCGTCCCCGCCGCCGACGGGTGGTTCGCCGTCAACCTCCCCCGCCCGTCCGACGTCGACCTGCTGCCGGCGTGGGTGGGCACGGCCGACTGGCGGGCCGCGGTGGCCGAGCGACCGGTGGCCGAGCTCGACGAGCGGGCCGCGCTGCTCGGCCTGCCGGTGGCCGTGCCCGGCTGCGTCACCGACGGCCCCGAGGTGCGGCGGCCTCGTGCACCGTGGACGACGCGCTCCCGCGGGAGCGTCCGGGTCGTCGACCTCACGTCGCTGTGGGCCGGGCCGCTGTGCGCGTCGATCCTCGGCCTGGCCGGAGCCGACGTGATCAAGGTGGAGGACCCGGGTCGTCCCGACGGCGGGCGGCTCGGGCCGCCGGCGTTCTACGACCTGCTGCACGCCGGGCACCGCAGCGTCGCCGTCGACCTCCGCTCCCCCGCCTTCGCCGACCTGCTCCGCTCGGCCGACGTGGTGCTCGAGTCGTCGCGGCCGCGCGCCCTCGAGCAGCTCGGCATCGACCGCGAGGCCATCGCCGCCGAGACGGGCTGCGTCTGGGTGGCGATCACCGGCCGAGGCCTCGACGGCCCCGAGCGCAACCGGCCCGCGTTCGGCGACGACGCCGCCGTGGCCGGCGGGCTCGTCGCCATCGATCCCGACGACGGCGGCCCCCTCTTCTGCGCCGATGCCCTGGCCGACCCGATCACCGGCCTGACCGCGGCGGCGCTGGTGCTGGAGGCCCTGGCCGACGGCGGCCCGTGGATCATCGACGCCGGCCTGGCCCGGTGCGCGGCCGCGCTGGCGTCGCCCCCGGCCGTGACGTCGTCCCACGCATCCCCGCCACGCGCCCGCCAGCCGGCCGGCACCGCGGCGCCGCTGGGCGCCCACACCGACGAGGTCCTGGCCCGTGTGGGTTGACCTGGGCGGGGTGGTCGCCGGCGACGAGGCCGCGCCCGACGTCGACGTGGTCGTGCCCGAGGGCCGTTCGGTCGACGCCGTCGCCGCCGCCGTCGTCGCCAACCCCCTGGCCGCCCGCGCCCTGGTCGACGTGCTCCGGCTGACCGAGCGACTCCCCGTCGCCGACGGCCTGGTGGCCGAGTCGTTCGCCTACTCCGCCCTGCTCGCCGGCCCGGAGTTCGCCCGCTGGCTGGACCAGCGCGGGCCCCGCACGCCGCCGCCCACCGGCGACGAGCCCGTGCTGCTCGAGCGCGACGGCGACGAGCTGGTGATCACGCTCAACCGGCCGGAGCGGGGCAACGCCATCGCCGCGGCCGTGCGCGACGCCCTCGTCGACGCCCTCGAGGTCGGGCTCGCCGACCCGACCCTGCGGGTGCGGCTGCGGGGCGCCGGCCGGTCGTTCTCCAGCGGCGGCGACCTCGACGAGTTCGGCACGACGCCCGACGTGGCCACCGCCCACGTCATCCGCACGACCCGGTCGCCCGGTCGGCTGCTGCACGAGCTCGGCGACCGGCTCACCGTCGAGGTGCACGGCGCCTGCGTCGGTGCCGGCACCGAGCTCGCCGCGTTCGGCGCCCGGGTCGTGGCCTCGGGCTTCACGTTCTTCCGGCTGCCCGAGGTGGGGATGGGCCTCATCCCCGGCGCCGGCGGGACGGTCAGCGTGACCAAGCGGATCGGCCGGCACCGCACGGCGTGGCTGGCCCTCACCGGGGCCCGGCTCGACGTCGACACCGCGCTGGCCTGGGGCCTGGTCGACGAGCGGTGCTGATCCGCGGCAGCGAGGGCGGCGACGTCCGCATCGCCGACGGCCTGGTGGCCGAGGTCGGCCGCGGGCTGGACCGCCGGCCGGGCGAGGAGGTCGTCGAGGCCGACGGCGGTGCCCTGCTGCCCGGGCTCCACGACCACCACGTCCACCTGCGGGCGCTCGCCGCGGCCCGCTCGTCGGTCGACGTCAGCGGTGGGCTCGAGGCCCTCGCCGCGCCGGGCGGCGACGGCTGGCTGCGGGCCACCGGCTACCACGAGTCGATCGCCGGCGACCTCGACCGGTGGACGCTCGACGGCGTCGTCGGCGACCGCCCGGTGCGGGTCCAGCACCGCACCGGTGAGCTGTGGATGCTCTCGTCCGCTGCCGCTCGTGCCGTCGGCCTGCCCGACGACCACGACGGTCGGCTCTGGCGCCAGGACGACTGGCTCCGTGACAAGGTGCCGACAGTCGACGCCGACCTCGCCGCCGTCGGCCGGGAGGCGGCGGCCTGGGGCGTCACCGGCTTCACCGACACCACACCGGATCGTTCCGCCAGTGATGCCGACGACCTGCTCGCCCTCCCCCAACGGCTTCACCTCATGGTCCCGCCCGAGGTCTCGCTCCCCGACCACCCCCGCCTCGCCGCCGGTCCCCACAAGCTGCTGCTCGACGACCTCACGCTGCCGACCGTCGACGAGCTGCGCGACGCCATCGCCGCCTCGCCCCGCGGCATCGCCGTGCATTGCGTGACCCGGGTGCAGCTCGTCGCCTTCCTCGCCGCCGGCCCCCGCCCCGGCGACCGGGTCGAGCACGGCGCGGTGATCCCGCCCGAGCTGATCGACGAGCTGGCCCGCCTCGATCTCGTGGTCGTCACCCAACCCAACTTCGTGGCCGAGCGGGGCGAGCAGTACCGCACCGACGTCGACCCCGACGACCTGCCGTCGCTCTACCGGTGCGGGTCGCTGCTGCGCGCCGGCGTCGCCGTCGCCGCCGGCACCGACGCCCCCTTCGGGAAGCCCGATCCCTGGGCCGCCATGCGGGCCGCCGTCACCCGCGACCTCGGCCCCGACGAGCGCATCGGCCCGGCCCGGGCGCTCGACCTGTTCCTCGGGTCAGCGACCTCGCCGGCCGTCCCCCGCACCATCGACGTCGGCACCCCCGCCGACCTCTGCCTGCTCCACGTCCCCCTCGACACCCAACTGCTCGAGCTCGACGCGGGGAACGTGCGCCTGACGTGGGTGGGCGGCCAGGTCGTGGGATGAGCACGTCACCTTTCCTGACTTTTGGGTCCTTTCGGTTGCCAACACCATCGAACGTATGTACGCTTTGGGCATGTTCGAGCGGTTCGAGCAGGAGCTCCGGGGACTGACACTCGTGGAGGTGCTCGCCGAGCTCGACCGGTTCCAAGCGTTCGCCACGGAGCTTGTCGGCGAGTTCGACAAGGACGGGTTGTGGGAGCTGGACGCGGCAACGTCGATGCACGCGTGGTTGCGTGATCAGGCGGGGTTCACGTCGCGGTCCGCGGCGCGGATGGTGCCGACGGCCCGGAAGTTGATGGCGATGCCGGTGACGCTCGAGGCGTGGAGGTCGGGCCGGTTGCGGGGCGGGCAGGTCGAGTGCGTGGCGGCGAACGTGCCGGACAAGGACGTCGATCTCTACGTGGAGCACGAGGCCGAGCTGGTCGAGACGATGGAAGGTCTCGACACGGCCGAGACCGGTGAGTTCATGCGGTCGTGGAAGGCGCACGTCGATTCGGTCCGCGAGACCGAGCCGAAGGAACGGGTCGGGAAGCTCCACCTCAACGACGGGCTCGACGGGCACGGCTTCTTGGACGCTGAGCTCGACGCCGAGACCAACCAGCTGGTGAAGACCGCGCTGCGTCTAGCGGAGTCGCCGGACGTGGAGGGTGAGCCTGAGCGTTCGCCGGCGAAGCGCAGGCACGATGCGCTCGGGGACGTGATGCGGTTCTTCCTCGACCACCAGACCGCCAAGGTCGGTGGCCGGCACCGGCCCCACCTGAACCTGCTGGTCGAGGTCGACTCGTGGGAGGGCCGCTACGTCGACGGCGCGGCGATCACCAGTGACGTGGTCGAGCGGATGTTGTGTGACAGCGGCGTGCACCGGGTGCTCACGAAGGGCCGTTCCACCATCCT
>JAODBP010000181.1 GCA_025464025.1 Actinomycetes bacterium | reverse complement strand
CCACCCGACGGGCTTCTTCCGGCAGAAGGCCAAGAGCGTGCAGGGGATGGCCCGGATCCTCCTGGAGGAGCACGGCGGGGAGGTGCCCACCGCGCTGGCCGACCTCGTCCGGCTGCCCGGGGTGGGCCGCAAGACGGCGAACGTCATCCGCAGCGTGGCCTTCGACCTCCCCGGCCTCCCCGTCGACACCCACGTGCTGCGGCTCTCGGTGCGGCTCGGGCTCACCGAGGAGACCGACCCGGTGAAGGTCGAGCACGCCCTCGGCGCGCTCCTCTCGCCGAAGGACTGGGGCCTGTTCTCCGAGCGGGTGATCCTCCACGGCCGCCGGGTGTGCGACGCCCGCCAGCCCAACTGCGAGGAGTGCGTGCTCAACGACTTCTGCCCGTCGGCGTTCAAGGCCGAGCTGGCCGGCCGCAAGCCGCCCCGCCCGCCCCGGAAGCGGGCATGACCGCACCGGTCGAGGTGGCGGTGCCGCTCGGGGGACGGATCCTCGTGGTGGCCGACCTGCTCCTCGGCCGCACCAGCTCGGCGGCCAGCGAGGTGGCCACGGCCGAGCTGGCCACCGCCCTCGACGGGTGGGACGGGCCCGGCCTCCTCGTGTTCGCCGGCGGCCTCCTCGACCTGCTGGCCGACGAGCGCAACACCCCGTCGGCCGTCCTGGCCGCCCACCCCCGCTTCGCCGCGGCACTGGCGGCCTTCGCGGCGCGCCCGGCCCGCCAGGTGGTCTGCCTGCCGGGCTCCCGCGACGCCCGGATCGCGTGGGACGAGCGGGTCGGCAAGGAGCTGGCCGGCCTGGGCATCGAGGTGGCGCCGACGCTCGACGCCCTCGTCGCCACCGGTGAGGGCGAGCACCGGGTGCGCATCGAGCCCGGGCACCGCTTCGACGAGCGCTTCGCCCCGTCTGACCCGCCCAGCCCGGTCGACACCCCGCTCGGGTCGCACTTCGTGACCGACCTCGTCCCGGCCCTCGACCCCCGCTGGTCGGCGGGGGCCGACCGCCTCGTCGACGTGGGCGAGCTGCCCCGCTTCGTCGCGTCGCGCCTGCTCTACCGGCGGGCCGGGCGCTGGTGGTGGGTGCTCCTCGTGCCGTTCCTCCTGGCCCTGGCCGTGAAGGTGCCGCTGTCGTTCGCCCTGGCCGGCCGGCTCGACGACGCCCTCGGACCGTGGTCGCAGCGCCTGGCGCTCGGCGCGGTGACCACGGCGATCGACGTGGCCATCCTCGCCGGCGTGCTGGCCGCCCTGCTCAGCCGGGGCTGGCGGGCCGTCGTCGGGCCGCCCCGGACGCTCGGCCTCGACGACGTCGCCCGGCAGGAGGCGCGCCAGCTCCTGGCCGCCGGCTACGCCGGCCTCGTCGTCGGCCACACCCGGACGCCGGAGCTGGCCGACCTCGGGACCGGCTTCTTCGCCGCGGCCGGGGCCGCCACCGAGCTGGTCGAGGAGCGTCGCGGGCGGTTCGGCCTGCCGCCGGTGTACGTGCCCGTGCGGGAGATCGACTGGGTCGAGATCGAGGCCGGCGCCCGCCTCCACGCCCGGCTCCTGCACAGCCGCGTCGATGCCCCGGGGGCGACCGTGCTCGAGCGGCTGGCCGCCCCGCGCATCCCCGGTCCCGACCGGCCCCACCTCGTCGGCTCGTGGCCGGGTGGCGACAGCTGGCCCGAGGTCGAGGCGCCGTTGCGGACGCTCACCCGGATCCGACGGCGGGCCGCGACCGCCATCGCCCTGGCCGGCCTGCTCGACGTGGCCTCGGCCATCACACCGCCCCTGGAGGACCGCCTGCAGGTGCTGCTGCGCTGGGTGCCGCTCGCCGTCCCCGAGGCGGCGACGGCGCTGGTCGCCCTGGCCGGCGTGGGCCTGCTGGCCCTGGCCCGCGGCGTGCGGCGGGGCCAGCGCGAGGCGTGGCGCGTTGCCCTGCTCCTGCTGGTCGGCTCGGTGGCGCTCCACGTGGTCAAGGGGGCCGACGTCGAGGAGGCGTCGGCCGCCGTGCTGGTGGTCGGCTACCTCGTCGTGCACCGCGACGCGTTCCGGGCCCGCATCCACGGCGCCCGCCTCCGGGAGGGCCTCGGGCGGGTGGCCGTGGCGTTGCCCCTCACCGTGCTCGGGGCGGTGATCGCCGTGGAGGCCGTCACCGCGGCCAAGGGCGATCGCCTGCCGCTGGGCCGGGCCACGCTCGCCGTGGGGGAGCGCCTCGTGGGGTTCAGCTCGGTGCGGCTGCCCGACCGGCTCGACGACTTCGCCGACCCGACCCTCCTCGCCGTCGGCATCGGCTTCGTCGCCTGGCTGTTCTGGCTCGCGGTGCGACCGGCCGTGGCCCGGCGGTCGTCGGGCGACGAGGTGGCCCAGGCACGCGCCATCGTCGCCCGTTGGGCGTCGGGCACGCTCGACTACTTCGCCCTCCGCGACGACAAGGAGCTGTTCGTCTGGGGCTCGACGGTCGTCGCCTACGCCGTGCACCACGGCGTGTGCCTCGTTTCGCCCGACCCGATCGGGCCGGACTGGGAGCGGGTCGACGTCTGGACCTCGTTCCGCCGCTTCACCGACGAGCACGGCTGGTCGGTCGCCGTGCTGGGCGCGGGGGAGGGCTGGCTCGACACCTACCGGGCGTCGGGCATGCACCACCTCTACGTGGGCGACGAAGGCGTCGTCGACGTGCGTCGCTTCACCGTCGACGGTGGCCGGCACAAGGCGCTGCGCCAGGCCGTCAACCGCATCGCGAACCACGGCTACACGATCAGCTTCCACGACCCGTCGACCGCCAGCCCCGCGCTCCAGGCCGGGGTCCGGGCCGTGATGGGCAAGAGCCGGCGGGGCGACGTCGAGCGGGGCTTCTCGATGACGCTCGGCCGCATCTTCGACCCGGCCGACAAGGGGCTCCTCCTCGCCGTCTGCTCCTCGCCGGAGGGCGAGCCGGTCGCCTTCTGCCAGTACGTGCCGGCCCCGGGCATCGCCGGGTACTCGCTCGACCTCATGCGCCGCGACGACGGCGAGCACCCCAACGGCCTGCTCGACTTCGTGATCGTCGAGACCATCCGCCACCTGCGGGAGCAGGGGAGCGAGCGGCTCGGCCTGAACTTCGCCACCATGCGGGCCGTGCTGGCCGGCGAGACCGGTGCGGGCATCGTGGGCGGCATCGAGCGGTGGGCCCTGCGGCGCATGTCGGGTTCGATGCAGATCGAGTCGCTGTGGCGGTTCAACGCCAAGTTCGACCCCGACTGGGCGCCCCGCTACCTCGTGCACGACTCGCCCGAGCACCTCGTGCCGGTCGCCTTCGCCATCGCCCGAGCCGAGTCGTTCTGGGAGCTGCCGGTCATCGGCCGGTTCCTCGTGCCGAGCGAGGAGCGCACATCCACCTCGGCCTGACGCTCCTGCCCCACGGTGGGCTGCCGTTCCGGCTGATGAAGACCTCGCTCGTCGGCCGCCCCTTCGCCGTCGGCTTCCCGCTGACGGTGATCGTCACCCTGGTGCTGGCGTGGCGCCACGCCCACGTGCTGCGCCAGCGGGTGGGGGCGGCGCTGCTCTCGCTCCTCGCCGCCGTCCTCGCCGTCGCCGTCGGGGTCAACGGGTACTTCGCCTACTTCCCGTCGGTGGGCGCGCTGCTCGGCCGCCGGGCCACCGACGAGGTGTCGCACGGCGAGCTCGCCTCGCTCGTCCGCTCGGGGCGGGTGCCCGACCACGGCGTCGTCCTCCGGGTCCACATCCCCGGTGCCCTCGACGCCCGGTCGGCCCAGGTCTACCTGCCGCCGGCGTGGTTCCGCTCGCCCCGTCCCACCCTGCCGGGGATCGAGCTCCTCCACGGGACGCCGGGCGCGCCGGAGGACTGGACCCGGGCCGGCTTCGCCGACGTCACGGCCGACCGCTGGGCGGCCGACCACCACGGCGTGGCGCCGGTGATCGTCATGCCTGACTCCAACGGATCGTTCACCGGCGACACCGAGTGCGTCGACGGCCGGGCCGGGAGGGCCGACACCTACCTGGCGCGTGACGTCGTGCGCTGGGTCTCGCGCCACCAGGACGTCCGGGGCCGGTGGGCCGTGGCCGGCAGCTCGGAGGGCGGGTTCTGCGCCGCCCTCCTGGCCCTCCGGCACCCGAAGACGTTCGTGGCCTTCGCGGACTACTCGGGCACCGACCGGCCGTCGCACGCCCGCGGCCTGGCGTGGCTGCTCGGGCCGGACGTGGACCCGGCCACGATCACGCCGGCCAACCTGCTCGACGCCGACCCGGCGCCGGCCGCCTGGTTCGAGGTGGGCTCGTCCGACGACGGCGCCGACGTCCAGGTCGCGCGGCTCGCTCGACAAGCGAAGGCGGCCGGGCTCGACACCCGTTCCGTGGTGCTCCCGAACGCGCACCACACGTGGCGGGTCTGGCGAGACAGCTTCGAGGACTCCCTCCCGTGGCTGGTCGGCCATCTCTGATCGGTGCTGTACATCCCGTACTACTACGTGATACACAGTAGCTCGTGGACACGACGCAGCTCTTCAAGGGCGTGCTCGACGTCGCCGTGCTCGCCGTGCTCGAGGAGCAGGACGGCTACGGCTACGAGATCGTCCGCCGGCTCCGCGAGGCCGGCCTCGACGACGTCGGCGACGCCTCGGTGTACGGCACCCTCCGACGCCTCTTCCAGAACGGCAACCTGACGTCCTACGTCGTGCCGTCGGAGGAGGGGCCCAACCGCAAGTACTACGGGGTCAACGACACCGGGCGCGAGCTGCTCGAGTCGTCGACCAAGACCTGGCGCTCGTTCGCCGACGCGATGGACGGCCTGCTTGGCCTCGACCGGAAGAAGGCGGCATGACCGGGCTGGTGAAGGGCGAGCTGGTGAAGACGGAGGTCGACGAGTGGGTCGCCGACGTGGCGGCCCACCTCGACGGGCTGCCGGCGGACCAGGGTTCGCAGCCGTGACCGCCACGTTCGTGGACGGCGAGGTCGACCGCTACGTCGCCGAGGTGGCCGCCCACCTCGGTGCCCTGCCTCCCGCCGACCGGTCCGATCTGCTCGACGACCTGCGAGAGCACCTCGCCGAGGTCGCGGCCGAGGCCGACGGCTCGCTCGTCAGCCGGCTCGGCTCGCCGGCCGACTACGCCGCCGAGCTGCTGGCGTCGGCCGGACTGGCGCCGACGCACGTCCGCGCCGGGCTCGTCGAGCAGGCGCGTGCGGTGTGGCGCTCGGTCGAGGCGAGCACGCCCTACCGGAGCGTGGCCGACTTCGTGCCCGAGCTGCGCCCGGCGTGGTGGGTGCTCCGGCCGATCGCCCTCGTCTTCACCGTGCACGTGTTCCTCGTGAACGACTACCAGCGGACCTGGCCGTGGCCGGACGGGGGCCCGGTCAACCGGGGACTCGTCCTGATCCCGCTGTGGCTCGGCGTGGTGGCGTCGGTCGCCGTGGGCCGGTGGTCGGCCGCCGGCAACCGCAGCCGCCTGGTGTGGCTCGGCAACCTCCTCGTGGTGCCGGCCGCGCTCTTCGCCATCACGGCCATGCGCGAAGCGCACCCCGGCTACCGGTCACCGTCCGTCTACGAGGTGCGGAGCGGCTTCAACGCACCGGACGGGACACCGGTCACGAACCTCTTCCCCTACGGCGCCGATGGCCAGCTGCTCCACGGCGTCCTGCTCTATGACCAGAACGGGGTGCCGATCGACCTGCGCGACCAGGCCGCCGGCCAGGGGATCCAGACCCAGGTGACCCCCGACGCCAACGGCGCGCCGATCGCCAACGCCTACCCCTACGAGCAGCACCGGCCGAGCTACGGCGACCAGGGCACGTCGACCGGCCAGGCACCGGCCATCGTCGTCCCTCGGCAGGCGACCACGGCCACCACCGAGGCCTCCAGCCCGACCACGGCGGCGCCGCCGTTCAGCGGAGCTGGTTGACCAGGCGCTCGAGCCGGCGGTTGGCCGTGTTCAGCGAGCGCTCGATCTCGTAGAGCACGCTCGCCACGTCGTCCCGGTTCGCCCCCGACTGCGACTCGGCCAGGTCGACCACGCGGCGGGTCAGCTCGGTCAGCGACGAGTGCACGGAGGAGAGCTGCGGCCCGATCGACATGGGTGGTGGCCTACCACGATCCACCGAAGTCCGCCGACCCCGGTGCACGTCGCCGGTACGCTCGACCCCTCGTGCTCCGGCGACTCGACCTCCGCGGCGCGGGCCTCGACCTGCGTGACCGCCTGCCCCGCCCCACCCAGGCGGGGGAGGGCCCCTTGGCCGCGGTCCAGGAGATCCTCGCCGACGTGCGGGCCCGGGGCGACGAGGCCGTCCGCGACCTCACCGAGAAGTTCGACGGCACCCGCCCCGGCGACCTCCGGGTGCCGCCGGGCGAGCTCGACGCCGCGCTGGCGCGGATCCCGGCCGAGCTGCGCGAGGCGCTCACGGTCGCGGCGGGCAACATCCGGGCGTACCACGAGACCCAGGTCGTGCCCGAGGTGGCCCACGAGCGCGACGGCATCGTCGTGCGCGACCTCCGCCGCCCGGTCGACCGGGCCGGCCTGTACGTGCCGGGTGGCCGGGCCAAGTACCCGTCGACCGTGCTCATGACGGCCGTGCCGG
Source organism: Actinomycetes bacterium (assembly GCA_025464025.1). The sequence continues at coordinate 3,806 of JAODBP010000181.1, read as the reverse complement.
CCCGGGTGGCCGGTGTCCCCGAGCTGGTGCTCTGCGTGCCGCCCGGCAAGGACGGCAAGGTCAGCGACGAGGTCCTCGCCGCCGCCGCCATCGCCGGGGTCGACGAGCTCTACGCCATCGGCGGGGCCCAGGCCATCGCCGCCATGGCCTACGGCACCGAGACCATCCGGCCGGTCGACGTGATCGTCGGCCCCGGCAACGTCTACGTGGCGCTGGCCAAGCGGGAGGTGGCCGGCACGGTCGGCATCCCGTCGTCGTTCGCCGGCCCGTCCGAGGTCGTGGTCATCGCCGACGGCTCGGCCCCGGCCGCCTATGCCGCCGTCGACGTGGTGCTCCAGGCCGAGCACGGGCCGGACGGCCTGGCCTGGCTCGTCACCTGGGACGAAGCCGTGGCCGACGAGGTGACCGCCGAGGTGGCCCGCATCGTCGAGGCGTCGCCTCGCCGGGCCGACATCGAGGCGACGCTGGCCGAGGGCGGCTACGCCGTGGTGTGCGACGGGCCCGAGCAGGCGCTGGCCGTGGCCAACGCCATCGCCCCCGAGCACCTCGAGCTGATGACGGCCGACCCCGACTCGCTGCTGCCGCTGGTGCGCCACGCCGGTGCCGTGTTCTGCGGCCCGTGGTCCCCGGCCTCGGTGGGCGACTACCTGGCCGGCCCCAACCACGTGCTGCCCACCAACGGCTCGGCCCGCTTCAGCGAGGCGCTCCGCGTCGACGACTTCGTGAAGCACATCCACGTGGTGACGCTCGACGAGGCGGCCCTGGCCAAGGTCGCCCCCCACGTGGCCGCCCTGGCCGAGGCCGAGGGGCTGGCCGCCCACGCCGACTCCGTCCGGGCCAGGCAGCGGTGAACCGGCCCGCGCCGCGCGACGACCTCTCCGCGCTCGAGGGCTACCACTCGCCCCAGGTGACGGTCGACGTCCGCCTCAACACGAACGAGTCGCCGTACCCGGTGCCCGACGCCTTCCGCGACGCGCTGGCGTCGGAGCTGTCGCGCGTCGAGTGGCACCGGTACCCCGACCGAGCGGCCACCGCCCTGCGCGACGACCTGGCCAAGGGCATGGGGGTCGACCCGGCCCAGGTGTTCGTGGCCAACGGCTCCAACGAGGTGCTCCAGACGCTGTGCCTGGCCTATGGCGGGCACGGCCGCACCGCCGTCGACTTCCAGCCGACCTACCTCATGTACGGGCAGATCGCCGAGATCGCCGGGATGGCGATGCACCACGGCCGCCGGGCGCCCGACTTCTCGCTCGACATGGACGAGGTCCGCGCCGTCCTGCGCGACCACGCGCCGGCGATCACGTTCCTGTGCTCGCCCAACAACCCCACGGGCATGGTCGAGCCACCCGACGTGCTCACCGAGGCGGTCGAGCTGGCGCCCGGCGTGGTGGTCGTCGACGAGGCGTACGGGCAGTTCGCCGACTGGTCCGCGCTCGGGCTGGTCGACGAGGACCGGCCGCTCGTCGTCACCCGCACCTACTCGAAGACGTGGTCGATGGCCGCGGCCCGGCTCGGCTACCTGGTCGGCCCGTCGTGGCTCGTCGAGGAGCTCGAGAAGGTCGTGCTGCCCTACCACCTCGACACCCTGAAGCAGGTGGCCGGACGGGTCGCCCTGCGCTTCGAGGCCGAGATGGAGGAGCGGGTCGCCCACCTCGTGTCCGAGCGCGAGCGGCTCGTGGCCGCCCTGGCCGACCTGCCCGTCGAGCAGTGGCCGTCAGGCGCCAACTTCATCCTGTTCCGCCCCACGGGGAAGCCCGGTCGCGAGGTGTGGCAGGGCCTGCTCGACCGCTCGGTCCTGGTGCGCGACACGTCGTCGTGGCCTGGCCTCGACGGCTGCCTCCGTGTCACCGTGGGCACGCCCGCCGAGGACGATGCCTTCCTCACCGCCCTTCGAGAGGTGCTCGCATGACCAGGACGGCATCCCGGAGCCGGACCACCAAGGAGACGTCGATCGAGCTGTCGATCGACCTCGACGGCTCGGGCACGACCGACGTGTCGACCGGGCTCCCGTTCTTCGACCACATGCTCGACCAGATCGGCCGCCACGGCGGGTTCGACCTGACGGTGCAGGCCAAGGGCGACCTCGAGGTCGACGCCCACCACACCGTCGAGGACGTGGGCATCGCCCTGGGCGAGGCGTTCGGCGAGGCCCTGGGCGACAAGCGCGGCATCCGTCGCTTCGCGTCCGGCCTCTACCCGCTCGACGAGGCGCTGGTGGAGGTGGCCCTCGACCTGTCGGGTCGGCCGTTCACCGCCTTCGAGGTGCCGTTCGGCGAGGTGCTGCCCCTGGGCGACCCGCCGTTCAACCCGGAGATGGCCGAGCACTTCTGGCAGTCGTTCGCCACGTCGGCCGGCATCACGCTGCACGTGCGGCTGAAGGCGGGCAAGAACACGCACCACATCGTCGAGGCCGCCTTCAAGGGCGTGGCCCGGTGCCTCCGCGACGCCGTGCGCGTCGAGGGCACCGACCTCCCCTCGACCAAGGGCGTCCTCTGATGGGCACGCCCATGGTGGCTGTCCTCGACTACGGCATCGGCAACCTGCGCTCGGCCCAGAAGGCGCTCGAGCGGGTCGGTGCCGACGCCCGGCTGACGGCCGACCCCGAGGAGATCGCGGCCGCCGACGGCGTCGTGCTCCCCGGCGTCGGCGCGTTCGGGAGGTGCATGGACGCGCTGCGGGAGACCGGGCTCGATCGCATCGCCATCGAGGCGGCCGCGGCCAACCGCCCGTTCCTCGGGATCTGCGTCGGCATGCAGCTGCTCTACGAGGGCTCGGAGGAGGACCCCGACGCCGTCGGCCTCGGCATCCTCCCCGGCATCGTGCGCAAGCTGCCCGAGGGCGTGAAGCGGCCCCAGATGCAGTGGAACACGCTCGACATCACCGGCAACCCGCCGCTGTTCTCCGGGATCGACCGCCCGATCTGGGTCTACTTCGTGCACTCGTACGCGGCCGAGGTCGACGAGCACGTCGTCGCCACGTGCGACTACGGCGGGCCGGTCGCGGCGGCCGTCGTGCGCGGCGATCTGTGGGCCACGCAGTTCCACCCCGAGAAGTCAGGCGACGCCGGCCTCGCCATCCTCGAGAACTTCGTGGAGTCGTTGTTCTGATGCTCCTGTATCCCGCCATCGACCTGCGGAAGGGTCGGTGCGTCCGCCTGTTCCAGGGTGACTTCGACCAGGAGACCGTCTACGGCGACGACCCGGTGTCGGTGGCCCGTGGCTTCGTCGAGTCCGGGGCGCCGTGGGTCCACGTCGTCGACCTCGACGCGTCCCGGCGAGACGGTTCGAACAAGGAGCTCGTGATCGCCGTGGCCCGGGGCGCCGGCGTGCCGGTCCAGTCGGGCGGCGGCGTGCGCGACGGCTCGTTGCTCGACGCCGGCGTGCAGCGGGTCGTGCTCGGCAGCGTCGCGGTGGAGGAGCCGGCGTTGGTGCGGGAGCTGGGGGAGCGCTACCCCGGACGGGTCGCCGTCGGCCTCGACCACTGGGGCGGCGAGGTCCGCACCCGGGGCTGGGAGGAGGGCTCGGGCCGGAAGCTGCTCGACCTCGTCCACGAGCTCGAGGGCGACCACGTGGCCGCCTTCGTCGTCACCGACATCTCGCGGGACGGCGCCCTGGTCGGGCCCGACGTCGACGGCTACGCCGAGCTGCTCGCCGCCACCTCGGTGCCGGTCGTGGCCAGCGGCGGCGTCGGCACCCTCGACCACCTCCGCCAGCTCGCGGCCATCGAGGAGTCCGGCCGCCGGCTCGACGGCGTGATCGTCGGCAAGGCGATCTACGAAGGTGCCTTCACCGTCGCCGAGGCGTTGG
>JAODBP010000172.1 GCA_025464025.1 Actinomycetes bacterium | reverse complement strand
CGATCCCCGACGCGACCTCGTCGTTGAGCCAGTTCTCGATCTCGTCCGCCGGGAGCCGCCCGAGCCGGTAGGACCCGAACCTCGGGAGGATGTACTTGGTCAGGTCCCGGGCGTAGGTCTCCTGCGTCCGCGGCGCCAACCGGCGGCACAGCTTCAGGAACTCCTCCGCCCACTCGACCAACGGCGCATCAGCGCCCCGGGGATCGATCCAACGACCCCGGTCGACCTCGACCTGCTGCTCGCGGAGGAAACGCTCCGCGTCGGCCTTGTGGGTGAAGGTCTCGGACCGCTGACGTCCGACCGGGTCCCGGTACCGGGCGCGATACCGGCCACTTCGCTTCTCGACGTACCCCATCTGGTTCCTCCGATGAAGTCGACCCGAACCGCCTTGGGAGCGCTTTGGGAGCGGAAGGGAGCGAAACCAGGGGTTTTCAGGGGTTCTTGATGGTCAGTCCCGGTGACTGGCGGACAAACCAAAAATGGCCCCTGACCTGCAGTTCTACAGGTCAGGGGCCCCGGAGGCGACGAGGGGAATCGAACCCCTGTACACGGCTTTGCAGGCCGTTGCCTAAGCCACTCGGCCACGTCGCCGGAGGGTGGACACCCTAGCGGTCGTCGGGCCGAGGCCTGTCAGAGAAGGAAGCCGAAGACCAGCACGAGGATGAAAACGAGCAGCACGGCAGCCAGCGCCATGGCCACCGGGTTCATCCCGCCCATCCCACCCATCGCCGGTCCGGACCGGCGCTCGGTGACGACGCGGCGGGTGACCGGCGCCGGGGTGACCACGACCGGGTCGTCGTCGATGATCTCTTCACGGATGCGTCGGGCCATGGCCGGCCTCTACCCGGTCACGCCACCAGCAACGCCAGCGTGGCCCACGACTGGGGCACGGCGCCCCGGGCGGTGCCGTCGTCGGGGTGCCAGTGCTCGGCGAAGCCCGACACCTGGCAGCCCCGGAGCAGCGACGCGGCGAGGGCATCGGCGGTCGAGCCATCCGATTCGGCCGTCCGGCGGGCGGCGACCCAGAGGAGGTACGTGAGCTGGGGCCAGGCCGAGCCCCGCCAGTACGACCCGGGGTCGAACGTCGGCTCGGCCCGGTGGACGCCGGCCGGGCCGCAGGCGCCGCCGTAGGCCAGCTCGTCGACGGCGTCGGCCAGGGCCTCGGGCCGGTCGAGCACCAGGGCACCGAGCAGGGCGTCGACCGTGCGGGTGCGGCCCGAGGTGCCGGCCGACGCGCCGGCGTCGACCCACGTGCGGAGCTCGGGGTCCCACCGGTCGTCGAGGGCGCTGGCCAGCTCGTCGGCCGAGGCCACCAGCTCGTCGTCGCCGGTGAGCTCGGCCAGCTCGAGGGCGTTGAACACCACGAGGGCGTTGAACGACGCCGACGCCACGTCGAACGCCGGGTTGTCGATCGGCGCACCACCCGGCGTGCGCTCGACGGCCACCAGCAGCTCGCCCTTGATCCGGAACACGTCGTCGGCCACCCAGGTCGGGCCGTACCAGTGGTCCCAGCGGGGGCTGTCGTCGGCGCCCGACTCCCACGGGTGGCACAGGCGGACGAGCCCGCTCGGGTGCCGCCGTCGCACGTCGAACAGGAACCGCAGTGCCTCGGTCGAGGCGTCGAGCAGGCGCTCGGGCACCTCGACCCCCCGGCGCACCAGCTCGGCCAGGGCGTGGCCGTGCATCGGCGGCTGGGTGATCGAGGACCCATCGGCCCGGCCCCAGAACGCGGTGTGCGGGTTGGGGCGGCCGTGGTGGAGGACGTGGGGCACGAAGCCGTCGGCGTCCCGGCCCGACAGCAGCGAGTCGAGCTCGACCACGCACCGCTCGTCGCCCAGCTCGGCCCACACGATGGCGTGGAAGCACGAGTCCCACAGCCACTGCCACGGGTAGCGCTCGGGGCTCGGGGCGGTGTAGCCGGCCGGGTCCCACGCCGCGTCGAGCACGGCCCGCGAGGCAGCGGCCAGGTCGTCACGGTTCACGGCGCCCGACGGTACCGGCGGGCGCGAGGATGCCGGGATGCGCTACGTGGTGTTCGGGGCCGGGGCGGTCGGCGGTGTCATCGGGGGGCGGCTCCACGCCGCCGGTCGCGACGTTGCCCTGGTGGCGCGGGGCGACCACCTCCGCGCCCTCCAGGCCGATGGGCTCCACCTCCTAACGCCCGACGGCGAGGAGCACCACGCCATCCCGGCCGTGGGCTCGATCGGCGAGCTCGACCTCACCGCCGACGACGTCGTGCTGCTCACCATGAAGAGCCAGGACACCGTCGCCGCCCTGAACGAGCTGGTGGCAGTGGCGCCACCCGACATCGCGGTGGTCTGCGCCCAGAACGGGATCGCCAACGAGCCGGAGGCGCTCCGGCGGTTCCGCCACGTCTACGGCCTCTGCGTGATCCTCCCGTCGCAGTTCACCGCGCCGGGCGTCGTGGTCCAGCAGTCGGCCCCGTCGGCCGGCGTGCTCGACCTCGGCTGCTACCCGACCGGGGCCGACGACCGGGCCGAAGCCATCGCCGCCGACCTCGAGGCCGCCTCGTTCCGGGCCGCCGCCGAGCCGGCGATCATGCGGAACAAGCGCCGCAAGCTGCTCATGAACCTGGGCAACGCGCTGGACGCGCTGTGCGGCTGGGAGGCCCGCAGCTCCGACCTCTACACGCAGGCCCAGGCCGAGGGGATCGCCGCCTTCGCCGCCGCCGGGCTCGACGTCCAGACGGCCGAGGAGGAGGCCGCCCGCCGCGACGGCGGTGTGTCGCTCAAGCCGGTGGCCGGCCAGGAGCGGGGCGGCTCGTCGTCGTGGCAGAGCCTGGCCCGCGGCACCGGGTCGATCGAGACCGACTACCTCAACGGCGAGGTCGTGCTGCTCGGCCGGTGCCACGGCGTGCCGACGCCGGTGAACGAGGCGCTCCAGCGGATGGCCAACGAAGCGGCTCGCACCGGGCGCCCGGCCGGGTCGGTGCCGCTGGACGACGTGCAGGCGCTCCTCAACTAGCTTCCGATCCCATGGCAGATGACGAGAAGCCGCACGTCTACGTCCCGCCCGGCGAGGCCCCGCCCGCCGAGCTGGTGATCGAGGACATCGTCGAGGGCGACGGCGCCACGGCCGAGTCCGGCAACGACGTCGAGGTCCACTACGTGGGCGTGGCGTGGAGCACCCGCAAGCAGTTCGACGCGTCGTGGGACCGGGGTGACACCTTCGTCTTCGGCCTGGGCCGGGGCCAGGTCATCAAGGGCTGGGACGAGGGCGTGGTCGGCATGAAGATCGGCGGCCGGCGCCGCATCACGATCCCGCCCAACATGGGCTACGGCGCGGCCGGGGCCGGGGGCGTCATCAAGGGCGGTGAGACCCTCGTGTTCGTGGTCGACCTGCTCGGCGTCGGGAGCTGACCACCAGCGCCACGATGATCAGCACCCCCACGCCGGCGAGCACGGCGCTGAGGGGCGAGCTCGACGAAGCGGCCGCGCCCTCGGGACCGGCCGTCGTCGTGGTGGCCGGCGACGCGGTGACGGCGACCCGGTGCACGGCGACGTGCTCGCCCTCGGAGAGGGTCAGGTAGGACCGGCCGTCGGCGGCCCAGCCGATGGCCTCGCCCTGGGCCTCCTCGGCCTGGGGCGCCTCGCACGGCTCGGACGAGAACGCCGCCTCCAGCGGCTTGCCCGCGGGGCGGGCGAAGGCCAGCACCGAGCGGTAGGTGCGGACGAGCACCGTCGACCCGTCGGGCGACACGTCGGCGCCCGTGACGAGGATCCCGGGCAGGCCGTCGGCGTCGCTGCGGGGCGCCGGCAGCGTGAACCGGCCGACCTCGTCCATCGTCACGTGGGCCCCGGCGACCAGCGCGTCGGCTGGGGCGCGGAAGACCTTGCTGGACCCGATGTCCTTGGTCAGCACGTAGAGGTCGCCGGAGCGGGGGTCGACGACCAGCGCCTCGGCGTCGACCGGGCCGCCGGGGTAGGCGAGGTGGATGACCTCGACCGGGCCGAGGGTGCCGTCCGCGCCGTTCGGCCGGGCCTTCGGCTCGGCCACGCGGAACACCCGGGGGTCCTTGCGCTGGCGACCGTTGTCGCCGATGTCGGCGACGTAGAGCTGGCCATCGGCCGCGGCGATGTCCTCCCAGTCGAACGCCTCGGCGCCGGCGAGGGCGTAGGTGCCGAGGTCGGCGCCGGCCTCGTCGATCGCCGTCACCTCCGGCTTGCCACCGGAGTCGTCGTGCACCCACCACACGCCCGGGTTGGTCCGGCTGGCCGCCACACCGGAGATCTCGGTGTCGTCGGTGGCGACGTGGCCGGTCGTCTGCACCGGGCCGTACCCGTCGCACCGCCCGACCGCCGCCGCCGGCGACGCCGACAGGATGACGAGCAGGACGACGAAGGCAGCGAACCGCCTCACTCCCCGAAGAACTGGGCCGCCATGCCGCCGGGGAAGTGCCCGTCGATCGTGACGTTGCGGCGGGTGAAGACCCAGCGGCCGTCGACCACGCCGTACTCGTCGATGTACCGGCCCCAGTGGTCGAGGCCCT
>JAODBP010000166.1 GCA_025464025.1 Actinomycetes bacterium | reverse complement strand
TCGACGGCGGGCAGCGGGCCGACGGAGATCTCGAACTCCTGGAACTCGCCGGGGGCGATCGTCCCGCCGGCCCAGGTGATCGTCGTGTCGGTCTTGGTGACGGTCCAGCCCGGGAGGGGCTTGGTGCTCACGCTCTGGAACTTCGCGTCGGCCGGGAGCTGCACCTCGAGCTTGACCGTGTTGGCCGAGTCCTCCTCGTTCGGGACGCGGAACGCCAGCTTGGCGTAGCCGCCCTGGGTGGCTTCGGAGGGCTGCACGCTGACGTGGGCGGCGGCCGGCGCCGCCGTCACCAGCACGAGCACGACCGCGCCGAGGAGGGTCTTGAGGGAACGCATCGTCGGGTCTCCTGGGGGTGTGTGGGTCACTTGATCTGGACGGTGAACTGGGCGCGCCGCTGGTCGAAGTCGCCGATGGTGATGGCGACGTCGAGCCGCCAGGCCCCCTTGATGGGGATGTCGACGTCGTAGGCCGACCAGTGGCCCCGGCCGGCCGGCTTCAGCGGCACCGGCACGGCGGGTATCCCCTTGGCCGGCAGTGACAGGGTCGCCGTGGCCGCGAGCTTGGTCGTGAGCCCGAAGGTCGGGTCGCTCACGTAGACGTGCATGTCGACCGGCCCGGTGCGGCCCGGTGCGGCCACGGCCTCGATGACCGTGCCCTGCACGACCTTGGCCGCGCTGAACCCCTCGCTCTGGAGGGTGCGGGCCGGGTCGGACGCCACGAGGAGCGAGGTGACGGCGAGGACCACCACCGCGATCACGGCCTCGGCGCGGACCGAACGGCGCAGCGACCGTCGCAGCTCGGCCGGGTCGGGCGGCTCCCAGCCGTCGTCGTCGTCGGGCTCGATCGGCGCGCCGTCGGTCCCCACGAGCACCGGCGCCTCCACCTCGACCTGCCGTTGGAGCAGCGACCGGCTGAGACCGCCGAGCACGACGACGACCGCGACGAGCACGACCTTGATCACGAGGAGGCGGCCGTAGCTGGTGTCGCGCACGCCGCTGATGCTCCCGAGCTGGCGGAAGCCCTGGACCACGCCGGTGCCCACCACGGCGGCGACGGCGACCGCTGCGACCCGGGAGAAGCGGGCGGCGATCGGCGCCGCGCTCCCCCCCTGGTCACGAGGCAGGACCACGAAGGTGAGCACGGCGAGACCGCCGATCCAGGTGGCGGCGGCGCCGAGGTGCACGAGGTCGAGGGGCAGGGCCAGCCCGACCCACCGGCCGGTGCGGGCGTGCCCCGCCAGGCTCAGGGTGAGCAGGGTCGCCCCCGAGCCGGCCAGGACCCCGGCCCGCCAACGGGCCGTCCGGGCCAGCGCCGGCGTGGCCGCCGCGGCCAGCGCCGCCAGCAGGGCGAGCAGCACGAGCCGGGCCACGGCGGCCTGCCCGTAGGAGGTGTCGAGCGTGTCGAGGGCCGACCGCAGGCTGAGGGCGTGGGAGAACCCGAGCCCGGCGACGTCGGCCCCCTGGATGCCCATGCCGACGACGGTCGCGAGGGCGCCGACCGCGGCGGCCGCCCGGAGCGTCGGGCGGAGCCGGTCGTCGGCCGCGCCGTCGGGCCAGACGGCGACGAGGAAGACGAGGCCGCCGATCAGCACCAGTAGGGCGAGGAAGAGGAGCGTCCGCTCGACCGCCGCCGCGGCCCGCACGCCGGCGTCGCCGCCCTCGGCGTTCAGGAGCTGCTGGAACAGGCCCTGGTCGACCGCGGCCGACGACGCGCCGATGCGCCACGTCACGCCGCCGCTGATCGGGTGGCCGTCGGCCGACACCACCCGCCACGTGAGGATGTAGCCGCCCTTCGGCAGGTTGCCGGGCACCAGGCCGATCGTCCGACCGCCGTCGGTGTGTCGGAGCTTGCCCGTGTCGAGCCGACGGCCGGTGGCGTCGTGGAGCTGGAGCCCGTCGGCCTTCACCGACACGCCCTCGTTGAACCGCACGGTCGCGACCTTCGGCGCCGCGTCCAGCACGGCACCGGCCGGCGGGCTGGTGGACACCAGTTGGGCATGGGCCGACGCCGGGGCGGCGAGCGCCACCACGGCCGCGACGGCGAGGACGAGCCCGGCGGCGAGTCGCCTCATGCGGCGACGATCCGGCCGGGTGCCCCGGCGCGGCGGGTGGCGAGCACCAGGAACACCAGGCCGAGCGGGGCCAGCAGGTGGTGGGTGCCGCCGCCGGCCAGGGCCAGGCCGCCGTTCACGAGCAGCAGCACGGTGAGCACGGCGGCCACCGGCAGGAGCCCGGCGGCCCGGGCCGGGCGCCAGCCCGCCCAGGCGTAGCCGGCCGCGAGGGCGGCCTCCCACGAGGCCTGGTCGCGCACGATGTGATCGCCACCCAGGTGGGCGACGGCGGCGACCAGCTGGGCCACGGCGACGAGCGCCAGGCCGAGCCGCCAGAGCCCGACGTCGGCACCGACGTCCTCGGTGGCGGGAGGGTGGGCGGCGAGGATGGCGGCGGTGAGGTCGGGCACCGGCTCGGCGGCCACGACCCGGACGGCGCGGTGGAGCCGGGTCACCGACTCGCGGTAGGTGGCGCACGGGCCACAGGTGGCAAGGTGGAGGTCGGCTGCGGCCACCTCCACCGGGGAGGCCTCGCCGTCGAGCTGGGCCGAGACGACGTCACGGCAGGCTGCGCAATCCATGATGTGGTGGTCGCCGGAACCGGGCCAGAAGTTCCCGAGAAGAGGAAGAACCTCCGTAGGTGGACGAGCTCACGAGGCTGGCGGTCAGCGCCGGCGACGGCGACCGGATCGCCCTCGCTGCCTTCGTGCGGCGCTCCCAGCCCGAGGTGTGGCGCCTGTGCCGCCACCTCGTCGGCCCGGCCGCGGCCGACGACGTCACCCAGGACACCTACCTCCGGGCCATCCCGGCCCTGGCCGCCTTCCGGGCCGAGGCCAGCGCCCGCACCTGGCTGCTCGGGATCGCCCGGCGGGCGGCGGCCGACGCCATCCGTCGTGAGCAGCGCCGGCGTCGGCTCGTCCCCCGGCGGGCCGCGGTGGCTCCCGACCCGGCCGGCGCCGTCGCCGCCGCGACCCTGCTCGAGCCCCTCGATCCCGAGCGCCGCGAGGCATTCGTGCTGACCCAGCTGCTCGGGCTCTCCTACGCCGAGGCCGCCGAGGTCGCCGGCGTGGCCGTCGGCACCATCCGGTCGCGGGTCTCCCGGGCCCGCGCCGAGCTGGCCGAGCTCGCCACCCGCGCCGAGGAAGCGTGAAGCTGCTGGCGGGCGCCGCCCTCGTGCTCGCCGTCGTCGTCTGCGGCGCCGCGCCGGCGTCGGCCCACACCGGCCAGGTCGCCGCCACCGACTACCGGGCCGGCATCACCCGGGCCACCGGGCTCGACGTGCGGCTGGTCGAGGCCGGCGGCCGGGTCGAGCTGACCAACCGCTCCTCCCACGAGCTGACGGTCCTCGGCTACGAGGACGAGCCCTACCTCCGCATCGGCCGGGACGGGGTGTTCGAGAACCGTCGCTCCCCCGCCACCTACCTCAACGCCACCCGGACCGGCGGCGAGCAGCCCCCGGCCGACGCCAC
>JAODBP010000165.1 GCA_025464025.1 Actinomycetes bacterium | reverse complement strand
GCGCGCCGTCGCGGAACAGGGTCGCCAGGGCGTCGCCGACGACCGGCGCCGGGGCGGCCGCGGCCGCCGAGCGGAGGTCGTCGAGGAAGGCGTCGAGCTCGTCGGGCATCTCGTCGGGGTGAACGTCGTCGTGGCTCACGGGGATACTCCCTCCTCGCCCACCCGGGACCGCAGGGTGCGCATGGCCCGGTGCTGGAGGGCCTTGACCGCGCCGGGCCGCTTGCCCAGGGCGACGGCCGTGTCCTCGATCGACAGATCGGCCACGATCCGGAGCAGCACCACGTCGCGCTGGTCGGGCGCCAGCCCGGCGAGCAGCGCCCGCACCCGTTCGTCGCCGAGCGAGATCAGGGCCTCCTCGGCGGCATCGGCCGCCGCCGGGCCGGGGTCGGTGCCGGCCGCCTCCAACGGTGCCCGCTGGGGTCGGCGCGCGACCCGGCGTCGCTCGTCGATCAGCAGGTGGTGGGCGATGGTGAACACCCACGACCGGAACCGGTCCTCGTTGCCGTCGAACCGGTCGAGCGTGGTGAAGGCGCGGAGGAACACGTCGTTGGCCGACCCGTCCGGGTCCTCGGTGCCGGCGCCCCGCAGGTAGGCGGCCACCGGCCGGCCCAGCCAGGCGAAGAGGCGCTCGAACGCCCACCCTTCGCCGGCCCGCGCCGCGCCGAGCGCGGCGTCGAAGCCCTCGCCGAAGCGCTCCGTCATGTCCGGGCGGTAGCGTTCACGGGCATGAAGAAGCTGCTGATCCTCGCCGTCCTGCTCACCCTCGGCGCCGTGGCCGCCAGGAAGTTGCGGGACGCGTAACCCGCTCCCACCACCGTCTCGGTGGTGCCGGCGGCTGGCGCCGGAGGTACCACCACACCACGACGGCGGCTACCGCGGCGGCGAGCGTGACGCCCCCGCCGGCGGCCGCCGTTGCCGCGTTCGGCATCGGCACGCGGTCGCGCAGGCGCACCGGCTTCACGAAGCGCCGCACCTCCCACTCCCGCAACCGGGCCTCCTTCAGCAGTGACCGGTCGGGGTTGACCGCCACCGGGTGGCCGACCGCCTCGAGCATGGGCAGGTCGGTCACCGAGTCCGAGTACGCGTAGCTGGCGGCCAGGTCGATGCCCCGCTCGGCGGCCACCGCCTCGATGGCGGCCAGCTTGGCCGGGCCGTAGCAGTACCGCTCCAGCTCCCCGCTGTAGCGGCCGTCGGCGTCGAGCCGGGCCTTGGTGGCCACGGCCCCGTCGGCGCCGAGGTACTCGGCGAGGGGGAGGACGATCTCCTCCGGCGCGGCGGACACGATCAGCACGAGGCGCCCGGCCTCTCGGTGCCCCCGGATGAGCTCGAGCGCCTCCTCGAACACGATCGGGTCGACGACGTCCTCCAGCGTCTCCCGCACGACCCGGCGCACGGTTTCCTGGTGCCACCCCTTCGTCAGGGCGAGGGCGGCGTTGCGCATCCGGGCCAGCCGGGCGTCGTCGGCGCCCAGGTAGAGGTAGACGAGCTGGGCGTAGAGGGCGCGCAGGAGCAGCCAGCGCGACAGCAGCCCCTCGCGGTAGAGCGGCCGGCCGAAGGCGACCGTCGATGCCTTGGCGATGACGGTCTTGTCGAGGTCGAAGAAGGCGGCCTCCATGCCCGGAGCCTACGGCTGGGTGCCCGTTCGGGATTGCAGGATCGCCCCTTGTGCCCGGTTTCGACCGGTTCTAGGGTGGGCGAACCACTCCCCTGGTCGATCCTCTCCCGGAGGAGTTGGTCCGTGCTCGTCGCCTGCTGGTCCGCCAAGGGTGGGAGCGGCACCACGGTGGTGGCCGCTGGCCTGGCCGCCGTGCTCGCTCGTTCGTCGTCGTCCGGCGCCGTGCTGGTCGACCTGGCCGGCGACGTCCCGGCCGTGCTCGGCCTGCCCGAGCCCGACGGTCCGGGGGTCGCCGAGTGGCTCGCCGCCGGCCCCGCCGTCCCGCCCGATGCCCTCGGCCGGCTGGAGGTCGCCGCCACCGGGGGGTTGGCCGTCCTCCCGAGGGGCGGGGTGCTGCCCGACGCGCCGGGGCGGGGCGAGGTCCTGGCCGCCCTGCTCGCGGCCGATGCTCGGCCCTGCGTGGTCGACTGCGGCCACGTCGACCACGCCGGGCCGGCCGGCGTCCGCCTGGCGGTGGCCGCCGCCGCGGCCCACTCGCTGCTCGTGCTGCGGCCCTGCTACCTCGCCCTGCGGCGGGCGGTGGCGTCGCCGATCCGGCCCTCGGGCGTGATCCTCGTCGACGAGGGCGGCCGCTCGATCGGGCGGCGCGACGTCGAGGCCGCCCTCGGCGTGCCGGTGCGGGCCGTGGTGGCGCATGACCCGAAGATCGCCCGGGCCGTCGATGCCGGCCTCCTGGCCGGTCGCCTGCCCGGCCTCCTCCAGCGCCCGCTGCGCCATGTCGCCTGACGCGGCGGTCGCCGACCGGGTCCACCGGCTCGTCCTCGAGGAGCGGCCCGCGGGGGCCGAGCTCCGGCGCCGGATCACCGAGCTGGCCCACCTCGAGGCGCCGCTGCTCGACGACGACGGCGTGGGCCGGCTGGTCGACGCGGTCGCCGCCCGGACCGTGGGCCTCGGCGCGCTCGAACCGGTGCTGGCCGATCCCGAGGTCACCGAGGTGATGGTCAACGGGCCCGGCCCGGTGTGGGTCGAGCGGGGCGGGCAGCTCCGCCGGCTCGACGTCTGGCTCGACCGGCGCGAGGTCGAGCTCCTGGTGGAGCGGGTCGTGGCGCCCCTGGGGTTGCGGGTCGACCGCACCTCGCCGCTCGTCGACGCCCGGCTGGCCGACGGCTCGCGCGTGAACGCGGTGGTGCCGCCCCTGGCCCTCGACGGGCCCTACCTCACGATCCGCCGGTTCGGGGCCCGGGCCATCGGCCTCGACGAGCTGGCGCCGGCGGGGGTGGCCGACCTGTTGGGCTGGGCCGTGCGGGCCCGGTGCAACGTGCTCGTCTCCGGGGGCACCGGGGCGGGCAAGACCACGCTGCTCAACGCCCTCGCCGGCTGCATCCCACCGGGGGAGCGGGTGGTCACCGTCGAGGACGCCGCCGAGCTGCGCCTGCCCCTCGAGCACGTGGTGCGCCTCGAGGCCCGCCCGGCGAACGCCGAGGGGGCGGGTGAGGTGCGCGTGCGCGACCTCGTCCGCAACGCCCTGCGGATGCGTCCCGACCGCATCGTCGTGGGCGAGGTCCGGGGCGCGGAGGCGCTCGACATGTTGCAGGCCATGAACACCGGCCACGAGGGGTCGCTCTCGACCTGTCACGCCAACGGCCCGGCCGACGCCCTCCGCCGGCTCGAGACCATGGTCCTGGGTGGCGCCCCGGGGCTGCCCCTCGCCGCCGTGCGGGAGCAGGTGGCCGCCGCTGTCGACCTGGTGGTGCAGGTGGCCCGGGTGGCGGGTGGCCGCCGGGCCGTGGTCGCCGTCGACGAGGTCGTCCCCCTCGGCGACGAGCGGGGCGACCACCCCCTGGTCGTGCGGTCGCTGGCCACGTCGACCGGCCTCCACGCCCTCCCCGCCCGCCCCGTGCGGGGGGCGGCCGGGCCGCCGCACCGGGCCTGGTTGGCCCCGTGACCGCCGTGCTGGCCGGCGCCCTGGTCGTCCTCGGGTGCTCGGCGACCCGGTTCGCCCTCCGAGCCGGCGACCGGGCGACGGTCGTCGGCGATCGCTACCGAGGGGTCAGGTGGCGCTCGCCGGCTCGCTGCACGGCGGCCGTCGTCGACGCCGCCCTGCCGTGGGCGCCGGAGGCGGTGTGGGCGGGGTGGCTGCTCGCCGTCAGCGTGGCCGCGGTCGGGGGCCTGGCCGTCGGTGGGCCCGGCCTGGCGGTCGTCGGGGTGGTGGCCACGACCGTTGGCCCGGTCGCTGCCCTGGCCGCGGCCCGAGGGCGATCGGTGGCCCTGGTCGAGACCGCCCTGCCCGACGTGCTCGATGCCGTGGCCCGGTCGCTGCGCAGCGGCGTCACCGTGCGCCAGGCGCTGGCCGAGCTGGCACCGTCGCAGCCCGGGCGGCTGGGCATCGACCTCGCCGTCGTGGTCGGTGAGGCCGACGGCGGCCTAGCCCTGGTCCACGCCCTCGACGGCTGGGTCCGGCGCTGCCCCACGGCCGGCGTCCGCCTGACGGTCGCCGCCCTGGGCCTGTCGGTCGACGCCGGAGGGGCGGCGGCCCGGGCGGTCGACGGCGTGGCTGCGACCCTCCGGGCCAACCTCGCCGTGGCCGGCGAGGTCCGGGCCCAGGCGTCCCAGGCCCGGCTGTCGGCGCTGGTGATCGCCGCCTCGCCGCTGGCCTTCGGCGCCCTCGCCGCCGGCACCGACGGTCGCACCGCCGACTTCCTGCTCCGCTCCCGCTTCGGCCTGGCCTGCCTGGCCGGCGGCCTCGCCCTCGACGGCCTGGCGGCCTGGTGGATGCATCGGATCACGGCGGCACCGGCGTGATCGCGGCGTTGGTCGGCACGGCGTGGGGCGTCACGGTGGCGGTCGGCGCCGCCCGCTGGCGGCCGGCCCCGCTCCGGGTGGACGCCCTCCGGCCGGTCGCGCCGGGGCGAGCCAGGTGGGCGGTCGATCCCCGCCTCCGCCGGCTCGCCGCCGCCGGGGGTGGCGCGGCGGTCGGGCTGGCCGTGCTGCCCCTCGCCGCACCGGTGCTCGCCCTCGGCGCCTGGGCCGTCCCCGTCCTGCGGGCCCGGCGGGCTCGGCGGCGACCGCTCGAGGCCGTCCGACGGTCGCTGCCCGAGGTCGTCGACCTGCTCACCCTCGCCGTCGGCGCCGGCCTCACCGTGCCCCTGGCCGTCGCCGCCGTGGCCCGTCGCCACGAGGGCCCGATCGGGTTCGAGCTGGCGCGGGTCGTCAGCGAGGCCGAGCACGGCGCCCGGTGGTCCGATGCGCTGGACGCCGCCGCCGGGCGGCTCGGCCCCGCGGCCCGGCCGGTGCTCGCCGCCCTGCTCGCGTCC
This sequence comes from Actinomycetes bacterium, assembly GCA_025464025.1. The sequence goes on along the minus strand of JAODBP010000165.1, from coordinate 2,160 downwards.
GAGCGCTACGGCGCACCGCTGGCCGATGCCCTCGTGGTGCTGGCAGCCGAGGCGCGCGCCGATCGCCGGCGGCGGGCCGAGGAGGCCGCCCGCCGCGTCCCGGTCCGGCTCCTCTTCCCCCTCGTGCTGTGCGTGCTCCCGGCCTTCGTGCTGCTGACGCTCGCCCCGCTCCTCGCCGGCGCCCTCGGGTCGCTGCGCCTCTAGCTCCGCACCACCAAGGAGGGCCGTCGTGCTCCCCATCCTCGTCCGCATCCACCTCGTCCTGACCCGCCTGCGCGGCGAGTCGGGCCAGACCTCGGCGGAGTACGCCCTCGTGCTGCTCGGCGCCGCGTCCGTCGCCCTGCTCGTGGCCCTGTGGGCCAAGGACACCGACAAGATCGGGCACCTGCTCGACGCGATCTTCGACCAGATCACGAAGCTGGTGAAGTGAGGGCCCGGCGGCGGGGCGAGGCCGGGCAGGCCGCGGTGGAGCTGGCCCTGTGCCTGCCCCTCCTCGCCGCCATCGGCCTCGCCCTCCTCCAGGTGACGCTGGTGGTCCGCGACCAGGTCGTGCTGACCCACGCCGCCCGGGAGGCGGCCCGGGAGGCGGCGGTGTCGGCCGACCCCGGCGCGGCGAGGCGGGCCGCCCTGGCCGGGGCCCACCTGGACCCCGATCGGCTCGAGGTCGAGGTCCGCGGGAGGGGCCGGTCCGGAAGCCGTGTCACCGTCACCCTCCGGTACCTCGCCGCCACCGACCTGCCCCTGATCGGCGGCCTGGTGGGCGATGTGCAGCTCACCGCGACCGTCTCTATGCGTGTCGAGACCTAGTCGCTCCGTGTGAAAAATCGGCGACGGCGAAAGAAATCGACAGGAAGCGCGTCACAGCGAGGCGAACTTCTCGTCCTGGCAGGTGGTTCGGGGCCATTGAGGGCCTGCCGACATCGAACTAGTCACCCACGCACCGGGGCTCGGCTCCGGCGGACAGACGGAGCACACATGCGGAACTTCCCCCGACTGGCCACGATCGGTCTCTCGGTCATCGCCACCGGCGCACTCCTCGCCGGGACGGCCGCGGCCCAGACCAAGGCGAACGCCGATGCGTACGGCGGCACCGCGAACTCGGATGCCCTCACCATCAAGCTGTTCGGCCAGACCATCACCACCAGCGCGGCCCACGCCGAGCTCCACCCGAACCTGGCGAAGGCCAGCGCCACCCAGGCGATCGTCCCCCAGGTGCCGCTCCCCGTCGGGAACGTCGCCGAGGCGCAGACCTCCACCGTGGGTGACACCAAGACCGCCAAGCCGGCGGCGTGCACCGGCAGCGAGCTCACCGCCGTCCCCGGCGTGCAGCGACTCGACGTCACGTGCGGCTCGGCCACCGCCACGCTCACCGCGGACGGCGGCACGGCCCGCGGCCTCGGTGCCCAGGTCGTGCTCGAGCCGTCGGTGAGCGACCTGCTCTCGACGCTCCAGCTCCAGCAGCCGCTCCAGGATGGCAGTGGCCAGGTGCTCGACGCCCTGAACCCGCTGGTGCAGGGCCTCACCGGCACGCCCATCGGCAAGCTGGTCGACGCCACCGACAAGACCGTCGGCGACGTCCTGAACAAGGTGCTGACCCTGAAGTCGACGGCCCGGATCGTCATCGCCCCGGCCCTCGCCGAGGTGACGTCCGCCGGTGACACGGTCACGGCCCACGCCCGGTCGCAGGGCATCCGGATCGAGCTGCTCGCCGCCGATGCCACCAACGCCACCAACAACCTGCTGCCCAGCGACCTGGGCGCCAACGAGCCGTTGATCACGATCACCATCGGCAACGCCGAGGCCACGAAGGTGATCTCCAAGAGCGGCGCCACCAAGGGCACGGCCGACTCCAGCGCCCCGCTGGTCACGGTCGAGTTCGGCACCAACGCCCTGGTCACGGCGCTCGGCCTGCCCAGCAACAAGATCGAGGTCGGCGGCGGGCAGTCGTTCTGCGTGCCCGGCCTCGTCGGCACCCCGCTCGAGACCTGCGTCGCGGTGGCCAGCGCCGGCGTCGACGCCAACGGCAACCCCACGGCCGGCTCCACCTCGGTCGAGCTGTTCAAGGGCGTGAACGGCGGCATCGACCTGGCCACCGGCCGGGCCGCCACCGCCGGCCAGGCCGCGCCGGCCGCCGGTGCAGCAGCGCCTGCGGCCCCGGCC
>JAODBP010000152.1 GCA_025464025.1 Actinomycetes bacterium | reverse complement strand
CCGGCCGCCACCAGCCCGTTGGCGTCGGCCACCGACACCGTGAACGTGAGCCGGCGGCCGTTGACCTTCTGGAGGGTGGCCTCGGCCGTGACCAGGGCGCCGATCCTCGACGGGGCCACGTGGTCGAGCTGCACGGTGTGACCGACGCTGGTCTGGCCGGTGGGCAGCTGGCCCTTGAGGGCGAGCATGGTCGCCTCCTCGCACAGGCACACGACCCGCGGGGTGGCCAACACGTAGACGTCGCCCGAACGCAGGGCGACAGCGGTGTCGGCTTCCTCGACGGTCAGCTCGACCTGCGCGGAGAGCCCAGGCTCGACGGGCACGGCGGCCGACGATAGATCAGGCGCCCGCCGTTCGCCGCCGCCGGCCCGGTTCCGTCACTTCGTCCCGCACCTTCTGGACCCCCGACGTGTTGGTGGCGATGGCCACGGCGGCGTCGTGCACGTCGACCGGGACCATGCCCCGGAGGGTGGCCACGCCGTCGGCGACGTCGACCCGGAGGCCGTCGACGTTGCGGGTGCGCTTGTCGGCCGTGAGCCGGGCCCGCAGCCGACCCTCGACGAAGACGTCGCCGGTGTCGCCCGCCACGACCTTCGGTGCCGACCGGGCGGCGTAGCCCAGCCAGCCACCGATCTCGTTGCGGTGGCGCCAGGCCCACAGCGTCACGCCCACCCGGCTGAGGGGCAGGGCGTTGCGCACGAGACCTCGGATCAGACCCATGGGTGCTGCCCGGTCCTGGAGCACGCCGCCGAAGGGAGCGCCAGCGACCCGGCGGCCGTCGAACGGAGCTTGCGGAGTGAGACCATCAGCTCAGATGAAGTCGAGTCGGGGCACCACGTGATCGTTCCAGAAGCGGAAGAACCCGGCCTGGTCCTTGCCGATCTGCTGGACGTAGATCTCGGTGAAGCCGGCCTCCACGTAGGTGCGGACGAAGTCGACGTAGGGCTGGGGGTCGGGCCCGTGGGGCTTCTCGCCGACCGCCCGGCCCTCGTCGACGAGCGAGCTGGCCTGCTCGAAGTGAGCCGGCGTCTTCAGCTCCTGGGCCAGCTCGCCGGCCAGGCCCGAGTTGGGCCACAGCCGGTGCATGAGCGTGCGGGCCTCGGCCGCGTCCTCGTGCCAGCACACCTTGGCCATGGCCTGGATGGGCCCGGTGCCACCGGCGTCCTTGTAGGTCTTGATGAGCTCGGCGTCGGGGCTGGTGTTGACGTAGCCGTCGCCGATGCGGGCCGCCAGCTCGGTGGCCTTGGGCCCGAAGCCGGAGACGATGATCGGCGGCGGCTCGTCGGGGAGGCTGTAGATGCGGGCGTTGTCGAGGGCGTAGAACGTGCCGTCGAAGCTCTGGGTGCCGCCCTGCCACAGGAGGCGGATGACCTCGATCGCCTCCTCCAACATGGCGTGGCGCTCGTCGGTGGCCGGCCACCGGTCGCCGAGGATGTGCTCGTTGAGGTTCTCGCCGGCGCCCACGCCGAGGTAGAAGCCGGCGGGGCACAGGGTGGCGGCGGTGGCGGCCGCCTGGGCGATGATGGCCGGGTGGGTCCGGATCATCGGGCACGTCACCCCGGTGCCGACGCGCAGGCCGGTGGCCGCCCCGATGGCGCCGAGCACGCCCCACACGAAGGGGCTGTTGCCCTGGGCGTCGACCCATGGGTGGAAGTGGTCGGAGACCATGACGTCCTGGAACCCGGCCCGCTCGGCGCCCGTGGCGAACTCGAGCAGCTCCGGGGCGCTGTGCTCCTCGCTGGAGAGTGCGTACCCGATGCGCGTCATGTCGGTTGGTTGCCCGGGAGGGCGCTCTCCTACGCTCGCCCGGCATGCCGCTCCTGCACGCCATCGTCCTCGGGATCGTGCAGGGGCTCTCCGAGTTCCTCCCGATCTCGTCGAGCGGCCACCTCCGGCTGGTGCCCTGGCTCCTCGGCTGGGACGACTTCGCCGGCCGGGCCCACCTGGAGAAGACGTTCGACGTCGCCCTCCACCTCGGCACGCTCGTCGGTGCCGTCGCCTACTTCCGCAACGACCTGGTCCGGATCGTCCGCGGCGGCCTCTCGACCCTGCGGCCCCGCCGCCGTGTCGCCGAGGTGGCCGGGACGACGACATCGATCGGCGTCGAGGTGGCACCCGGACCGGAGGCGCCCTACGGCGACGAGGGCCGGCTGTTCTGGTTGCTCGTGCTCTCGGCCCTGCCGGCCGCCGTCCTCGGTGCCGTCTTCAGCGACAAGGTCGACGACCTGGCCCGGCACGAGTGGCTCATCGGCATCCTCCTGGTCGTCTTCGGCTTCGTGCTGCTCTGGGCCGACCGGCTCGGCGGCGAGCGCGCGGCCGACACGTTCGGCGTGGGTGACGCCGTCCGCATGGGCGCGGCGCAGGCCGTGGCCCTCATCCCGGGGGTCTCCCGGTCGGGCGCGACGATCACCGCCGGTCGGTGGGTCGGCCTCGACCGCGACGCCGCCGCGCGCCTCTCGTTCCTCATGAGCCTGCCGATCATCGGTGGGGCGCTGCTGTTCGAGGGGGCCAAGCTGGCCAAGGACGGCATGCCCCACGGCTTCGCCACCGCGTTCGTGGTGGGCATCGTCGCCTCGGCGATCACCGGCTACGGCGCCGTCTGGGGCACCCTGCGCCTCCTCCGCACCCGGACCTTCACGCCGTTCGTCGTCTACCGCGTGGTCATCGGCATCGGCGTGCTCGTCATCGCGGCGTCGTCGTTCCGCTAGATCGAGCCTCGGCCGAAGGCCTCTCGGCGCTGCTTCTCTTCACTTCGGACCGCTGAGCACCAGGGTCACGGCGCCGGCGGCCAGGGCGTAGGCGACCCTCGGGGCGGCCGAGGTGCTGACCGCCACGGTGACGGCGTCCTCGCCGACGTGGACCACCACGGCCCGCCGGGCCACGGCGAAGGTGGGTTCGCCCTCGCCCGTGGTGCCGGCGTCGAACGTGGCCAGCACGTCGACGCGGTCGCCGACCTCGAGCGGCAGGCCGGAGCCGGTGGGGACGGCCACGCCGCGGGTGCCGGCCGGGAGGCGGGCGGCCACGGCCGAGGAGCCCGGTCCCACCAGTCGGGCGGCCAGCACGGGCTCGCCCTCGTGGACGTCGACGGCGGCGACGGCGTCGGCCGGCAGGTCGCGCAGGGCACCGGGCGGGACGAGGACAGCGGGCAGGCGGCGCACGGCGACGTGACCGGCGAGCCGGTGACCGCCCTCGACGTCGGCGGTGGCGACGAGGGTGGGGCGGACCTCGCCCCAGCGGGCTCGCTCGGCCTCGGCGCCGGCGACCAGCCGGCCCACCAGCAGGGTGGTGGCGAGGCCGAGCGCGGTGGCGAGGACCCAGAACGGGAGGGGCCGGCGGAGCCGGAGGGCGGGCCGCCGCGACGGGCGGGGCAGGAGGGTGGGCACGAGCGCTCCTCGGGGGCACGACGGTGTCGGTGCGGGGAAGCGCTGCGCTCGATGTTAGGGAGGGGTGACCCCACCGGTCGAGAGGTGGCACGGGCACGAGCGCTCGCCGGGGATGGCCGGGATGGCGGCGAGCAGGGCGTGGCGCAGCTTGCCGAGGTTGGCCTCGAACACCCGCAGGACCTCGGCGTGCTCGACCGGCTCGACGCCCTCGATGCCGACGTCGTAGTCGGTGACGAGGGCGAGCGAGCCGTAGCAGAGCCCGAGCTCCCGGGCGAGGTAGGCCTCGGGGTGCTGGGTCATGTTGATGACCTCCCAGCCCTGGCCCCGGTACCAGGCCGACTCCGAGCGGGTCGAGAAGCGCGGGCCCTGGACCACGACGACGGTCCCGCCGTCGTGGGTCTCGAAGCCGCTGGTCCGGGCCGCCTCGACGGCCACGGCCCGCAGCTCGGGGCAGTACGGGTCGGCGAAGGAGACGTGGACGACGTCAGGCCCGTCGAAGAACGTGTCGGGCCGGCCCCAGGTGCGGTCGACGAGCTGGTCGCAGACCACCACGTGGCCGGGCTCGACGTGGCGCTGGAGCGAGCCCACCGCGCACGGCCCGAGGACGCGGGTGACGCCGAGCGCCCGCATGGCCCACAGGTTGGCCCGGTAGTTGACCTTGTGGGGCGGGAGCTGGTGGCGGGCGCCGTGCCGGGGCAGGAACGCGACCGGCCGGCCACCCACCCTCCCGAGGGCGACGGGGCCGGACGGCTCGCCGTAGGGCGTGTCGAGGGTGACCTCCTCGACGTCGTCGAGGAAGGCGTAGAAGCCGGAGCCGCCGAAGACGCCGACCTCGGCGTCGGGCATCAGCTCGCCGCGGCGGTGCTGCTGGAGCTGCCCTTGTCCGACGAGCTGCCCTTGTCGGACGAGCTCGACGAGCTGCCGCTGTCGGACGAGCTGGAGCTGCTCGACGAGGAGGAGCTGTCCGACGAGCCCGAGGAGCCGCTCGACGACGAGCTGTCGGACGAGGTGGAGCTCGTCGACGAGCTGGTCTTCGTGCCCCGGCTGTCGGTCTTGTAGAAGCCGCTGCCCTTGAAGGCGATGCCGACGTTCCCGAACACCTTGCGGAGCGGGCCGGCGCAGGCCGGGCACTCGGTCAGGGCGTCGTCGGTGAACTTCTGGACCACCTCGAGCTTCTCACCACAGCTCTTGCACGCGTACTCGTAGGTCGGCATCGGTTCCTCGGGGCTAGCACTCGGGCACGTCGAGTGCCAAGGATACCGGGTCGTCCCGGCCTCGTACCATGAGGGCGTGGCCGTGGCCGTGCTCCTCGTCGTGGGGGCCTACTTGTTGGGAACGCTCCCGACGGCGGCCGTCGTCTCCCGCCGCACCGGCCACGACCCGACCACCGAGGGCTCGGGCAACCCGGGCGCCACCAACGTCTACCGCACGGCCGGCCGTCGGGCCGGCGCCCTCGTGCTGGCCGGCGACGTCATCAAGGGGGCGCTGGCCGGCGGGGTCGGCTGGCTGGCCGGCGACCACCTGCTCGGCCTCGTCTGCGGGGCGGCCGCCGTGGCCGGCCACGTCCTCCCGGCTCCCCGGCGCTTCCGGGGCGGCAAGGGCGTGGCCACCAGCGCTGGCGTCACGCTCGTGCTGTTCCCCGCCGTGGGGGTCGGCGCGGCCGTCGTCTGGGCCGTCGTGGCCAGGCTGACCCGGCGGGCGTCGGTCGCCTCGCTCGTGCTCGCCATCGGCGTCCCGCTGGCCGCGGCGGCGACCGGTGCGACGGCCGTCGAGTCGCTCCTGCTGGCGGTCGTGGGCCTGGTCGTCCTCGTGCGCCACGCCGAGAACATCGAGCGACTGGTGCGCGGCACCGAGCGCCCGGTCGAGGCCGGCGCCCCATGACCAAGCGACCTGCCGCCCTCGCGGTCGGCCTGGCGGGCGTCGTCGTGCCGCTCGTCGGGGTCGTCGTCGTGCTGGCCGCCGACGTGAGCCGGCCGGTCGTCGTCGCGCTCCTGCTGGTCGCCGCCGTCGCCGGCGTGGCGGCCGTGCTCCTCACCCGCCGGAACGAGGAGTACGTCGTCGAGCTCGAGCGCGGCCGTCAGGAGTTCCGCCGGTCGCTGGTCCGGCTGGGTGACGCCCTCGGTGCGTCCGACAACCGCGAGGAGCTGGTACGGGTCACGCTCGACGCCGCCCTCGCCCTCACGTCGGCCGACACCGCGCTGTTCTGGGTCGACCGCGGCCCGTCGATCGACGCCCGGGCCGGCAGCGGCGCGGGTGGCGACGAGGCCCGCCGGGTCCCCCGGGGCGAGGGCCTGGTCGGTCGGGTGGCCGACACGGCCGAGGCGGCGTGCTGGGGGAGCGGGCCGTCGCCGCTGGCCGAGGCCGAGCCGGTGGCGGTCACCGCCCTCGCCGTGCCGGTGCGGGCCCGGGGCCGGCTCTACGGCGTGCTCTCCCTCTACCGCTCGGAGGGCGCTCCCTTCGGCGACGGCGAGCTCGACGACGTGGTCGGCCTGGCCCGACAGGCCGGGTCGGCCATCGACACGACCTACCTGCACGACGAGGCCCGGCGCCTCTCGCTCACCGACGGCCTCACCGGCCTCTGGAACCGCCGGCAGTTCGAGCTGCGGGTGGCCCAGGAGGTCGAGCGCGCCGTGCGGTTCCGCGAGCGCTTCTCGCTCGTCATGGTCGACCTCGACGACTTCAAGGCCGTGAACGACACCCACGGGCACCTGATCGGTGATGCCGTGCTCGTCGAGACGGCGCAGCGCCTCGTGGCCCACACGCGCGAGGTCGACACGGTGGCGCGGTTCGGCGGGGAGGAGTTCATCCTGCTCCTGCCCCAGACCGACGCTCCCGGTGCCGTGCGGGTGGCCGAGAAGGTCCGTGACGAGGTGGCGGCGAAACCGGTGATCACCGACGCCGGCGCCCTGCCGGTCACGCTCTCGGCCGGGGTGGCCTGCCACCCCGACGACGGCACCTCGATCGAGGCGCTGCTGGGCGCGGCCGACGAGGCGCTCTACGCCGCCAAGGCGGCAGGCAAGAATCGCGTCGTGCACGCCGCCGTTCACGAGCCCGGAGCCGCACCCGCATGACCTCTGCCGTCAGAAAAGCCGTCATCCCCGCCGCTGGCCTGGGCACCCGGTTCCTGCCGGCGACCAAGGCCCAGCCCAAGGAGATGCTGCCGGTCCTCGACAAGCCGGCCATCCAGTACGTGGTCGAGGAGGCCGTCACCGCCGGCATCACCGACATCCTCGTGATCACCGGCCGAGGCAAGCGGGCCATCTCCGACCACTTCGACCGGGCCCCCGAGCTCGAGCGCGAGCTGGAGATGACGGGCAAGACCGAGGCCCTGGCCCACGTCGTGGGCCTGGCCGACCTGGCCAACATCCACTACGTGCGCCAGGGCGAGCCCAAGGGCCTGGGCCACGCCGTCTCCATGGCCGCGGCCTTCGTCGGCAGCGAGCCGTTCGTCGTCATGCTCCCCGACGACCTGATGGTCGACGAGGCCATGCTCCTGAAGCGCATGGTCGGCGCCTTCGACCGCCACCACGGGTCGGTGATCGCCTTCCGCGACGTGCCCCGGGCCGAGATCCGCGCCTACGGCGCCGCCGATCCCGACCCCACGCCCGTCGAGGAGGGGTTGGTGCGGCTGCGGGGCATGATCGAGAAGCCCGACCCCGAGGACGCCCCGTCGACGCTGGCCGCCACCGGTCGCTACGTGTTCACCTCGACGATCTTCGAGTGCCTCGAGCGGGTCCAGCCGGGCAAGGGCGGCGAGATCCAGCTCACCGACGGCATCGCCCTGCTCCTGGAGCAGGAGCCGGTGTTCGGCGCCGTGTTCGACTCGGGTCGCTTCGACGTGGGCAGGCCCATCGACCACCTGAAGGCCACCGTCGAGCTGGCCTTCGACCGCGAGGACCTGGCGCCCGAGTTCCGTGCCTTCCTCGCCGAGTTCGTGAAGTCGCGAGGCCTGGTCTAGGTGGGTCTCGTCCCGCTCGAGGAGGCCCGGGCGTTCGTCCTGGAGCGGGTGGCCGCGCTCGACCCGGCCGAGGTCGGGCTCGACGAGGCGCTGCACGCCGTCACCGCGGCCGAGGTCCTGTCGTCCGAGGCGGTGCCGCCCTTCGCCAACTCGGCCATGGACGGCTACGCCCTGCGTGCCGCCGACACCGCCGGAGCCCCGGTCGAGCTGAAGGTCACCGGGATGATCGCGGCGGGCACGTCGCCCGAGGGCGCGGTGGGCCCGGGCGAGGCCATGCGGATCATGACCGGCGCGCCGATGCCCGACGGCGCCGATGCCGTGGTGCTGGTCGAGCGGACCCGCACCGAGGGTGCCGTCGTCACCATCGAGATCACCGTGGAACCCGGCACCTCGACCCGGGGCGTCGGCGAGGACGTGCAGCCCGGCGACGTGGTCGTGGCGCCGGGCACCGTGCTCACGCCCGGCCACCTCGGCGTGCTGGCCAGCGTCGGCGTCGACCGGGTCACGGTCCACCGGCGGCCTCGGGTCGGCGTGCTGTCGACCGGCGACGAGCTGGTCACCAGCGGCCCGCTCGGCCGAGGCCAGATCCGCGACTCCAACCGACCCACGCTGGTGGCGCTCGTCCGGGAGGCCGGCTTCGACGCCGTCGACCTCGGCGTGGTGGCCGACGACGAGGCCTCGGTCACCGCGGCCATCGAGGGGGCGGTGGCGTCGTGCGACGCCGTGCTCACCAGCGGCGGCGTGAGCATGGGCGACCTCGACTACGTGAAGGTCGTGCTCGACCGCATCGGCGACATGCGTTGGATGCAGATCGCCATCAAGCCGGCCAAGCCGTTCGCCTTCGGCACCGTCCACTCGGGTGGCCGGCACGTCCCGGTGTTCGGGCTGCCCGGCAACCCGGTCTCGTCGATGGTGTCGTTCGAGCTGTTCGCCCGGCCCGCCCTCCGCAAGATGGCCGGCCACGCCGACCTGCACCGCCTCACGGTCGACGCCGTGGCGCCTGACGGCCTCCGCCGATCGGCCGACGGCAAGGTCCACCTGGCCCGGGTCGTGGCCACCCAGGAGGGCGCCGGCTGGGTCGTGCGCTCGGCCGGCGGACAGGGCTCGCACCAGCTCTCGGCCATGGCTGCGGCCAACGCCCTCGCGGTCATCCCCGACGGCGACGGGGTCGAGCCGGGCGGGACGGTCCCGACCATGCTGCTGGGCTGGTCCTGATCGACGTCCTGTCGGGCCGCAAGACCTCGTAGCGTGGGGGTGTGGAACCCCTCGTCGACTCCTACGGGCGCGTGCACCGCGACCTGCGGATCTCGGTGACCGACCGGTGCAACTTCCGGTGCACGTACTGCATGCCCGAGGAGGGCATGCCCTGGGTGCCGCGCGAGGACGTCCTCACGTTCGAGGAGATCGAACGGGTGGCCCGCATCGCCGTCGAGCGCTTCGGCGTCGACAGCATCCGCCTCACCGGCGGCGAGCCGACCGTGCGGGCCCACCTGCCGGTGCTCGTCGAGCGCCTGGCCCGGCTGGGCGTCGACCTCTCGATGACCACCAACGGGGCCACGCTCCGGTCCTCGGCCGCCGACCTCCTGGCTGCCGGGCTCCAGCGGGTCAACATCTCGATCGACTCGCTGCGCCGCGACCGCTTCCAGGAGCTGACCCGGCGCGACGAGCTCGACCACGTGCTCGACGGCATCGACGCCGCCATCGAGGTGGGCTTCGCACCGGTCAAGGTGAACGTGGTCTGCATGGAGGGCGTGAACGACGACGAGATCGTCGACTTCGCCGCCTTCGGCCGCGAGCGCGGCGTCGAGGTGCGCTTCATCGAGTTCATGCCGCTCGACGGTGGCCACACCTGGGAGCGGGCGTCGGTCGTGCCCGGCGAGCGCATCATCCAGGTCATCGGCGCCGTGCACGAGCTGCGCCCGGTCGCCCGCGACCACGAGCCGGCGGCCCTGTGGGAGTACGTCGACGGGCGGGGTCGGGTCGGGGTGATCCCGAGCGTGACGGAGCCGTTCTGCGCCACGTGCGACCGGGTCCGCCTCACCGCCGAGGGCAAGCTCCGCGCCTGCCTCTTCTCGATCGAGGAGACCGACCTGCGCGGGCTGCTCCGGGGCGATGCCGGCGACGATGCCGTGGCGGCCGCCATCGCCGGCTGCGTGGCCGGCAAGTGGGCCGGCCACCGCATCGGCAGCGTCACCTTCGTGCAGCCGCCGCGCAGCATGAGCCAGATCGGCGGCTAGGCCCGACCGTCCGGCTCGGGCGCCTGCCGTAGACTTGGCGTCCATGTCCGACCGCGGCCTCACCCACCTCGATCCGCTGGGCCGGGCCCGCATGGTCGACGTCACCCCCAAGGAGCCCAGCCACCGTCGGGCGCTGGCCCGCTGCCGGGTCTACATGGAGGCCGAGACGACGGCCCTGGTGGCCCGGGGGTCGGTGACGAAGGGCGACGTGCTGGCCGTGGCCCGCGTGGCCGGGATCCAGGCGGCCAAGCGCACGCCCGACCTCATCCCGCTGTGCCACCAGCTCACCATCGGGTCGGTGTACGTCAACTTCACGATCGATGACACGTGGATCGAGGTCGAGGCCCAGGTCGAGACCGTCGACCGCACCGGCGTCGAGATGGAGGCGCTCACCGCCTGCTCGGTGGCCGCGCTCACGATCTACGACATGTGCAAGTCGGCCGACAAGACGATGTCGATCGGCCAGATGACGCTGTGGGAGAAGACCGGCGGGCGCGCCGGCACCTACCGGCGGGACCCCGACCTGCCCCTCGAGTAGGGCACGGCGGGCGCCACGACCGTCTTGAACGGGTTACGGTGGCCGTAGTACAAACGCAATGTTCGTAGCGGTACCGAAACGCCGTTTTCGTTCGTTCGCAACTCACTGACCATCCACCGGTTCCTTCCAGGGGCTCGGTACGGTCCCGAGCCAAGGAAGCTGAGGCGGAGCGTGTCGCTTGTGGTCCTGCTGATCCTCGCAGTCGTGTGGGCGGTGTTCCTCGTCCCCCAGGTGCTCCGGCATCGGGCCGAGAAGACACCCGCTGACTCCATCGGCGCCTTCCGCAACCAGCTCAACGTCCTCGAGCGCACCACGCCCGGCATGCTCGGCCGCTCGCGGCCCGCCATGCCGCAGCCCTCGGGCATCGGCCTCGGTCGCCCGGTCTACCGCTCGGTCTCCCAGAAGGAGCTCGTGCGTCGCCGCCGGGCCAACATCCTCTTCGGGCTGCTGGCCGCCATGGGCACCACGCTCCTGCTCGGCCTGCTCGTGCCGAAGCTCCTCGTCGTGCACGTGGTGCTCGACCTGCTGTTCGTGGCCTACTGCGCCATGCTCGTCCGGGCCCGCAACGTCGTGGCCGAGCGGGAGATGAAGGTGCGCTACCTGCCCGGGCCGTCGATGGGCGCCGAGCAGCCGTTCCTCCTCCGCCGCTCCGGCAGCTAGAGCGCCGACGAGGTCCCCAGCGGGCGGTAAGCTGCCCGTTCCTTCCGGGGGTGTAGCTCAGTTGGCAGAGCGCTACGTTCGCAATGTAGAGGTCAGGGGTTCAATTCCCCTCACCTCCACCGGATAGGGCCCGATGACCAGTGCGCAAGCGCTGGTCATCGTTGGTTTTCGAGGGCGGCCCGGGGCGTCGTGGTGGTGGACCGCGGGGGTCCCGTCGTCGTGGGGGCCGGC
>JAODBP010000150.1 GCA_025464025.1 Actinomycetes bacterium | reverse complement strand
CGGACGATCCGGTCGGCTCCGAGCACCCGGCGCAGCCGGCTCACCAGGACCTGGAGCTGCTCCCCCGGCCGGGACGGCGCGCCCACCGGCCAGACGACCTCCTCGAGGACCGCCAGCGGCACGTCCCGTCCTTCGGCTGCCGCGATCGCCGCCACCAGCACGCGGGCCTTGCGGCTGCCGAGCTCGCGGCTGTCGATCCCTTCGACCGCCAACCCGCCCAACAGCCGGATGCGGAGCTGCTCGGGCGGGGCCGCCATCGCCCTTTCCTAACGCGAACCGCCGCCACCGGTCGGGCCGGCGCCGCCTCCAGGCGTCGTCACTCGCACGAAACAGACCGGACAACGACAGGACACGGCCAGGACACGGGCCTTGCGTACGTTCCGCCGGTCGTACACATCCGTACGGAATCGAAAGGGAGCTCAATGTCCAAGAAGACCCAGTTCCGACCGATCATGGTCGTCCTGGCTGCGCTGGCGCTCCTCGCGGCAGCGTGCGGCTCATCCGGCGGAGGCACCACGGGGAGTGCGGCCGACTCGGGCACCTGCGTCGACGGTGACAGCGTCAAGCTCGGCTTCCTGAACTCCACGTCCGGAGCGATGGCCATCAGCGAGCAGACCGTCCGCGACTCGCTCGGCCTCGCCGCCAAGGAGATCAACGCCAGCGGCGGGATCATGGGCAAGCAGATCAAGTTCATCGAGGAGGACGGTCAGAGCGAGCCGACCGTCTTCGCCGAGAAGATCAACAAGCTGCTCACCCAGGACAAGGTCGCCGCCGTGTTCGGTGGTTGGACCTCGGCATCCCGCAAGGCGATGCTGCCGGTCGTCGAAGGTGCCAACGGCCTCCTCTTCTACCCGGTCCAGTACGAGGGCCTCGAGGCGTCGAAGAACATCTACTACACCGGCGCCACGACCAACCAGCAGATCATCCCGGCCATGGACTTCCTCAAGTCCAAGGGCGTGAAGACCCTGTTCCTCGCCGGCTCCGACTACGTCTTTCCCCGCACGGCGAACAAGATCATCAAGCAGTACGCCGCGACGCTCGGCATCAAGATCGTGGGTGAGGAGTACGTCCCGCTCGACAGCGACGACTGGACGACCCAGGTCGCCAAGATCGCCGCGGCCAAGCCCGACTTCGTGTTCAACACGATCAACGGCTCCTCGAACGTGGGCTTCATCAAGGCCTACGACGAGGCCGGCCTCGGCGCCGACAACTCGCCGATCATCTCGGTGTCGATCGCCGAGGAGGAGGCGCCCTCCATGGGCGTGGACCTCACCGGGCAGTACGCGGCCTGGAACTACTTCGAGAGCGTCAAGAGCCCGGCGAACGAGAAGTTCATCGCGGCCTTCCAGGCGGAGTACGGCAAGGACCGCCCGACGTCGGACCCGATGGAAGCGGCCTACACCTCGCTGTACCTCTACAAGGGCATGGTCGAGAAGGCCAAGTCCTTCTGCGTCGACGCGGTCAACGCGGCGTCCGGTGGCGTGACCTTCGATGCCCCGGAGGGCACGGTCACCGTCAACGGCGACAACCACCACATCGCCAAGACCGGCCTCATCGGCCAGATCAACGCCGACAACCAGTTCGACATCGTCTGGGACTCCGGGAAGCCGATCGAGCCCGATCCGTTCCTCAAGGGCTACAGCTGGTGGGACCCGAGCAAGGGGTGACCCCGGCCTGACCCCAGCCGTCGCCGGGGGTGCCGTGCGTGATCGCGCACGGCACCCCCGGCACCACCCCTGAAGCCCTACTCCCGAAGGCAGCGCGATGGACGCACTCACCACCCCCTTCCTCACCGGTACCGCGATCGGCGCCATCCTGCTCCTCGCCGCGCTCGGCCTGACGCTCACGTTCGGGCAGATGGGCGTGATCAACATGGCGAACGGCGAGTTCCTCATGGCCGGCGCCTACGCGGCGTACGTCACCCAGCAGGTGATCAGCAGCACCGGCTTCTCGATCGTCGTCGCCATCCCGGTCGCCTTCCTGGTCGCCGGCCTCCTCGGCCTGCTGCTCGAGGTCTCGATCATCCAGTGGATGTACCGCCGCCCGCTCGACACGCTCCTGGTGACCGTCGGCGTGTCGATGGTCCTGCAACAGCTCGCCCGGGACGTCTTCGGCGCCCAGGGTGACCCGGTGCGCCCGCCGAGCTGGCTGCGCGGCAGCATCGAGGTGTTCGGCTACCACTGGCCCCATCGCCAGCTGTTCACGATCGTGCTGGCGCTCGCGGTGCTGGGTGCGCTCGGCGCGCTGTTGAAGTACAGCTCGTTCGGTCGTCAGATCCGGGCGACGGTGCAGAACCGCGACCTGGCCGAGACGATGGGGGTCTCGACCCGCAACGTCGACCGCCTCACCTTCTTCCTCGGGTCGGGCCTGGCCGGGATCGGTGGTGTCGCCATCGCGCTGATCTCGGGCACCAACCCGACGCTCGGCGCCACCTACATCATCCCGGCCTTCCTCGTCGTCGTCGCCGGCGGCGTCGGCCAGCTCAAGGGCACCGTGATCGCGGCCTGGGCCGTCGGCGTGGTCTCCGCGTTCGTCACCGACTGGACGAGCGGCAGCTGGGCGCAGGTCATCACCTTCGCCGTCGTGGTGGTCTTCCTCCAGATCCGCCCCCAGGGCCTCTTCACCGTCCGCACGAGGGGGTTGGCATGACGAGCACGACCACAGAGGCCGCGGACGCCCTCGCCATCGATCCGGCGGCCCCCGAGCAGGCCGTCGCGTCGCCGCTGGGATCCCGCGCCCACCTCGTCCGCACCTACGGACCGCTGCTCGGCATCGCCGTCCTGGCGTTCCTGCTCCTCGTGTGGGCCCCCGGCTCGCTCAGCCCGTTCCGCCTCGGCAACCTCGGCAAGTACTGCTGCTGGGGGCTCGCCGCGGTCGGCATCGGCCTGGCCTGGGGCCGGGGCGGCATGCTCGTCATGGGCCAGGGGGTGTTCTTCGGGCTCGGCGGCTACGCCATGGCGATGCACATGAAGCTCGAGGTCGCCGGCGCCGGGAACGTGCCCGACTTCATGCAGCTGTACGGCAACGGCACGATGCCGGCGTGGTGGGAGCCGTTCCGCAGCGGGCCCTTCACCCTGTTCGCCATCGTCGCCCTGCCGGTCGTCGTGTCGTTCATCCTCGGCTACGCCATCCTCAAGCGCCGGGTGAAGGGCGCCTACTTCGCGATCCTCACCCAGGCCCTGGCCGTGGCCTTCTCGACCCTGCTGATCGCCACGATCAAGCAGACCGGCGGGTTCAACGGCCTCAACACCTTCACGACGTTCTTCGGCGACAACCTGTATGACCCGGACGTCAAGAAGAAGATCTACCTGATCGCGGCCAGCCTGCTCATCGTCAGCCTGGTGATCGTCTGGCAGCTCTACCGGAGCCGCTACGGCGAGCTGCTCGTCGCCACCCGCGACGCCGAGGAGCGCATCCGCTTCTTGGGCTACGACCCGGCCAACATCAAGCTGGTGGCGTTCGTGGTCGCCGCCGTCATGGCCAGCGTCGGCGGCGCCATGTTCGTGCCCATCGTCGGGATCATCTCGCCCTCCAACGTCGACGCCACGGCATCGATCATGCTGATCGCCGGCGTCGCCCTGGGTGGACGGGCGTCGCTGCTGGGCCCGGCGATCGGCGCCATCGCCGTCGGCTACGGGCAGACGACGCTGTCGGAGCAGTTCCCGACCCAGTGGACCTACTTCCTCGGCGGGCTGTTCATCGTCGTCCTGCTCTTCCTCCCGTTCGGCATCACCTCGCTGGGGCCGAAGCTGAAGGAGCTGGTGTCGCGCCTGCGGCCCACCGCGGAGCCGGTGGCCCAGTGACCGAGCGGAGCGAGGTCCATCAGCACAGTGTCCTAGGCCGTCACCTCTCCACCCGAAGGGTGCCCCAGTGACGTCCTCCTTCGTCGGCGAGGACTACCTCGAGGTCCGCGAGCTGACCGTCGACTTCGACGGCTTCAAGGCGATCCAGGGCGTGGACGTGACGTTCATGCAGGGCCGGCTGCACTTCCTGATCGGCCCGAACGGCGCCGGCAAGACCACCCTGGTCGACGCCCTCACCGGGCTGTCGCACGGGACGGGCACGGCGGAGTTCCGGGGCAAGGACCTGCTTTCCATGAAGTCGCACCAGATCGTGCACCTCGGCATCGGCCGGACCTTCCAGACCGCGAGCGTGTTCGAGAAGAGCAGCGTCCTGCAGAACCTCGACATCGCCGCTGGCCTGCACCGCAGGTCGTTGGGGTTGCTGCTCCCCCGGCG
>JAODBP010000105.1 GCA_025464025.1 Actinomycetes bacterium | reverse complement strand
CGCCATCGCCCGGTGCCGGCGACGGGTTGCCGAAGAGGGCGCCGGGCCCGGCCACGTAGGCGCAGTGACCGGCCCACGCCATGTTGCCGTTGCTGTCGGGCCGCCGGCCGCCGGCGCCGAGGGTGGTGTGGCCCACCAGGGCCAGCCCGCAGTTGTAGCCCTGCTCGGCCCGGCCCGAGCTCTGGTCGGCCTTGGGCACGTCGCCCTGGATGCCGGTCTCGGGGAGGTCGGCCGCACCGCAGTGGGTGGCCTGCTCGGCCACCACGCCGCCGATCGGCACGTCGTAGGCCCGGGCGGTGATGGCCCCGGCCTGGGACAGCAGCAGCCCCAGTGCGGCGCCGAGCACCGCGGTTCGTCGCATCATGGAGGTCCCCCCGCTTCGGTCGACGGAGACTTCGCCGCGACCGCCCCGGGGGCCTCCTCAGCTCACTCCTGCCAGTCGGTGCGGTCCTCCCGCGACGGCTGGCGACCGGTGCGGAACGGCGAGAGGGGGGCGTCGACCAGCAGGATGCGCTGCCACCGGGTGACGATGTCGCCGACGCCGGCCCGCCACTTCACCAGGTCGTCATCGGTGGCGTGGGCCCGCTCGGCCGCCGCCCACTGGGCCCAGGTGGGGATGGCCCACAGCAGCAGGGCCTCGTCGTCGTTGACCATGGCGGTCGTGAAGGCGCCTGCCAGCTCCCAGCCGTAGGGCCCGTACGGCGCCTCGCGGGCGTGGTCGAGCAGGTCGGTCGCGGCGCCAGGCCTGACCTGCACGAGCTCGTGGGCGAACACCTCCCCCCGCACGCCGTCGGCGCACAGCTCGGTGATGGTGCGGGTCCACGGGGCCGGCACCACGATCCGGTCGAAGCCGCCCCGCCGGAACTCCGACGCCTTGGCCCACCACTTCTCGAGCTTGGGGTCCTGGGCGCCGCTGCCCACGCCCTCGATGGCGAAGCTGGCGGCGAGTCCTTCCCAGCTCTCGTGCTCCCACATGTTCACCGTCTGGGGCCAGGCGCCGGTCGAGCCCAGCAGGGCCCACACGCCGTAGCAGAGCTGCTTGCGATCCTCCTGGGCGTTGGGGCTCCAGTTGGCCGTCATGTGCTGCATGTAGTTGGCCCGGTTGTGGCCCCGGATGTCGATGAACTCATGGATGTAGACGGCATCGTTGGGCACGGTTGGATATTGTATGTGAATGACATCTGCGGGGGATGGGTTCGTCGGTCGCATGTTCCCGGAACCGATCGACCACGGCATCGCCGAGTCGGACCGAGCCGTGAGCACGGTGGTGTCGGGGACGGACACGCCGCCCGACGCATCGGGCAACACCACCTGGTACGAGGGGGGTGGTCGCAAGGGCGAGCGAGCCCACGAGGACATCGTCGTCTACCCGCCGACCCGGGGCCTGGTGACCCAGGGCGACCCGTTCGAGCCGGTGAAGATCGGGATCCTCGTCGACATGGACCTGGGCCAGCTGCTGGCCGACTGGCTCGACCCCACCATCCTCGCCATCGAGGACGCCATGAACGAAGGGGTGTACGACCGCCCGGTGCAGCTCGTGGTGGCCGACGCCCGGGGCCTCCCGCGGGAGAACTACCTGAAGTGCCGCAAGGGCTACGAGTGGCTGGTCGACCAGGGCTGCGTGATCGTCCTCGGTCCCATGATCAGCGACAACTGCCTCCAGATCCAGGCCACCGTCAACCAGCGCAAGTGCGCGTCGATCGGCTGGACCGGGGCCTGGAAGTACGCCTCGGAGTACGCCTTCACCATCGCCAACGGCGACATCCCGACCGAAGGGGTGATGTGCGCCCAGTGGCTGGCGGCTCAGGGCCACACCAAGGTCGGCATGTTCTGGGAGCAGGGCTCGTCCGGCCGGGACTACGCCGACTTCTTCCGGGAGGAGGCCCAGCGCCTCGGCCTCACCATCACGCGGGACGTCAAGCTCGGCCCCAACCCCCGGGGCCTCACCGAGCACCTGTCCGCCATGCGCGACCAGGGCACGGAGGCGATCTACTACGGCGGCTACGGCTACGCCACGTTCCACTTCGCCCGGGCCTTCGAGGAGCTGGGGTGGGACCCGCCCCGCGTGATGGGCACCGCCTTCATGTTCTATTCGAACACCAACGAGTGGGCGAAGGGGCTGGAGGGCTGGCACGGCGTCGACCAGCTGGGCGAGGACGGCACCAACCCGAACTACGACGCCATGATCGAGCGCTTCGAGAAGCGGTTCAACCGCACGTCGCGCAACGTGGTCGTGGCCCTGGCCTACGACACCGCCCGGGCCGCCATCCAGGGCATCGCCAACGCCGCCATCGCCACGCCCGAGGACGTGAAGGACGGCCTCGAGCGCATCCGCTGGATGCCGGCCACCAACGGCGGCCCCGCCACCTACATCCAGTTCGGCCCCCACGACCGCAAGGGCTACAAGGGCGACTTCCTCACCATCCGCGAGCTGCGGGGCGGCGAGCTCCGCTTCGACGGCTACCACCGCCCCCAGCACCCGTCGAACAGGGGCTAGGCGCTACTCCTCCACGAACGTGTTCTCGGCCTCCCCCGAGAGCACGTGCTTCATGATCTTGCCGGTGGCGTTGCGGGGCAGGGCCTCGGTGCGCAGCTCGACGTGGGCCGGGACCTTGTAGGACGACAGGGTCTCGGCGCACCAGCGCTGGACGTCGGCGGCGGTGAGGGCCGAGTCGTCGGTGACGACGACGACGGCCTTGACCTCCTGGCCGAGGATGGGGTGGTCGACGCCGAACACGGCCGTCTCGCCGATCTCGGGGTGCTCCTCCAGCCGGTTCTCGATCTCGAAGGGGTAGATGTTCTCGCCGCCCCGGATGATGAGGTCGCGCTTGCGAGAGGCGATGAACAGCGCACCGTCCTGGAGGCGGCCGAAGTCGCCGGTCTTGACCCAGCGCCCGGGCAGGAACGTCTCGGCGTTGGCCTCGGGGTGGCGCCAGTACTCCTTCATGACCAGCGGGCTGCGGGCGCAGATGTTGCCCTCATGGCCCTCGGGGACGTCGTTGCCCTCGTCATCGACGATGCGCACGTCGATGGTCGGCAGTGGCGGTCCCACGCAGTCGGTGGCGGCGGTGATCATGGCGTTGCTGGCGTAGCTCACCAGCCCACCGGTCTCGGTCGAGCCGTAGCCGGTGGAGAACGTGCCCTTGAGGTGGGGGAACTTCTCCTCGGTGCGGCGGATGATGTCGGGCGTCGAGGCCGAGCCGCCGATGCCCACCGACTGGATCGACAGCGGGTCGAGGGTGTCGAGGTCGGGGTGCTCGAGGAGGCGCAGCACGTGCGTCGAGGTGCCGCCCCACGCCCCGATGCCGTGCTCCTTGGTGAGCTCGATGATGTGGCCGGCATCGAACCGGCCCAGCGGCCAGACCGTGGCGGCACCGGTGAGCAGGCCGGAGACGGTCGTGCCCATGCCCGAGACGTGGAAGAGGGGGAACACGGCGAGGCGGGCCGCCGCCGGCGCCCCGGTGTTGAGCCGGCCGGTCATGGCCATGGCCCGGGCCCCGATGAACGACTGCATCGTGGAGAAGGCGATCACCGTGCGGTGGGTGAGCACGGCCGCCTTGGGCCGACCGGTGGTGCCGCTGGTGAACAGCAGCATGGCCGGGTCGTCTTCGGCGATGGCCACGTCCGAGAGGGCGGCGTCGGGGTCGTGGTGCCAGAGGGCATCGAAGTCGGTGTCGAGGTCGAGCACCGGCATGGCCGGGTCCTCGATGCGCTGGAGGCGCTTGCCGTCGGCCAGCAGCAGCTTGGGCTCGGTGAGCTCGAGGGCGTGGCGCATCTCGTGCGCCGTCCACCAGCCGTTCATGGCCACCACCACGGCGCCCATGGAGGTGGCGGCCCAGAAGGTGAGCAGCCAGCCGGGGCCGTTGGCGGCGCAGATCGCCACCCGGTCGCCCTGCTCGATGCCTCGGGCCCGCAGGCCGGCGGCGACCGAGGCCACGTCGCGCTCGAGCTGGGCGAAGCTGATGCGGCGCCCGTCGTCGAAGACCAGGCAGTCGCGGTCGCCGTGGGCGGCCGAGGCCTGGAGCACCTCGCGGAGGGACCGGGGTCGCTGGGCGAAGACGGCCATCCGCTCCCCGAGGACCTCTTCCTCGTGGGTCTCGAACGGGGAGCCGGGGGCGGTGAGCTGGGTGGACGCATCCACCATGGCGGCGACGAGCGGGCGCAGTTCGGGCATCGGCCTCAGTCAATCGTCTGCCGACCTCGGCCGCTCGTTTGTCTATCAAATACCGTATATAGTCTTCGAAAGTCGTTCGCATCCGTGGGGGGATCCGTTGAAGCACGTTCGTGGTTGGTCGTTCGCCGTCCTCACCCTGGCCCTGGTGGCCTCGGCCTGCTCCTCGGGCCGGAAGGCCGACGTCACCGCCGGGTCGTCGACCACGGCGGCGCCGGCCGCCACGGCCACCTCCTTCGGGACCATGGACTCGCCCTGCGGGAAGGGTGACGCCGCCGGTGCCACCGACCAGGGCGTGACCGACGCCGCCATCAAGATCGGCTACGGCGACGACGCCGGGTTCGCGAGCTCGCCCGGCCTCAACCACGAGATGTCCGACGCGGTGAAGGCGTTCGTCGGTTGGTGCAACGAGCAGGGCGGCATCAACGGGCGTCAGCTCGACGCCACCTACTACGACGCCAAGATCACCGAGGTCAACAACGTGATCACCGAGGCGTGCGCCAAGGAGTTCTTCCTCGTGGGCCAGGGCTTCTCGCTCGACTCGTCCCAGGAGGTGGCCCGCCGGGGCTGCGGGCTGCCCTCGGTGCCGGCCTTCGCGGTGAGCCCCCAGCACGCCAACGGCCCGCTGAAGTTCGAGCCCCTGCCGGTGCCCGGTGACTACACCGTGATCTCCCACGGCAAGGAGCTGGCCGACCTCTACCCCGACTCGATCAAGCACGCCGGCGTGATCTACGCCAACTACCCGGCGACCATCGACAGCAAGGACAAGGTCGTCCCCGGCTTCACGTCCCTGGGCTACCAGTTCAACTGCGAGGTCCAGTACAGCATCACCGGCGAGCCCGACTGGAAGCCCTTCGCCCAGAAGCTGAAGGAGTGCGGCGCCGAGATGGTGTACTACGTCGGCACGCCGAACCCGAACTTCGAGAACCTGCTCGAGGCGGCGGCCCAGCTCGACTACCACCCGGTCTGGTGGGGCGACCCCAACGCCTACGACCAGGCCTTCGCCAAGTGGAACAAGGACGGCTTCGGCGACAAGGTCTACTTCCGCTCGGCGTTCACCCCGCTCGAGGAGGCCAAGGACAACGTGGCCACCCAGCAGTACATCGACATCGTCACCGCCTCGGGCGGCGACCTCGGCCTGCTCGGGCAGCAGGCGGCGTCGGCCTTCCTGCTGTGGGCCACGGCGGCCAAGGCGTGCGGGGCCGACCTGACCCGGGACTGCGTGGTCAAGGAGCTGAAGGGCATCCACGACTGGGACGCCGGCGGCTTCCAGGCCCCGGCCGACCCCGGCAACAACACGCCCACCGAGTGCGGCGTGCTGATCAAGATGACCGGCACGACGTTCGAGCGGGTGTTCCCCAAGAAGGCCAACACCTTCGACTGCGACCCGTCCTACGCCTACAAGGTCAGCGGCGAGGTCGTGACCAGGGCGAAGATCGGCGCCGACCGCATCGCCCAGCTGTAGCTACACGTAGAACTGGGCGAACCAGCGGCGCCAGTCGAGGATGGGCTTCTCGGTCGACGTGAGCGAGGGCGCGGGCTCGTAGCGCTTGTGCTCCCAGATGGGGACGTCCTGGCCCACCTCGCTGACCACCGAGCGCACGAACGCCCGGGCCACCCGGTCGACGTGGTCGTCGCCGCCCCGGTCCTTCAGCGCGAAGTGGAAGCTGAGGTGCACGGTCTCGTCGTCGATGGGCGTCGACGTGCCGATGAGGGCGGCGTCGATCAGGCCCTGGTAGCGGGTGATGGCCATGCCCGGACCGCGGCCGAACACGTCGATGCGAGCGTCGACGGGGCCCTTCGACGACGGGAACTGCTGGGCCGTGAGCACGGTGCGGTCGAAGCCGTCGAACACCACCGACTGGGTGTCGCCCACCTTGGGGTGGCTGTGCACGAACTCGAAGTGGGCGTGGTCGAAGCCGTTCTCCCCCAGCTCCTGGAGGCACGTCTTGATGGTGAACTCGTGGACCTCGTAGGGGGCGAAGTCGGGGTCGTCGTGCTCGGGCACGGCGAGCAGCTCCCACTTCGGCGCCTCCTCGTAGGGGTGGTACCAGGCGAACACGATGCCGGCGTGCTCCCGCACCGGGAACGTCCGCATGCGGGCCCGCCGGTTGGGGTGCGAGGCGTAGGAGATGCGCACGTTCCAGCCGTTGGCGTCGAACCGCCAGCCGTGGAACGGGCACTGGATGCAGCCCTCCTCGAGCCGACCCCCGACGGCCAGGCTGGCGCCGAGGTGGGGGCAGTAGGCCTCCTGGCAGGCGAGGGTGCCGTCGGGGGCGCGCCACAGCACCAGCTCGGTGCCGAAGTACCGCTTGGTCACGATCTCGCCCGCCGGCACCTCGCCCGGCATGGCCACCTTGAACCAGCCGAACGGCATCGGGAACGGGAACCGGCTCATGTGGTGATCGGCACCTCGGCGTAGCCCCGGACGGTGGAGGTGTGCAGGCGCTTGACGCCCTCGCCCAGCTCCCACTCGGGGAAGCGCTTCAGCGTCTCCTCGATGGCGATGCGGCCCTCCATGCGGGCCAGGGCGGCGCCCACGCAGAAGTGGATGCCGTAGCCGAACGACACGTGGTGCTGGAGGTCGCGGCGGACGTCGAACCGGTCGGGCTCGGGGAACACCCGCTCGTCTCGGCCGGCGGCGCCGGTGAGGAGCAGCACCTTCGAGCCGGCCGGGATCGGCGTGCCGTGGACCTCGACGTCGGCCGTCGTCCAGCGGCCCTGGACGGGGGAGGGCGCCTCGTAGCGCAGCAGCTCCTCGACGGCGTTGGGGATCACCTCGGTGTTGGCGGCCAGGTCGGCCCGCTGCTCGGGGTGGCGGGCCAGCTCCACGGCGGTGTTGCCGAGCAGGCGGGCCACCGTCTCGGTGCCGGCGGTGAACAGCAGCATGGCGAAGCTGGCCGCCTCGTCCAGCGTCAGGCGGCGGGTCACGCCCTCCTCGGTGACCTCGGCCTGGACCAGGGCGGTGAGCATGTCGTCCTGCGGGTCCCGCTCCCGCTCCTCGAGCAGGCCGGCCAGGTACACGACCAGGTTGATGCTGGCCGTGGCCGAGGTGTCGTTGATCATCCCGACGCCCGGCTCGATGTGGAACATCTGGTCGATCAGGTGGCGCTGGGCGTCCTGGTCCTCCCGGGGCACGCCGACCAGGTCGGAGATCACCCGGGACGGGAGGATGGCCCCGAAGTCCTGGAGGTAGTCGAAGCCGCCGGCGCCCACGTGGGGATCGAGCAGCTCGGCGCAGATCTCCCGGATGCGGTCTTCGAGGGCGGTGATGCGCCGGGGCGTGAAGGCCCGGGAGACCAGCTGGCGCAGCCGGGTGTGCTCCGGCGGGTCCATGAAGATCATCATCCCGGTGCTCGACATGGCCGGGCCCATCGACTCCAGCACGGTGCCGTAGGCCGAGCTGTAGGTGGACGGGTCCTTGCTGGCCGCCTCCACGTCGGCGAACCGGCTGTAGGCCCAGAAGTCGTAGGTGTCGTTGCGGTACACGGGCGCCTCGTCCCGCATGCGCCGCCACGTGTCGTACGGCGACGTGTCGATCTCGGTGTCGAACGGATCCCAGTAGATGTCGGTCGCCATGCTCATGTCGTGGACTCCCCGTAGGACTTCTGCTCGAGGTACTCCTCGAAGCCGGTCACACCCATCTCCCGACCGATGCCCGACTGCTTGTAGCCGCCGAAGGGCACGTCGGCGCTGTACCAGAGGCCGCCGTTGATCGACATGGTGCCGGTGCGGATCCGGGCGGCCACGGCCAGGGCCCGCTCCCGGTCGGCCCCGACCACGGCGCCCGACAGCCCGAAGATCGAGTCGTTGGCGATGCGCACGGCATCGTCGTCGCTGTCGTAGGGGATGGCCACCAGCACCGGCCCGAACACCTCGTCGCGGGCGATGGTCATGGTGTTGTCCACGTCGGCCAGCAGGGTGGGCTCGAACCAGAAGCCCTTGTCGAACTGCGCCGGCCGCTTGCCGCCGAGCACGAGGCGGGCGCCGTCGGCCACGGCCTGGTCGACCATGCCCTCGATGCGATCACGCTGGGCGGCGTTGACGATGGGCCCCATCATCACGCCCGGGTCGCGGGGGTCGCCGTAGGGGAGGGCGGCGAGCAGGGCGGCGGCCGCCTCCACGCCTTCTTCGTAGCGGGCCCGGGGGATGAGCAGGCGGCTGGTGGTGGCGCAGCCCTGGCCGCCGTGGGTGCAGACCTGGAAGCAGGCGCCGCCCACGCCGGCGCCGGCGTCCTCCATGTCGTCCAACATGATGTGGACCGACTTGCCGCCGAGCTCGAGGAACACCCGCTTGATGGTGGCGGCCCCGGCTTCCATGATCCGGCGACCGACGGCGGTCGAGCCGGTGAAGCTGATCATGTCGACCCGGGGGTCGGTGGTGATGAGCTCGCCGATCTCCTTCACCGACGAGGTGACGATGTTGAGCACGCCGGGGGGCAGGTCGGTGTGCTCAGCGGCCAGCCGGCCGAGGGCGAGGGCCGACCAGGGCGTGTCGGGGGCGCCCTTGAGCACGACCGTGCAGCCGGCGGCCAGCGCCGGCGCCAGCTTGGCCAGGTTGATCTGGGTGGGGTAGTTCCACGGTGTGATGGCGCCGACCACGCCGGCCGCCTCCCGCTGGATCCAACGGTTCGACGGCCCGGCCATGGTCTCGGCCCGGCCCAGGTCGGTGGTCCACTCGTAGCGCTCGGCCAGGTCGGCGTACCACTTCAGGTACTCCCGCGGCGTCGCCAGCTGGGGGCCCTGGATGAGCATCCGGGGGGCGCCGACCTCGGCGATGGTGAGCTCTGCCAGCTCGTCGTGGTGCTCGACCATGGCCTGGTGGAGCTGGCGCAGGCAGCGGGCCCGGAGCTCGACGTCGGTCGACCAGCCGGTGTCGTCGAACGCCCGGCGGGCGGCCTCGATGGCCCGCTCGACGTCGGCGGGCGAGGCGTCGGCGGCGACGCCGAGCACCTCCTCGTTCGCCGGGTTGACGTTGGCGTAGGTGGCGCCGCCCTCCGCCTCGACGAGCTTGCCGTCGATGTAGAGGCGCTCCTCGTGCCACATGCTCATGTCTTCTCCTTCGGCCATGCCTCGCTCCGGGGGTCGAGGCAGAGGTCGGGGACGTCGATCGTGGGGTGGGCCAGCAACACGGCCATCACCTCGGCGAGGTGGCGGCCGACGTCGTCGGTCTCCATGGCGGTCATCGACACGCCGGCCGCGGCCCAGCGCTCGAACGCGGTGGTGAGCACCGCCTCGCCGAACCCGATGCCGAAGTCGGTCGGCATGGTGGCTCCCATGACGATGCGCTGGAAGCGGCGCTCGGGGTGCTCGAGCCGCCACGAGCGGATGGTGGCGTCGAGGGCCGACTTGGATGCGGTGTAGGCGCTCATGCCCCACCGCGTCTCGCTCACCGACTCCGACGAGAGGAAGCTCACGATGGCGTCGGGCGAGAGGTGGGGGAGAGCGGCCGCCGTGACCATCGTCGGGCCGAGCACGTTGACGGCGTAGTCGCGCGCCCAGGCCGCGGCGTCGGGCTCCTCGATGCGGGCCATCGTGCCGGCGCCGGCCGAGTGGAAGAGGAGGTCGATGGCGCCGAGGTGGGCCGCGGCCTCGTCGACCACGCGACGGGCGTCGTCCGGATCGGTGATGTCGGCCGTGACGGGGTGGCACCCATCGAGCTCGGCGAGCTTGTCGGAGCGGCGGGCGGTGACGCAGACCTGGGCACCGAGTGCCGCGGCGTGGTGGGCGAACGCCCGGCCGATCCCGGCCGACGCGCCGACCACGAGCACGCGGGCGGACGTGAGCGCCAGAACCCCCTCAGCACGCGCGTCGGCCATGATCCCCCTCGTGCCCGTGACCCTTTCTCATACAATATCCAACTGTGTCTGACCCCGCCGCCCTGCTGGCGCTGGCCGACGAGCGGTTGGCGCCGGTGCGCACCGCTGTCGGCTGGGAGGAGCCGACCACCGAGGTGCTCGACGCCCTCCGGGCGGCCCGCTCGCCGCTGGTGCTCGCCGGGCCGGGCGTCGTGCGGGACGGGGCGATCGCCGGGCTGAACGCCTTCGCCGTGGCCGGCTCGCTCGGGGTCGTCAACACCTGGGGGGCCAAGGGCATCTTCGACTGGCGGTCGCGGCACCACCTCGCCACGGTCGGGCTCCAGGCCCGGGACGCCGAGCTGTCCGGCGTCTGCGACGCCGACCTGTTGGTGTGCGTCGGGGTCGACGACCTCGAGTCCGCACCCGAGCTGTGGCGGACGGTGCCGACGATCGACGTGCCGACACCCATGCTGGGCCCGCTGTCCGAGGCGTGGTCCCGGCCGCGGGTCGACATCGTGATGCCGCCGCTGCGGGAGCGGCTGGCCGCCGCGACCCAGTCGGGCTGGGCCGCCACCGGCGCACCGCTGGCCCCGAGCCAGGCCACCCGCAACTACGGCGAGGTCGTTGCCGCCGGCGGCACCGTGGCCGGCGACCCGGGCATGGCCGGCTACTGGCTGGCCCGCACGCTGGGCACCACGAGGCCGGGCGCCGTCCACGTGCCGGCCGACGGCTCGCTCGCCGGGTTCGCCGTGGCCTGCGCCGTGGCCGCCCACCGGCGGTGGTCCGGCGCTCCGGCCCTCGCCGTCGTCGATGCCCTCACGCCGGAGATCACCGCCATGCTCGAGCCCGGCGTCGCCGTCGAGGTGTGGGCCGACGACGGCGACCGGCTCGACGCCGACGCCCACGCCGATCGCTTGACCATGCTCCTGCGCACCGGCGGCGTCGCCCACCTCCACGTCCGCGGCGACCAGCTCCCGAGGATGCTCGACGCCGCCGGCCCCATCACGGCCTGGGGCGGCCGCGCTTGACCATCGTCGCCTCGGGAAGACTGGACCGATGACGGCGGGCGATGACGACGTTCCCGCCCGCCTCGAGCGGGACGGCGACCGGTTCGAGGTCCGCCGGGGCTGGCGACGGGTCCTCGGCGGCACGCTCACGGAGACCGACGTCGCGGTCGTCCTCGCGGTCGACGAGGGCCGGGCCGACGAGGTGCTGGAGGCCGATGCGCTGCTCGACGGCCTGGCCCTCCTCGGCCCCGGTGCCGTGGTGCTCGACAGCCACGACCCGCTGCTCCGGCATCGGGCGAGGGCCCGGGGCTTCGGGGGGTCGCTCCGAGACCCTCTGCGCGCCGATGCCGTCATCGAGGCCCCGCCCGTGGCGTTCCGGGCCGACGATGTCGTCGGCACCCTCGAAGCGCTCCTGCCAGGTGCGTCGATCACGGCGTCGGAGGCGACGTCGACGTCCCGCCAGGCCCTGCGCCGCGCGACCCACGGCGGCGCGACCCTGAAGCTTCGAGTCACCCGCGGTGGCGGTTCGTGGGTGGTTGCCATCCCGGCGCAGGACGACCTCATGCCGGAGAGCGTGGCCCGGTCGATCGACGTCGCGCTGGCGGTTCGTGATCGGTTCGGTGACCACATGCCGACGTCGTCGACGCTCGACTTCGACCGGTCGCAGAGCGGCTTCGCCACCAAGCAGCACGCGGGCGTCGCCGTGCCCAACGTCTCGATCGCCAAGATCAACGCGGCCTACGTCACGGTCGGCGACTACACCGCGCTCCACCTCAGCCTGATCTCCCGGGGTCCACAGGGATCGCCCGCTCGGGTTCCACCGCCGTGGACGCCGGTCGAGGGCACCGTTGCCCACGAGCTCTGGCACCTCATCGACCTCGGCCTCCAATCGAGCCGCTACCGCGACAGCATCGAGCTCCGTCGACGGATCGGCGCCTACTTCGGCGTCGAGACGATCGAGCACCTCGTCCGGGCGGCCGGCGGCAAGGCGGGCCCACGCGAGCGAGAAGGGCTCCGACGACTCGTGACCGAGGTGTCGCCGTACGCGGCCACGACGCCGTTGGAGGTGACGGCCGAGCTCTTCAAGCTGTGGTGGTGCCAGGGCCCGGAGCCGTCCGGGGCGGTCCGCCACTTCGGTGCGGTGGTCGAGGACTTCTTCGGGCTGGTCTAGCTGTCGTTCACGGCTTGGGCCGGAGGCCGGCGGCGAACCGGAGGAGCTGCGCCTCGGTGATGGGGCGGTCGTCGACGCACGCCGAGGCCGTCGCCAGGGAGAAGCCGCGATCGCCTTCGTGCCACTCCAGGCGGAGGGTGACGTCGTTCGAGCCGCGGTAGAGGGTGCCGGTCGTGCCACGGACCTGGCGGGTGCCCACGGCGGAGAGCCCGGCGGTGCGCCAACCGACGAGGGTCCGTGCGCTGCCTTCGGTCAGCTGGATCGCCGGACGCGACGGGTCGCACCGGTCGTACGTCGGACCCGTCGTGGGCAGCGGCCGGCGCCAGGTCCGCGTCCACGCCGTGATCCCTCCGGACTCGTAGCGGACCCGGTACCCGCGCGGTCGCCAGCTCGGCCGGAGCAGGCGGCTGCCGTCGAAGACCGCTTGGGTCCGGCCGACCTCCGCGTCCACGAGGGCTCGGTCACCGAGCGGCCGAGCCAGGCGGAGCCGCACGCCGCGGTAGTGGCCCTCCAACGTGCAGGCGGTGATGGTGCCGTCACCCTTCGGCGCGGTGGAGGTGAAGCGCACCGCGACCGTCGTGGCCGTCTCCTCGGCCCGGGCGCGGTACCGGGCGGTGCACGGGTTGCCGCGGCGGTACGGGCGGCGCCGACGAACGTGATGAGCACGACCTTCGGATCGCGGGTCGTGCGGGCGCCGGTCCAGCTGCTCTCGGGGGAGTCGCTGGTGGCGGCGTGCGCGCTCGAGCAGGCGGTGAGGACGAGCACCAGCGCAAGCGCGGTGCGACGGAGGTGGGCCGCCATGACCCCATGCTGCACCGGCGGCGGGTGGGAAGTGCATCGGAGCGGTAGAGGTCAGCTCATGCTCCGACGTGGTGTCGACTGGCTGTTCCGCGATCGCACGACGGGGCGCATCGTCGTCATCCAGGTGCCGAACCTCCCGCTGGCGACCTTCCTCGTCGCCACCGTCGTTCGGGTCGTCACCCACCCGCACGGCACGGCGGGCAACGTGCTTTCGGCCGTCGGCACCGCCGCCCTCGTCGTGTGGGCGGGCGAGGAGGTGTGGAAGGGCGTCAACCCGTTCCGCCGCGGCCTCGGCGGCGTCGTGCTGGTCGCGGTCGTCGTCGGCCTCGTGGGCCGGCTGACCTAGCGGCGGTCGAGGACGACGACGGGGATGCGGCGGCTGGTCTTCAGCTGGTAGCCGTCGTAGCCGCCCTTGTTGATGCGGTTGGCCTCGGCCCAGAGGCGCTCGCGCTCCTCGCCCTCGGCGACCCGGGCGCGGACCGGGACGTGCTCCCGCCCGACCTGCACGTCGACGTCGGGCTGGGCCAGGAGGTTGTGGTACCAGCCGGGGTGCTTGGGCCCGCCGCCGGTCGAGGCGATCACCGTGAAGGCGTCGCCGGTCGGCACGTAGAGCAGCGCGTTGGTCCGCTCGATGCCCGTCTTCGCTCCCACGGTGCGGAGCAGGAGCATGGGGCGACCGTTCAGGCTTCGGCCGATGCGCCCGTCGCTCTTGACGTAGAGCCACTGGTGGAGGCCGAGGCCCTTGGCGAAGAACGACTCGACGGCCGGGTGCACGCGACTGACGCTACGTCAGGCATGATCGGAGCGACAGCGACGGGGGAGTCAACAACACATGGGCATGCCGACCGACATCGGGATCGTGGACCTGGGCATCGGGTTCCCGTACACGAGCATCGAGCAGAAGAAGGGCGCGTACGACTTCTTCAAGGCCAACCTCAAGGATCGCCAGAGCCTCGAGGAGATGGAGTTCCCGGCCCAGTACATGTTCAAGGACGTCCCCGACGTCGTCGACCCGGACACCGACCCGGTCGAGTGGATCGTCGAGAAGATGGACGCCTTCAACATCGACATCTGCAAGACGGGCCTGTCGCCCAACGGCATCGAGGCCAAGAAGCGCTACCCCGACCGGTTCTACCTGAGCATGAGCGTGAACCCCCACGAGGGCATCGACGCCCTGCGGAAGATGGAGGCGGCCAAGGCCGAGCACGACATCGTCTCCGCCATGATCTTCCCGTCCGGCCTGGTGCCCCAGGCGGCCGTGAACGACAAGAAGCTCTACCCGATCTACATGAAGTGCGTGGAGCTCGACATCCCGATGTGCATCAACGGCGGCATCGTCGGCCCCCGGATGCCGAGCTGGCCCCAGCACGTCGAGCACTTCGACGAGGTGCTCTACGACTTCCCCGACCTCACGATGGTGATGATGCACGGCGGCGAGCCGTGGACCGCCCTGGCCGTGAAGCTCATGCTCAAGTGGCCGGGCCTGCACTACATGACGAGCGCCTTCGCCCCGAAGCACTACCCGAAGGACATCATCAACTTCGCCAACACCCGGGGCTCGGAGAAGATCATGTACTGCGGCTACTTCCCGGCCGGCCTGTCGCTCGAGCGCCAGTTCAAGGACATGCCGAACGTGCCGTTCAACGACGACGTGTGGCCCAAGTTCCTCCGGGAGAACGCCCTGCGCGTGTTCAAGATCCCGGCCCGCTCCTAGGCTTGACGGGCATGGGGGATGGTGAACGTCAAGGTGGGTTGGGCGTCTGGGCGCCCCGCATCACGCCGCCGGCGCCGGAGCTGACCGACGAGCAGCAGCTCGCCTGCGCCTTCCGGATCCTGGCCATCGACGGGTTCTGCGAGAACCTCGCCGGCCACATCACGTGGCAGCGGCCGGGGCAGGACAACCTGCTCGTGAACCCGTGGGGCCTGTGGTGGCGGGAGATCACGGCGTCCGACGTCTGCGAGGTCGACATGGACGCGCAGGTGGTCGGCGGGAAGTGGGACGTCACGCCGGCGATCCACATCCATACCGAGCTCCATCGCAAGCGGCCCGACGCCCGGGTCGTGATCCACAACCACCCGTACTGGGCGACCGTGCTGTCGGCCGTGGGGATCCTGCCCATCCTGGCGAACCAGACCGGGGCGATCTTCTACGACGACCTGGTCTTGGTCGAGGAGTACGGCGGCGAGGTCGACTCCCCCCTGCTCGGCGCCGAGCTGGCCGACGCCATCGGCGGCGCGCCGGTCGCCATCCTGGCCAACCACGGCGTGATCGTCACCGGCGCGACCGTGGCCGAAGCGATGTACCGGGCGGCGTCGCTCGACCGGGTCTGCCGCTCGGCCTACGACGTGCTGCTCATGGGGAAGGACCCGCTCCAGATGCCGGCCGGTGCGGTGAAGGGCATCAAGCAGTCGTTCCTCGAGCGGGCCGTCGACGTGTACTGGGCGGGAGCCACCCGCCTGCTGATCAAGGACGAGCCGGAGGTGCTGTGTTGAGTGCGAGCTTGCGAGCGCTCCATCAGGACAGTGGTCGCCTGTGCGGCGGCACCGACGTGAGAGGACGCCAGAGCTGATGAGATCGCTCGAGGACCTGCAGTCCGACCTGAGCTTCACCACGGCCAAGACGGGCGACGAGCGGACGATCACGTTCCTGCCCGAGCCCGAGCGGCGCGACCGCAAGTACACGGTGATCTCGGTCGACGACCACATCGTCGAGCCCATCGACACGTTCGAGGGCCGGCTGCCGAAGAGGTTCGGCGACCGGGGCCCGCGCGTCGTCGAGAGGGACGACGGCAGCCAGACGTGGGTCTACGACGGCGAGGAGCTGCCGAACATCGGCTTCAACGCCGTGGTCGGCCGGCCGGTCGAGGAGTTCTCGTTCGAGCCGGTGCGGTTCGAGCACATGCGCCGAGGTGCCTGGGACATCAAGGCCCGGCTCGAGGACATGGACCTCAACGGCATCTACGGGTCGCTGAACTTCCCGTCGTTCCTCCCGGGCTTCGCCGGCCAGCGCCTCCAGCTCACCACCAAGGACCCCGAGCTGGCCATGGCCACGACCCGGGCCTGGAACGACTGGCACCTCGAGAGCTGGGCCGCGGCGGCGCCCGAGCGGATCATCCCGTGCCAGGTGCCGTGGCTGCTCGACCCGCAGGTCGGCGCCGACATGATCCGGGAGAACGCCGAGCGCGGCTTCAAGGCGGTCACGTTCCCCGAGTCGCCGGCCGGCCACGGCCTGCCGACGATCCACTCCGGCCACTGGGACCCGTTCATCCAGGCCTGCGCCGAGACGGGCACGGTCATCAACCTGCACATCGGCTCGGCCGGCGCGTCACCCGCCACGACCGACGACGCCCCGCCCGACGTCACCGGCGTGCTGTTCTTCGGCTACGCCATGTTCGCCGCCGTCGACTGGCTCTACTCGCTGTACCCGGTGAAGCACCCCGACCTGAAGATCTGCCTCTCCGAGGGCGGCATCGGCTGGGTCGCCGGCCTGCTCGACCGCCTCGACCACATGCGCAGCTACCACGACATGTACGGCACGTGGACCGACTCGCTGACGCCGGCCGAGGTGATGAAGCGGAACTTCTGGTTCTGCGCCATCGAGGACCCGTCGTCGTTCGTCCAGCGCGAGCGCATCGGCGTCGAGAACATCCTCCTCGAGCAGGACTACCCGCACTGCGACTCGACCTGGCCCAACACCCAGGCCGTCATCGAGCGTGAGATCGGCGGCCTGCCGGCCGACGACATCGAGCGCATCACGTGGCGGAACGCCAGCGAGCTGTACGACTTCCCGGTCCCGGAGTCCGTCCAGCGCGACCCCAACGCGTTCTAGTCACGCTGGCTCCGGGGAAGCGAGAGCCAGCGTGACCAGAACGGATCGTCAGCCGCGCACGGTCCGGTACCGGGGCGGCAGGTCGACCGGCATGAAGCAGCCGGACGTCGAGATCGACGGCTTCGGCAGCGGGCAGGGGAAGTTGTACCGGAGGGTCGTGACCCGGTCGGGGGAGACGTCCGTGCCGGAGAAGAACGCCTTCTCGTTCGGGATCGGACCGGTGTCCTTGCGGTCGAGCTTCACGACGGCGAGCGCCTTGGCCACCCTGGCCGTCGTGACGTTGTTGCCCAGGCTGTAGATCGCCCGGGCCACGGCGCGCACCTCGGCGCAGATGTTGGTGCCGGCGCCCCAGTACGCCGTGATGATGCTCCCCTCGGCGTACTGGATGGGGGCGATGCCGGTCGCCTTGGCCAGCAGGTTGAGGCACATCCGGGAGAACGGCGTCTCCTTGATCCGGCCGTCCCGCCACTGGCCGACGAGCTCGGGCCCGACCGCGGTCCACCCGATCCGGTTGGCGAAGGCGAGGCCGTCGGACCCTGCGGCCGATGCGGTGGTCGACAGCGTCACGTCGGCCATGACCGAGCCGTTGTACGGGCCGGTGATGCGGACGTTCAGCCCCTGGGTCCGCATCTCGCGGATGACCTGGCCGACGTTCTGGCTCGTCATGAACTGGCTGAGGACGAGCACGTCGATCTCGGCCGCCTTGAACCGCCGGATGGCGTTGCCGATCCCGGCCGTGCAGTTGGTGCCGGTGCAGGGGAGGACCTCGAGCGTGGCGTCGACGCCCTTGGCCTTGAAGACGTCGACGTACTGGCGCTGGAGGTCACCGGCGACCGTGGCCAGGGTGGCGCTGCCGAGCACGCCGACCTTGCGGTTCTTGAACGCCCCTTCGGCGATGCCGTCATCGATGAACGCGCCGCTCAGCCGGTCAGCAGCGGGGTAGACGCTGAGGATCCGGCCGGCGCTGTCGGTGAAGTCTCGGGCGGTGACGCCGGCGGCCTGCGGGGCGAGCTGGATGGTCTTGTGCAGGATCGAGGTGCACCGCGCCGTGGCGTTCGACGTGATCCCGCTGACGAGGAGGGCCTTGACGTCCTCGGCGATCCGGAGGCATTGGGCCTGTTGGTGACCGGCCTGGTCGACGGCGAGGGCGTTGTAGGGGACGTTCTTGAGGATGACCTTTCGCCCGTTGATGCCGCCGCAGCGGTTCACCTCGTCCCAGAGGGCCTGGTAGAAGGCGTGGTAGGGCGGGCTGTCCCGGCCGACGACCCGCTTGAGCGCGACCGTGTCGAGCGACTGGTCGGCGATGGTGATCGAGCCGGGCGTCACGCCCGGCGTGCTCGAGTTGCGCGGGCCGGCCGGTGCGGTCGACGGCGTGCAGAAGGTGGTCGGTGAGTCGAACGGCGTGGCGGCCTGGGCCGCGGCGCCGTCCACCCCGCTGACCGAGACCACGCCGATCGATGCGACGGCAGTGATGAGCAGGAGCAGGCGCTTCAACAAGTTCGGTTCCCCCCGGGGTCGGTGTGAGGTGCTGCACGGCTGCGGGGGGCTGGCCGGCTCGAGGCCATGGAGGTCTCTTGAGCACTTGCAACGTAGCAACTACGATGTAGTGAAGACAATATACAAATCCTGCGATGCTCCAGGGGGAGGGTGGTCATGCGGCCGGCACCGGTGTTGACCGAGGACAACCACGCCTTCTGGGACGCGGCGGCCCAAGGCCGGCTCGTGGCCCAGCGGTGCGGGGCCTGCGGCCGGCTGCACCACCCGCCCCGGCCGGCCTGCCCCGAGTGCCACGCCGTCGAGCAGGAGGTGGTCGACCTGGCCGGGACGGGCACCATCTACAGCTACGCCGTGCTGCACCACCCCCGCAGCCCGCAGTTCACCTATCCGCTGGTCGCCGTGCTGGTCGACCTCGACGAAGGGCCGAGGATCGTGTCGAACCTGGTCGGCGTCGAGCCGGCCGACGTCCGGATCGGCATGGCGGTCCGCGTCTCGTTCGAGCCCACCGCCGACGATCTGGCCGTCCCGGTGTTCGTGCCGGCGGAGGGGGCGTCGTGAGCCGCGGGCTCCGCGCTGCGGCGGCGATCGTCGGCGCCGGCCAGACCGAGTTCTCCAAGGACGCCGGGCGGAGCGAGACGCAGCTCGCGACCGAGGCGATCCTCGCCGCCCTGGCCGACGCCGGGCTCGTGCCGGCCGACGTCGACGGGCTCGTCAGCTACACGATCGACCCGGTCGAGGAGACCGAGCTCGTGCGGACCGTCGGGATCCCGGAGGTCGGGTGGTCGAGCCGGGTGCCCTACGGCGGTGGCGGTTCGCAGGGCGTGCTCCTGCACGCCGCGGCTGCGGTCGCCTCGGGCGCGGCCGACGTGGTCGTCGCCTACCGGGCGCTGCGGGCCCGCTCGGGCGATCGGTTCGGGGCGGCCACGACCACCCGCCGGGCGACGTCGTCGCACTCCGGCTCGACGGCCATGCAGTGGTGCACGCCCTTCGGCGTGCTCACGCCGGCGTCGTGGATGGCGCTCAACGCCACCCGCTACATGCACCGCTTCGGGGTGACGAGCGCCGACTTCGGGCGCGCCGTCGTCCAGCTGCGCGAGCATGCCGCGACGAACCCCAACGCCCACTTCTACGGGCAGCCGATCGAGCTCGCCGACCACCAGGCGTCGCGTTGGATCGCCGAGCCCTGCATCCGCCTGTTCGACTGCTGCCAGGAGACCGATGGTGCCGTCGCCCTGGTGGTGACGGCCACCGATCGCGCCGCTGACACCCGGGCGCCCGTCGTGATCGAGACCGCGGCCGGTGCCGGCCTCTTCGAGCAGGAGATCGCCAGCGACCACTACCGGCCGGACCTGTCGATCATGGACGGCTCGGTCGCCCTCGCCGCTCGCCTGTTCGAGGGCTCCGGGATCGACCGGGCCGACATCGACGTGGCCATGATCTACGACGCCTTCAGCCCGATCCTCCTCATGCAGCTCGAAGCCCTCGGCTTCTGCGGCTTCGGCGAGGCCAAGGACTTCGTGGCCGAGGGCAACCTCGGGCTGCAGGGGTCGCTGCCGTGCAACACCAACGGCGGGCTGATCGGTGAGGGCTACATCCACGGGTTGAACCTCACGACCGAGGCCGTGCGCCAGCTCCGGGGCGAGGCCGTCAACCAGCTCGACGATCCGCAGGTGGCCCTGGTGACCGCCAGCCGCACCGGGACGATCCTGCGCCGGCCCTAGCCGGCGCCAACCCACCACAGGAGCCCTGCCATGACCAGCGTGCTCGACGGCGTCCGCGTCCTCGACCTCAGCCAGGGGATCGCCGGGCCCATCACCGGCATGCTGCTCGCCGACCACGGGGCCGACGTGATCAAGGTGGAGCGGCCCGGGGGTGACCGCTTCCGCACCCTGCCCGGCGCCAACGCCTGGCTCCGCGGCCGCCGCAGCATCGAGCTCGACCTGGGGTCGGACGGTGACCGAGGGACCTTCCACGAGCTGGTGGCGACGGCCGACGTCGTGCTGGAGACCTTCGGACCCGGCGTCGCCGAACGCCTGGGGGCCGATGCCGCGACCCTGCTCGCCTTCCACCCCCGCCTCGTGCACTGCTCCATCACCGGTTACGGCGACCACCCCGACCACCGCGACCGCCCGGCCTACGACGCCCTGGTCGCGGCCCGGCTCGGCCTCCTCGACGAGCAGCGGGGCCACTTGGGCAGCCCGACGGACCACGTCAACGGCATCGAACCGTTCCTGCCCGACCTCGAGGTGCCCGAGGGCATGCCCCCCGGCCCGCCCCGGCCCGGCCCGATCTTCCTCCACTCGCCGTGGCCCAACATCTGCGCCGCCTACCTGGCGACGACGGGCATCAGCGCCGCCCTCCTGGCCCGCGAGCGCGACGGCCGGGGCCAGCACGTCGAGACGTCGCTGCTCCAGGCCGCCCTGATCCTGACGGCCGGCAAGTGGCAGCGGTCGGACCACCCGGACGCGACCGGCTACCGGACGTGGATCTACGACGAACGGGCGTCGAAGGGGTTCTTCGAGTGCGCCGACGGCCGGTGGATCGAGTCGTGGGTGCCGAACCCGCGCTTCGTCCTCTCCAGCGCCGACGGTGACACCCTCGAGCTGCGGCGCGACATCACCAACGTCCGCGACGACGCCGAGCGGATCCCGCCCGGCTCCGAGAACATCGTCGTGCTCGCCCACTACTGGCCCGACATGCGCGATGCCATCGCCCGCTTCCCGAGCGCCGACTGGGTGCGGGTCGCGGCCGAGGCCGGGGTGCCCCTCCAGCCCGTTCGCACCCCCGAGGAGGCGCTGGTCGACCCGACGCTGCTGGCCGAGGGCGCGGTCGTCGACGTGGCCCACCCCGAGCACGGCACCCTGCGGCAGCTCGGCGTGCTCTACGGGATGAGCCGGACGCCGGGACGGGTGCAGGGCCCGGTGCCCCGGGTGGGAGAGCACGACCGGGAGGTGCGGGACGACCTGCTCGCGGCCCGGGTCGCCCCTCCGGCGGTGGCACCCGCCAACGGGGCGCCCGGGCGGCCGCCGCTCGACGGGATCACCGTGCTCGACCTCGGCTTCGCCGTCGCCGGGCCGTTCGGCACCCAGGTGCTGTCCGACCTCGGCGCCAACGTGATCAAGGTCAACGCCACCCGCGACCCGTGGTGGCACGCCACCCACGTGGCCTACGCCTGCAACCGCGGCAAGCGGAGCATCTGCATCGACCTCAAGCACCCCGACGGCATCGCCGTGCTGCACCGCCTGGTCGCCGACGCCGACGTCGTGCACTCGAACATGCGGCGCGATGCCCTCGCCCGGCTCGGCTGCGACGAGGCCTCGCTGCGCCCGATCAACCCGGCGATGGTCTACTGCCACACCCGGGGCTTCGACCGGGGGTCGCGTTCGGACGCGCCGGGCAACGACCAGACCGGGTGCTCGCTCGGCGGGGTGACCTGGGAGGACGGCGGCGGCTACGACGGCGGTCGGCCGTTCTGGAGCCTCACGTCGATGGGCGACACCGGCAACGGCTTCCTCTCCGCCATCGGCGTCGTCCAGGCGCTCTACCACCGGGCTCGCACCGGCGAGGGTCAGAGCATCGACACGTCGATCCTCAACGCCGCGCTGCTCGCCTCGTCCGCCGCGTCGCTCACCAGCGACGGTGAGGCGCTGCCCCGGCCCCACCTCGACCGGCTCCAGCTCGGGCTCGGCGCCCTCTACCGCCTGTACGAGACGGCCGACGGCTGGCTCTGCGTCGCCGTCACGAACGAGGACGAGTGGCAGGCGCTCGCCCGAGGGCTTCCCGACCTCGACCTGGCCGGCGACGAGCGCTTCGCCGACCCCGAGCGCCGATCGGCCCATGACGCCGAGCTCGGCGAGGGCATCGCCGCCCTCCTGCGCACCCGCTCGGCCGGCGAGTGGTTCAAGCTCCTCGATGCCGCCGGCGTGCCGTGCGAGGTGGCCAACCCGCACTTCGGGCGCGAGGTCTTCGCCGACGCGGCCATGCGCGACCTCGGCTTGATCGTCGAGCACCAGCACCCGGTCCTGGGCCGCTTCGAGCAGTTCGGTTCGACCATCGGCTTCTCGGCCACGCCCGGGGTGGTGCAGGGCCCACCGCCGATCGTGGGCCAGCACACCCGAGCGATCCTCCACGAGCACGGCTTCGACGAGGCGCGGATCGAGGAGCTCCTCGCCTCGGGCGCCGTCCACGAGGAGCTGTGGGTCGACTGAGCCAGCCCGTGCCCGCGCCATGATGGCGGCCTGTGACCGCCCCTGACCGTGCCGCCGGCATCGCCCCGCCCCGTGACCGCTCGCGCCGGCAGAAGCGGACCACCGACGGCGAGTCGGCCGGTCGCCGCCAGATCCTCGACGGCGCCATCGCCTGCATCCTGGAGCTCGGCTTCTACCGGGCCAGCTCGAACGAGATCGCCCGCCGGGCCGGCGTGAGCTGGGGGTCGATCCAGTACCACTTCGGCTCACGCGAGGCGCTGCTCCTCGCCGTGATCGAGGAGCTCAACCAGCGGTTCTCGGCCACGGTGAAGAAGGGCCGGATCACCGGCGACACGTTGGAGGAGCGGCTGCAGGCGCTCTACGCCGTCCTGGCCAAGCACTACGGCGACCCGATCTACCTCGCCCGCCTGCAGATCGTGCTGAACCTCCTCCACGACCCCGACACCTCGGCCGAGGTGACCACCTCGCTCGACCAGCAGGTCGACGATTCGGGTGACGAGCTCCGGCGGCTCCTGCGCGACGTGCTCGGCGAGGGCGCCAGCAGCGTCACCAGGAACGTCGTGTTCAACGCCATCCGGGGCATGGCGTTGAGCCGCCAGATCGGCGACGCCGTCCCGCTCCGCCGGTCGGGTGCCCGGACCACGGCCACCGACCGCGACGAGCTGGCCCGCTTCCTGGCCGGCCTGGCCGCCGCCGCCCGGCTCGACGAGGGCGTCACCCCTTGACCCCACCGGCCCGGCGGCGCCGGTCCGACGGGGAGCAGACGTGGCGGCGGGTGCTCGATGCCGCCGTCGGCTGCATCCTCGAGGTCGGCTACTACCAGACGAGCTCCAACGAGATCGCCCGCCGGGCCGGTGTCACGTGGGGCACGATCCAGCACCAGTTCGGCACCCGGGAGGGGCTGCTGCTCGAGGTCCTGAACGACCGCTGGGCCGCGCTCGACCGCCGGATGGCCGAGGCCGAGGTGCCCGACGGGACCCTCGAGGAGCGGCTGGCCTCGGTGCTCGACGTGCTCGCCTCGCACTACGAGCAGCCCGAGCACCTCGTCCAGCTCCAGATCATCCTCGACCTCACCCGCAACCCGAACACGTCGAGCGAGACCCGCCAGGCCATCGCCGTCCACGGGGCCGAGCTGTCTCGGGCCTGGCAGCCCCTGTTCGACCAGGCCCTCGGCGAGGCGGCGTCCGACCCGGAGCTCGTGCGCTACGCCTTCCTCGCCCTGCGCGGCTACCTGATGGGCAACGTCGTCTCCACCAACGTCGCCGACACGGCGGACGACACCGTCGTCCGCGGGCTGCTCGTCCGGGGCGTCGCCGAGGCCCTCCGGTCGGAGGCGGCCCGGCGAGGGTTGGCGCTGGCCTGACTAGGCGGCCGTAGGGGAGAGGTTGTAGATGCGGGCCGCGTTGCGGCAGCAGATCAGCTCCCGCTCGTCGTCGGGCACGTCGGCGAACTGGCGGGCCACGACCTCCTGGGAGTTCGGCCACGTCGTCGCCGGGTGGGGGAAGTCGGTCGACCACAGGATGTTCTCGAGCCCGATCATGTGGCGCATCTGGAGCCCGACCTCGTCGTCCATGAACGTGGCCGCCATGTTGCGCCGGAAGTAGTCGCTGGGCTTCAGCCGCATGCCCGGGAAGTCGTACCGCTCGGTCTTGCGGTCGAGGCCGGCCAGGAAGCCCGGGAGCCAGTAGAGGCTCGGCTCCACGAAGACGATGTGCAGGCCGGGGAACCGCTCGAGCGTGCCGGTGAGGATCCACCAGGCGATGACCTCGGCCAGGGCGAGGGCCGGGAGCGAGGTGAAGATCCCGGCCTGCGGCGTCGGGTCCCGCTGGAGCACGTCGTAGAGCGAGGCCCGGTTGCCGAGGTGGTGGCTGATCGAGAGGCCGGTCTCCTGGAGCACGCCCCAGAGCGGGTCGTACACCCCGTCGTGGTAGTCGGGGAGGCCGAGCTCGCTGGGGAAGTTCGGGAGGTGCACGGCCCGGGCGCCGAGCCCGGCGAGGCGCTCGACCTCGGACACGGCGTAGGCGACGTCGATGATCGGCACCTGGTAGGAGACGACGAGCCGGTCGGGGTCGACGGCGGCGAACTCCGACAGGTGGTCGGTGAAGGCCCGGCTGATCGGCTTCCAGTCGCCCTTGACCAGGCCGTAGGCGCGGAACGCGCTGACCTCCGAGTAGAGGACCTCGGCGTCGACGCCGTCGCGGTCCATGGCGGCGAGCCGGGCCACCGGGTCGTGGTACCCGGGGTCCTTGAAGGCCTCCATGTCCCAGTCGGCCATCGAGAGCTTCCGCCCGCCGCGGAGCTCCTCGTCGATGCGCGCCTGCTCGGCGATGGCGTCGTCGAACGCGTCGTGGAGGGCACTCGGGACGCGGGCCCGGATGTCGTCGAGGCGCACGGCGACGTGCGAGTCGGCGGAGATCAGTCGGGCTCTCGTCATGTCCCCTCCCAGGTCCTTAGTCATACTAAGCACTATGACTAAGCCCGGACAAGGACCTACTCGGCGCCGGGCCGGACCCTGGTGTCGGGGACGTTGCCGTCCTCGTCGGTGAAGGCGTACTCACGGGCCAGGTCGGCCACCGCGTAGGCCTTGCCCGTCTTGGCCAGGACGTCGTCGGCGGCGGCGAGGGCGGCTGCGGCGCGGCCGACGAACAGGGGCGACTGGGCGCCGGAGAGGTCGATCTCGCCCTCGCCGGGGAGGGCGATGACGTCGCGGCCGGAGCCGTCGGCCGCCTTGGAGGCGCCGGCCATGACCAGCTCGGTCTTCACCAGGCCGGGCCAGAGGGAGACGACCGCGATGCCGTGGGGCGTGAGCTCGTGGGCGGCGTCGGCGGTGAAGCGGTCGAGGGCGGCCTTGCCGACGCCGTAGGGGATGTTGTGGGAGTACTGCTGGGAGCCCGACGACGAGACGTTGACGATCACGCCCGACTTGGCCGGGACCATGACCATGGCGGCGCGGCGGGCGGCGACGTAGTGGGAGCGGAGGCCGATGTCGATCACGCCGTCCCACGCCTCGATCGGCAGCTCCCAGAACGGCTTGCCCAGCCAGGCGGTGAGGTCGGCGCTCGGGTAGACGTTGTTCACGAGGACGTCGAGCCGGCCCTGCTCGGCGGCCACCTGGTCGAACAGGGCGTCGACCTGGGCGTCGTCGTGGTGGTCGACGGCGACGGCGATGCCCTTCCCGCCGAGGGCGGTGACCTGGTCGGCCGTCTCGCCGACGGTCCCGGCGAGGCCCTGGCCCGGCGTGACGGTGCGGCCGGTGACGTAGACCGTCGCGCCGAGCTCGCCGAGGGCGAGGGCAGCGCCCTTGCCGATCCCGCGGCTGGCGCCGGTGACGATGGCGACCTTGCCCTGGAGGCTGCTCATGCGACTTCCCTTTCCGGGTGGAGGTGGAGGTTCGCGGCCGACGGGTGCGTGCGCACCTCGTCGGTCCGGCCGAAGACCATGGCCTGGCGGTCGGCGTCCCACGCCGGCCAGCCGGGATCGCCGGTGCGGGCGAACGTGGCGTAGGCCCGGCGCATGCGCGCGCTCAGCGCCTCGGCATCGTCGTCGTAGCCGACGAACTCCTTCCACGTCTCGACGTCGAACGTGCCGAACGTGAACGGCAGGTCGGTGGCGTGGGCCGAACCCACGACGGGCGACTCCCAGCCGAACACGTACGAGAACGCCCGGCCCTGGTGGGAGTCGAGCAGGCGCACCACCGGGATCGCCATCGCCGCGTCGGACAGCACCGCGCCGTAGTCGCGGTCGTAGGCCTCGACGAGCTTGGTCATGTGGCCGGGGTCGCGCCCGATGATCGGCCGGACCAGGTGTTGCAGCACGCCGCCGATCGCCTCGGGCGGCAGGTCCTTCATGACCGCGGTGTAGGGCTCCAGCTCGCACCCGGTCGTGCCCACCAGAAGGTCGACACCGA
Source organism: Actinomycetes bacterium (assembly GCA_025464025.1). The sequence continues at coordinate 1,722 of JAODBP010000105.1, read as the reverse complement.
CGCCCGCGGCCACCCGGTCCCGGGGGTCGCCGGGCAGCACGTCGCCATCGATCACCGGTGCCCACGGCATGGCGCCGAAGAGGTGGGCGACGGCGGCGGCGGCGTCGTTCTGGGCGGCGAGGACCGCCTCGACGGGAGCATCGGGCGCCACTCGGGCGAAGAGCGCTTCGCGCAGGGCCTCGTGGTGCTCCCGCTGGACGACCTCGCCGCCCGGGCTCTGGAGGATGGCCCGCTGGTACAGCCCGTCGGCCGCCGGCACGCCGAGCAGGTGGAGGATCGCACCGGCGCCGGCCGACTCCCCGAAGATCGTGACGTTGCCAGGATCGCCGCCGACGCGGGCGATGTTGTCGTGCACCCACTGCAGGGCCGCGACCTGGTCGAGCACGGCCAGGTTGGGCGACGCCAGCGCGCCCAGTCGGAAGTTGATGCCGACGACGACCACGCCCTCCTCGGCCAGTCGGGTGCCGTCGTAGGTCGGGAGCGACCCGCTGCCGATCTCGTACTTGCCGCCGTGGATCCAGACCATGACCGGCAGCCCGTCGGCGCCGTCCGGCGCCCAGACGTCCAGGAAGTGGCAGTCCTCGCCGGTGGGGCCCAGGACGTCCATGCCCGGCACGCCCTCGACGCCCACGATGGGGCCCTGTGGCGCCGCCGTCCCCACCGCGCCCGGGTCGGTGCCGTCCCAGGCCACCGGCTCCGGCGGCTGCCACCGCTCGGCCGTCGCGTACCGGATCCCTCTCCATGCCCCCATGGGTCGGACCTTACGCGCAACACGACGTTCACGAGCCCCGGGCAGGGGAGCGGCGGCCCAGGGCGAACTCGTGACCATGAGGAAGCTCCTGGCCACGCTGATCGGCGCCGTGCTGCTGGTCGGCGCCGGCGCCGCCACCGTCACGGCGGCCCCCCGGTGCGGAGCCCGCACGCTGGTGCTCTCGGCCATGCCGCTGGAGCTGAACCCGCTCGTCGAGGCCACCACGATCACGGCCACGACCGAGGTCGACGGCCGCACGTTCTACGGCGGCAGGCTGGCCGGCAAGGACGTGGTGCTGACCGTCACCGGCATCGGTCCGGTGAACGCGGCCGAGGCGGCGACCACGGCCATCGAGCACAGCCGGTGCCCCTTCACCGCGGCGGTGTTCTCCGGCGTGGCCGGCAGCGCCATGTACATCGGCGACGTGATGGTCCCGCAGCGCTGGACCCCCGACGACGGCAAGCACTGGTTCCCGACCGACCCGAAGCTCGTGGCCCTGGCCCGCACCGTCCGGCCCCGGTTGTCGCAGGACGTGCCGGTCGGTGACGCCGCCTGCGCCTGCCCCGGCATCGACGCCGCCACGCCCGTGCACCTGTGGCACGCACCGAAGGTGCGGGTCGGCGGCGACGGCACGACCTCGGACCCGTTCGGCGGCAAGGCCGTCCCGTGCATGCCGGGCGGCGGTGACATCGCCGGGTGCCGGCCGTGCATCCCCGGCGGCTCGCCCCAGGACCTGGCCGACTTCGCGTCGCGGGCCCCGGCCCTCGTCGACGCCGACTTCGTCCGGTCGTTCTTCAAGGCGCCTGACGAGACGACCAAGACCTACGCCGCCCAGGACGAGGAGACGGCGGCCGTCGCCCAGGTCATGCAGCGCTACGGCGTCCCGTTCCTCGGCATCCGCGGCGTGTCCGACGGCCTCGGCGACCCGCTCGGCCTCCCCGGCTTCCCGGTCCAGTTCGTCGTCTACCGCC